>NZ_JAHSQD010000015.1 GCF_020103755.1 Streptomyces sp. LS1784
CCGCGCCGGGTTGCACCCCGGCCGACTTCGCCGGCCGCACCGGGACCGACCTGGTCGCGTTCATCAAGAGCTCGACCCCGGAGTGCATCCGGGGCCTGTACAGCAGCGGTGGCACCGACCCGAGCATCTTCCAGCAGTCCCGGATGCTGTCCGTCGCGGGCGCCTTCAAGGACCTGGCGGCCGGCTACACCGGCGACAACTCGACCGGCATCCTCCAGCTGGCGCTCTACCTGCAGGTGGGCTACTACATCCAGTTCTACTACCCCGACGCGGCCGGCCCGTACACCGGCGAGCTCACCACCGCCGTCAGGGCCGCCCTGGACACGTTCTTCGCCGGCACTCGCTGGCACGACGTCACCGAGAGCAACGGCATCGTGCTCAGGGACGTGGTGTGGCTCACCGACAGCGCCAACGTCCAGGCCGGCTACCTGGGCGTCTACAAGCGGATACTGGACGACTACGACAACTCCTACAACGCGGTCCCGAAGATGGTCGGCGCGGTCAACTCCGTTCTGCAGTTCCCGCTCTGGCGGGGCAACTCGAACCCGGACTTCGTCAAGGCGGTCGCCGCCGACCCGAGCCTCGCCCACTCCCTCGCCGACTTCGCGATCAACCACAAGGACCTGCTCAGCGGGCCCAACGCCGTCCTCGACACCAACGCGGGCAACGACCTGGCCCGGATGGCCGGGAGCGGCCCCGCCGTCGAAGCAGCGGTCAAGCCGCTGGTCAGGAAGGTGCTGGACTCCGCACCGCTGCTGACGCCCGCGGCGCCGCTGTACGTGCACACGGCCGTCCAGGCCGCGTACTACAACGGCGGCCAGTGCTCGTACTACGACATCTGCAACCTGCCCGCCAAGCTCACCTCGGTGGTCCTGCCGAACCAGCTGGTCTGCGACAACCGCACCCTCCAGGCCCAGGCGCTGTCGGCCGACGAACTGGCCACCGTCTGCGCCAGCCTGCGCAAGCAGGACGCGTTCTTCCACAACGTGGTCAAGGACAACGGGCCGATCCCGAACCAGTACGCCAAGAACGTCACCTTCGGGATCTTCGCCAACAAGACCGACTACACCACCTACTCGTGGGCGATCTTCGGCAACGACACCGACAACGGCGGCCAGACCGTCATGGACGCGTCCGACCCGAACGCGCGGGCCGCGACCGTGATGTACCAGAAGACCTGGAACAACAACGACCCCGCCCGGGTGTGGAACCTCAACCACGAGTACACCCACTACCTCGACAGCATCCACGACCTGAAGGGCAGCTACCGCACCCAGATGTCCGTCCCCGACATCTGGTGGGTCGAAGGCCTCGCCGAGTACGTCTCGCACAGCTACCGCGGCGCCACCGACACCGACGCGATGACCCAGGCCGCCAAGCACACCTACAAGCTCAGCACCCTCTTCCAGAGCACCTCCGGCAACTCGGACTCGACCCGCGTCTACCCGTGGGGCTACCTGGCCGCCCGGTACATGCTGGAGAAGCACCCGGCCGACGTCCAGGCCATGCTGGCCCGGTTCCGCGTCGGTGACTACACCGGCGGCTACGCGGTCTACAACAACCTCGGCACCTCCTACGACGCCGACTTCGACGCCTGGCTCACCGCCTGCGCCGCCGGCGCCTGCTACGCCCCCGGCCCGACCGCCCTGTTCGACACCTCGGTGAACGGCGCGACCGTCAGCGTGAACGACCGGTCCGTGCAGACCGGCCCCGGCCGGATCACCGCGTGGCACTGGACCTTCGGCGACGGCACCTCCTCGGACGAGCGCAACCCGAGCCACACCTACGCGGCGGCCGGCAGCTACACCGTGGCCCTGACCACCACCGACGACAGCGGCCGGATCGCCACCACCCCGGCCACCGTCACCGTGACCGCCGCCCCGGCCACCCTGCCGACCTGCACCGAGCAGCGCACCGACGCGATGGGCCGGAACTGCTCGCGCAGCGGCCGCGCCGCGACCGCTGGCAACCTGGACTACCTGTACGTCTACCTGCCGGCCGGAACCACCACCCTGAAGGTCACCACCTCCGGCGGCACCGGCACCGCGCACCTCTACTACAACCCGGGCACCTGGGCCTCGCCGAGCGCCTACACCGCCTCCTCCACCAACGCCGGTACCACCCAGTCCCTCACCGTCACCAACCCGACGGCCGGCTACCGCTACCTCAGCCTGTACGCCGTGACCGACTTCAGCGGCGTCACGGTCAGCACCGAGTTCTGATCCCCGACCCACCGGAGGACAGCACGGCACGCGCCCGGCCGGGGTTTCCCGGCCGGGCGTCGTGCGTGGGCGGCGCCGTCCGGCGGCCGCACGTCTGCGACACGTTTGTCGAGGTCATTTGTGTTCAGTACCTCAAGCTGCCAAGGTGTCCGCCATGAAGATCACGATCACCGTGGAGGATCCGACCCCCGAGGTGCTTGAGAAGCTGCTCGCCCTCGCCTCCACACCGGCCGCCGTCGTGACCGCGGTGCCCGACGACCGCTGGACCCCGGAGCGGGCCCGCTCGTACTACGACCGTCTGCCGCCCCGCGCGCAGCAGATCCTGCTCCAGGTCGTCGAGGGTCGAGGCGAGTGCGCTGCCGACGAGTTGAAGGCGAACGGCCGGAGCCTGCGGGGCTCCACCGGTGCCTTCCGGCGCGTGCTCTCCGAGGGCAAGCGGACCGGCCTGTGGCCGGACGCCCTGCCCGTGCCGCTGGTGTCCCACATCGTCGGCGGACAGCTCAAGAAGCTGGAGATGCCCGGCTGCGGAAGCGAGCAGTATCCGCTCACGGCCTTCGGGGAGGCGTTGCGCGATCTGCTGGCCCCGTGACCGTTGAACAGCCATCGGCCTTGCCGGCACGACCGCTGCTGCCCCTCCGGCCCTGAGCGCGGCCCTCGCCCGTGCGATCGCGGCGGTCGTAGCGGACGCGGTTCGAGCCACCGACGGACAGCATGCGCTTCGATAGGCGCACGCATGACATGTGACCTGCGGAATCGACTGGGCCGAGGACCATCACGACATCGCGGTGGTCGACGCTGACGCCCGCCTTCCGGGCAAGCTGCACCCCCGTCACGCGCGTCACTCACGGCTCCGGTTGCGCATCATCGCTCGTAGACCACCTCGGGGAAGCTCGGCGACGGGCCGTCCAGGAGATGGTCGTCGTGGCCGCGCAGCCAGCGGTCGAAGAACGACGCGACGTACGAGCGGGTGGCCGGCACCGCGCGGTCCGGGCGGACGTCGCCGACGGCCTCGGTCAGCTTCTCCCCGCTGATCGCGCCCTGGCGGGCGAGCTGGGGCAGCAGGGACTGCGCGTCGGTGTAGGAGCCGTGGCGGGAGCCGGTGAGGGTCACGTCGGCGTGCCAGCCGGTGCTGTGCTGCCACAGGGCGTTCCAGCCGGGCTGTTGGTGGTAGCTGCCGGAGTCGGGGTCCTGGGTGCCCATGAGCAGGAAGGGCCGGGTCAGGCCGTCCTCGGCGACGCTGGGCAGGAAGACGCCGGTCCTCCCGTCCGGGCCGGGGAAGTGCAGCTGGCCGTCGAGGTTGACGCCGGCCTTGAGGCGCGGATCGTCGTGCATGGTCTGGAGGGCCGTGGAGCCGCCCCCGGAGTGGCCGACCATGCCGATCCGGTCGAGGTCGAGGGAGGCGGCGAGGCCGGCCGGCAGCTGCTTGTCGTGTCGCAGCCCGGCGAGCTGGTCCAGGACGAAGCGGGTGTCGTCGACCCGGGTCTGCAGCATCTTGCGCAGGAGGGCGCCCATGTCGAGGCCGGGCTGGGCGAACAGCGCGGGGAGAACGGAGGTGGCGAGGTCCCCGTCGGGGAAGGCGACCTCGGAGGCGTCGTAGGTGTGGTCGACGGTGACGACGGTGTAGCCGCGCGAGGCGAGGTCCTCCACCAGGCCGGTGCCCCAGGTGCGCGGGTCGCCGAAGCCCGCCGAGTACAGCACGACGGGCCGCTTGCCGCCGGGGAGGGCGGGCGCGTCGGCGCGGGCGTGGGTGCGGATGCCTGCCCAGTCGGTGCGGCCGGGCTCGAAGACGTAGTCGCTCTGGCCGACGCTCCCGGCGCTGCCGAAGTGGTCGGCGGCAGCGGGGACCATGTACGGTGCGCGGTCGTTGCCGGTGGCGGGCCGGGTGGTCGGGTACCAGAAGCTGATCATCAGTTTGCGGTGCTGCCCGGGTTTCCAGGGGTCGTCCCGGCCGTCGTCCGTGAGCTGCAGGGACGTCGTGCCGACCGGGTACGGCCCGGTTGGCTGCGGCAGCCAGGCCCTGGCCTGCTGCTCGGTGTCCGGTTCCGGCGCCGCCACCGCGCCCGGTGCGCCGACCACGCCCAACGTCGCCGTCGCCGCCAGCAGCACCGCCGCCACGGTCCGTCCTCGCCTGTTCATCGCCGTTCCTCCTCGTTCGGTTCCGTCTTCGTTCCCAACAGGGGCGACGGTAGGGGCGAGAAGGGGCGGAAACCGTCATACCGGGGTGTCAAGTCCTCTGTGGTACCCCGGTATGACGGTGTCCGGCGCTACAGGTACAGGGTGCGCATGAGGCGTCCTCTTGGCCGGGATCGGGTTCGTCGTGGATGGTCAATGCTCCGGCGAGGTCGAGGTCGGCGACGGTGCCGTGCGCCCCGGCGCGGACGAGCAGCACGGCGCCGAGCGCGGTGCTCCAGAACGTCCTGGCCTCCACGTCGAGTGGTCGACGGGCCGTCCAGCCGCGGCTGTCGATGAGCTGGCTCACGAAGCGCTCGGATTGCCGGAACAGCAACTGGAGGTGCCGGTCGACCACGGGGGCGAGTTCGGGCTTGGAGATCCCGGCGGCGAGCGCTCGCGTGACTGACGGGAGCGAGGGCATGGCCAGTACGGCGCGAGCGATGTTGCGCCGGAATGTCGCTGCATCGGGGGCTTGGCGACCGATGCGCTCGATCCGTCGGGCGTCGTGCAGCAGGCCGAGGAAGGCGGCGTGCACGAGCAGTGAGTCCTTGGAGCCGAAGTGGTAGGTGACCTGATTGGGGAAGGCGCCTGCCGCGTTCGCGATCTCCGCGACGCTCATCTCGGCGCCGGGCCGCTCCTTGCAGAGCCGTGCAGTTGCCTCGATCAGTCGGCGCCTCGTCGCGCGACCGCGGTCACGCGAACGGGCCGGCGTTGATCGGGCTTCGGTTCGCTTCTTCTCCACACCCAAATTGTATGTGATACAACAGGGCTGTTGGCTTGTATCGCATACAAGAAAGGTTGAGGGGCATGCACCGGACTGAAGTCGTCGTGACCGGACTCGGCGCGATCACACCTCTCGGGGCAGACGTGGCGTCCACCTGGGAGGCCCTGCTTGCCGGCGAGTCGGGCATCCGCGGGGGCGTCCTGCGCGGCCACGAGGACGTCGGCCTTCCCGACACCGTTGCTGGGGCGATGGCGATCGACCCCGCCGAGTTGCTGCCGCCGGTACAGGCCAGGCGGCTCGACCGCTCGCAGCAGGCGGCCTTCATCGCGGCGGCCGAAGCCTGGGCCGATGCCGGCGCCCCAGAGGTGGACCCGGACCGACTCGCCTCGGCGATCGGCACGGGCATCGGCGGCATAGGGACGCTGCTGAAGGAGGACGACGTACTGGAAGCGGCCGGGACCCGGCGCGTCTCGCCACGCACGGTCCCGATGCTCATGCCCAATGCGGCGGCGGCGCTGATCAGCATCGAATACGGCGCACGGGCCGGGGTCTACACGCCCGTCTCGGCGTGCTCCTCCGGTGCCGAGGCGATCGCCCTGGGGGCCAGGCTGATCCGTGCCGGCGAGGCGGACGTGGTCATCGCGGGCGGGACCGAGGCCGCAACCACCCCGATCACCGTCGCTGGCTTCGCCCAGGCACAGGCACTGTCGAGGCACACCGCCGAACCCGCCTCGGCGTCACGGCCGTTCGCCGCGGACCGCAGTGGATTCGTCCTCAGCGAAGGCGCCGCTGTCATGGTGCTCGAAAGCGCCGAGCATGCCAGGGCCCGAGGCGCGCGCGTCCACGCGGTGCTCGCGGGCGCCGGCATCGCCGCCGACGCCCACCACATCACGGCGCCCGCTCCCGACGGTTCCGGTCAGATCTCCGCCATGCGGAAGGCCCTCGCGCAAGCCGGTTTGGCTCCCGAGCAGATCAGTCACATCAACGCCCACGCCACCGGAACTCCGGTCGGCGACGTCGCCGAGGCACGCGCGATCAGGGAGGTCTTCGGCCACGCCACCGTGACGGCCCCCAAGGCCGCGCTCGGTCATCTCTTCGGCGCCGCCGGCGCGATCGAAGCACTCATCGCCGTCCTCAGTGTGGAGCACGGCGTCATCCCGCCGACCCGTAACCTCACCGCCGCCGGCATCGGTCCCGACATCGATCTCGATGTCGTCGCAGAGCGACGAGACGTCCCCCAGGAGGCCGTGCTCAGCAACTCCTTCGGCTTCGGTGGGCAAAACGTCTCACTCATCGTCACCGGCTCACGGCACCACGCGTCCCGTACAGCCCCGACCACACCATGACCCACGCGAACGCGCCGTCGTCCGTGCAGGGCCGCCGCCGATAGCCCGCGGCTCCCGCCCGGCGCTGGACCGGTTTCACGCCGTGGTCGGCCCATGGGGGCCGGCTTGTCCGGCGCCGCCGTTCGGCCTCCGGCCCGCATGACACCGGCCCTGCGGAAGGCGCGCGGTCCCCGAGACCCGGTCCGGACCGGACCGGACACGCCCCGACGAGACCGCGCTCCCACGGCCGATCAGGCGGTCGTCAAGGACAACTGGTCCGCGACGACCGCCCCGTCGTGCAGTCGTGGTCGCGTCCTCCTCCGATCAGGCGTCGAGCACCTGGCCGTCGCGCCTGACGACCGGCCCTTCCGTCGACCACGGGAACTCGATCCAGTCGTCGGTCCTCTTCCACACGTACTCGCACTTCACCAGGGAGTGCGACTTCTCGTAGATGACGGCGGACCGGACCTCGGCGACGTGGTCGAGGCAGAAGTCGTGCACGAGCCTCAGTGTCTTGCCCGTGTCGGCGACATCGTCGGCGATCAGGACCTTCTTGTCGGTGAAGTCGATCGCGGCGGGCACAGGCGCCAGCATGACGGGCATTTCGAGAGTGGTGCCCACGCCCGTGTAGAACTCGACATTCACCAGGTGGATGTTCTTGCAGTCCAGCGCATACGCCAGACCGCCCGCTACGAACACCCCGCCGCGGGCGATGCTCAGGACGAGGTCGGGCTCGTAGCCATCGTCGGCGATCGTCTGCGCGAGTTCGCGCACCGCCCGTCCGAAGGTCTGGTAATCCAGGGTCTCGCGCACATCAGTCACGGCGATCAGTGTCCTTGGCCGCCGGCCAGGCAGCGAGCACCGGCACGCTGAGGAACGCAAGTGTGGCGTTTCACACCTTGGCCGCACGCTCCGGGCCGGGGCCGTGCCCCCGTAGGCCCGTCTGCGGATCCGACGGGAGCGTGAAGGCTGCCTTGTAGTCGGGGGACAGACACGTTCAGCACCGTCGAGCGGCGACACGCAAGAGTCGCAGTCATCGGTGGTGTCGCCGTGACCGGCCTACGGCCTCTCTTGCGGATCTTGTCGGATCGCGCCGGACGCCGGACCAGGGCTGGTTGCTGAAGTCGCCGAGCCGCATGCTGAACGCCCGTCACGGGGTGGTGGAGTTCACCGGCCGCGAGGCGGACTCGGCCGCGCTGGACCAGTGGCGCGACAGCCGTCCGCGGCTGGCAGCGCGCTGGTTGTACGGGCCGGGCGGACAGGGCAAGACCCGGCTCGCGGCCCGGTTCGCCGCCCGTTCCACCGAACGAGGCTGGGCGGTGGTCACGGCGACGCACGGGCCGGGTGGCGTCCTGCCGCCGCCGGGCAGTCAGGATCTGCGGTTGCACGGGAATTCGTGCAGCGAGAGCTGGACGTTGTGGCAGTTGGATCCGCTGCCCGCGACCTCACCCAGGGTTGGCGAGGTTCACTCCTTTCTCCCCTGTCCCGGGCAGTCGTTCCTCTCCGAGGTCATGCAGGAACTCGGCGCCTCCAGTCGCTTCGAGGCGGGCGTCCGCGCCGCCAAGCTCGGCCGGCTGGACTGCCCCCGCAACCGACACCCCTTCCGCAGCGTCTATGCTCGTCGACCGTGCTCGTTCGATCACGGCGAGCCATGGAGCTTCTTGGGGGAGAGCAGCCGATGTCCGAATCGGTGGGATACACCGTCCAGCCCGACGCGCTGGACCACGTGACCACGGGACTCAACAACGTCGCAACCGACCTGGCCTCGGCCAACCAGGCCTACACCGCGCAGAAGCCCTACCAGTCCGCCGACTTCGGCGAGTTCGGTGTGGACCAGGCGTGGGCGGGCTTCGACACCAACTGGAGCCAGGAACTGCACGTCACCCAGCGCGCCGTGGCGCAACTGGTTCAGAAGATGTCGGCCACCAGCGCCAACTACCGCGCCGCGGAAACAACGGCCGCCGCATCGCTGACCCCGGCGCAGACCCGATGAGCAAGGTCGCAGACTTGCAGAAGGCGCAGCAGGCCATCACGCACCCCGGTTCCGACTTCTTCGTCGGCCCCGCGCTGCTCAGCGCGATCGGCAAGGCCCTGGCCGTGGCCGGGCCGGCCGGGAACCCGGGCGTGATACGCGAGCGGGCCAAGGCGTACGCGGAAACCGCCAAGGCCTATGCCAAGGCGTCCACCGACCTCGGGGAGGCCGCCGACAGCCGGCTGCCGAACGCCTGGACCGGCTCGGTCGCCGAGAACGCCGCCCAGTCCATCCGGGCGCTGGCGAACGAACTGGCCGTCTCCCAGAAGTCCTTGGAGCAGGCCGCCACCGAGCTGAACGCCTGGGCGGACAATCTGGAAGGGGCTCAGAGCACCGACGCTCAGGGCGTTACTGCCCTGGAGAACGTGCAGAAGTCACTCGCCCACGACGCCTTCGACGTCGGCAAGGCCATCGCCGCCATCGAACCCGCCAACACTGCTGTAGGAACCAGGATCTCGGCCGCCCAGCGGGCGGACAGCAGCGGCACCCGCGCCGCGAGCATGCTCAACCAGCTCGCCGCCAAAGCCCGCACCGAGCGCGCCGGACAGGGGCCGATCGATCCTCTCGCGGCACTGGTGCTGGCGAACGAGAAGGGCCCCGGCGGCGGTGCGGACGGCGACTACATCCTGACGGACGGCCAGCTCGACCGCGCCAAGCAGTTCATGTCCGTGATGAACGGCACCGACCAGCTCGCCTTCCAGAAGCTCCTGTCCGGCGCCAAGTCACCGGAGGAGGCCGCCTACCTCTGGAAGGCCCTGGCGGCCGGCCACTCGGTGGCCGACGTCCAGCAGTTCGCCGCGCTGATCCACCCCCACGGCGACGACCCGCGCTGGCTGTCCGAGCACCTGGTTCCGGCGCTCAGCACGGATCCCTTGCAGGAGGAGTCCACCACCCACCCGATACAGCTGAACTACAAGGGCGCCCAGATCCTCGACGACGGCTACGACGTCTACAGCCAGCGCAAGGTCGGCGACTGCGTCGCCGCCTCCACGGTGGTCGCGAGTCTCAAACTCGACCCGGTGACGATGCTCCAGCTCACCACCGGCAACATGACCGACGTACCAGGAGCCGACTCACCCGAGTACTTCAAGCAGCGCCTCCAGCAGCTCTTCATCGGTCAGTACCAGCAGGGCCAGCTGGCCGACGGCAGCCAGAAGATCTACCCGGAGAAGGACGGCGGGATCGGCCAGAAGGGCGGCACCTTCCTCGCCAACCAGAACCTCGGGAAGGCCACAGGCTCGACCTACGAGTACGTCAACCTGGACACCGACGACGACCGGCGCGCGGCCGTCACCCGGATCGAGAAGGCCCTGGACGAGGGCAAGCCGGTGCCGTTCTGCGCCTTCGACGAGGCCAGCAAGGCGGCCGGCCAAGATGGCGGTTACCACCAGATGGTGATCGTGGCCCGGGACGGCGACCGGCTGCAGGTCTACAACCCGTGGGGCCAGTCGGTGTGGGTGACCGAGGACCAGTTCATCCACAACCGCATCAATACCGGCGGCCTCACCGGCACGGCGAACATCAACCGGCCCTACGCTGCGGAGCTGCCGAAATGACCGACTTCCTCCCCGACTCCGAGCTGATGACCGGCTACGACGTCGAGTCCGCCATCACCCGCGGCCTGCTGATCGACGGAGTCCCGCGCCGGGTGCTCTTCGGCGAGGCGGCGATCGCCGCCTCCTACCAGGCCGAGGCCCTGCACATCGGCCCCGACCCGCTGGGCGTCCTGGCCCAGTACGTCCGCGCCGGCGGCTTCGCCGCCGCGCTCGACCTGCCCGAACCGGTGATCGGCCGGGAACCGGGCGAGCTGGTCCGCGGCTGGCTGCGCGCGGCCGCGGCCGGCGGGGCGGACCTCGGGCGCGAGGTCCTGTTCGCCCGCTGGCTGGCCGAGGTCGCGCTCCTGATCACCATGCGGCGCCGAGTCCGGGAAGAGGGCAGCTGATGCGCCGAACCGTCATCACCAACGTGGCGGCGCTCCTGGTCGGTGCCCTGCTGCTCGTCTCCTACCTCGACGGCTGGTGGTCCGACTCCGGCCCGGCCGGCACCACGGTCGCCACCGCCATCCGACCGGAGGTGGAGGTGCCCCTCCCCGACAAGGCGTGGGACGCCACCTCCCCGTATCCGACCAGCACGGTGACCCTGACGGTCGGACAGCGGCTCGGTGTCAGAACGACCGGGGGGGCCCTGCAGAAGAAGTGGTACCTCTACTCGGCGGGCGACGACAGCGTGCTGCGGCCCGGCAAGGACTTCGTCATCAGCCCCTGCCCGACGGACCCGCCGATGGCGGGCTGCGGCTCCGAGTTCGACCTGACCTTCAGCGCCTTGGCGCCCGGAACCACCACACTGACGTGGTTGTTCGGCGAGGGGGGCTGCCGCGCCGGCGTACCGAAGTACGAGTGGGAAAGGTGCGACATCTCCAAGAGCATCCAGGTCACCGTCCACTGAGCACGAAGAGGGACCTCGATGGCCCGGCCGCCCCGCACATCACCTCGCTTGAGAGCATCACGGCCGTGACGTGGGAACTCGTCGCGGCGGGCGACGGTGTCGTGCTCCGGTGCGGGCCGGACGTCATCACCATGCCCCGCCCGCAGGACACGATCGGCTGCGATGCCGGGGGCGACCAGACCTTCATTCCGGGCCACCAGTCGGTCGTGGCCGGACAGAGCGCGCTGTCGGGCCGCACCCACGACCTCACTGCGGCCCGTGGACATCGCATCGTGAAGACCTGCGCAAGGCTCCGCATCCCGGCCCTGGCCGACCTGGCCCACACCGGCGCGGGCGGGACATTCGTCGTGCCGATCAGGCGAAAGCCCGGCAAGGAGCTCACCCCGGGACAGAGATCGCTGAACCGGGCCCACGCCCGGTTCCGATACCCCGTCGAACGCGGTGCAGCCACCCTCAAGCGTTGGCGGATCTACCGCCACGCTCGCTGCAGCCCGAACTGGCTGACGTCAACGGCCAAAGCTGCCCTCGGCGCTACGTGCTTGGGGCCCTGCGGCTTCTGCCGCGGCCGGGAGCTGTTGGAGGAGTTCGGCCTCGATCTGGCCGATCCGCCCGCGCCGCCGGTGGCGCGCTTCGTTCAGGACGAGGAGACCCGGCGGCCGGGCGAGAGCGAGCCTTATTGCCGCCGGCGCCGTCGTGATGTTCCTCAGGACATTCCCTGGACGATACTTCCCAGGGGTTTCTCCGTGCCGCACCGGCCACCGGTCACCGGTGCCTCCCGCCTGCTTCGACCGGAGAGGTTCCCAGGACGCGGGTCATCCGGACAGGGCGGCCCGCGGCCCATCGCCTCAGCCTGTTCAGATCGCCAGATATTGACCAATCTGGGACAATTTTCCCATAGGTCAAATAGCAGCATGGAGCCCTGGTGCCGGCAATGCGGTATCCGCACTCGCCGACGGCCGAACGGATTCGGGCAACGAGGATTCGCTGCGGCACAACCGAACCGCCGTCCGGTCGCACCCGGCCCATTCGCCTGCGCGATTCGGAGGTCTGAAATGGCTGTCACTGTTCCGTTTGTCGTGACGACCTTAGGCGCGGCGCCGGTCATCGGGGTGAGCGCCGCATGGGACATCAACGAACGCGGCGACGTGGTGGGCGAGGGTGACGAGACGGGGTTCGTGTGGCGTCCTGTCACCCCCAACGGCACGACGGGGGCCGTGACGCGCCTGAGTCCGCTCTCGACAGGTGGAGCCCCCACCTCGGCAGCCGCACTCGCGATCAACAGCTCAGGTGACGTCGTCGGCCGTTCCGAAGCACTGGACGCCTTCGGGAACCCTGTCGACAGGCGAGCCGTCCTCTGGCCGGCAGGTGGTTTTCCGGTGGACCTCGGCACCCTCGTCCCGACCGGTTCACCCACGTCGCCGGGGTTCCTTGGAAACAGTGAGGCACTGGACATCAACGACAATCGGGAGGTAGTCGGCCAGTCGGACACCGCCACTTCGGGGACCGCGCACGCTTTTCTCTCGCTGCCCGGACAGCCGATGGCCGACCTCGCGCTGACTCCGCTCGATATCCTGCCGCCGGGCGCGACGGACTTCAGTCAGGCCAGCGGCATCGCCAACGGCGGGGGGATCGTCGGCGAGGGCACCGCGCTGGATGTACAGGGCAACGTCGTCAGCCGGGCATTCTTCTCGTCGACCGCATCGCCTTTCACCAGAACGGCACTCGGGACGCTCCAGAACGGTTCGGGTGGATTTCTGGGGGACAGCAGGGCCGTTGCCGTCGAGAACGCATTCGGGCGAATCGCCGGAGATTCGGTCCCACCGGCCGGGGGGACGGAGACGACACCGGTGATGTTCAAGCTCGGCCCGTTCGGCATCGATCCGACCGGGCTCGCGCCGACGACCGGCAGCACGCGCGCATTCAGCGACGCCGGGGTGATCGTCGGGTTCGTGGGCGACTTCGGTGATCCCGGCCGTAGAGGCTTCGCCTTCGACACCTCGGATTCCACCCTCACCGACCTGAGCAGCAATCTGGCGACGCCGGGATTCACGATCCTTGAGGCGACAGGCGTCAACAACAGCGGCCAGATGTCCGCCATCGCGGCGGACGCCGCGGGAGTGTCCACGGCCGTGCTCCTCACACCCCAACCCTGATGACGGAAGCGAGCTCCCCCGTGCGCCGAGCGGCGGCGTACATTGCCACGGCAGCGGCACCGTCGTCGACATGCCCGCCGGGACGCCGCTCGGCGCGCCGTTCACGGCACCGCTGCGGACCGGCCCGGCCGGCGCGCCGCCGAGGGCCTGGTTGACGACCTTGCCAGCGATCCTCTGCCCGTCCAGGACGGACCCGGCCTGACGCAGCCGACATTCATCGACCAGGCACTGACAAAACCCTGCGGATCCGGCTGCCATGTGTCGTCGGGCGCGAGGACGTCATCGGGTCGGCCACGAGACGTGTCAGTAGCCGCCCGATGCCGCCCGGCATCAGGAGCACTGTCAGTGGCGGATGGCAGCATCGGGCGCATGACGAACACGACACCGTTCGACTGGCGGCCGTTCCTGGTCAGATGGAGCGGGGAGTGGTCGGATTCCCTGCCCGACGATGAGACGACGAGCCAGGAGGACGAAGCCGCCCGGCGGGGTCGGTGGTTGGGGTTCCCGCCCGCGTCCGAGGAGCGGATCGCAGCCATGGAGGATCGCCTCTCACGACGGATGCCCCCGTCGTACCGGGAATTCCTCAAGGCCAGCGACGGGTGGCAGCACGCCGGCGGGTTCATCCGGCTGCTGGCGGGGACGACGGACGCCCGCTGGCACGACAACGAGTCCGGACTGGCGGACATGTTCGAGGAGTATCTGGACGACGACGCCGGACCCGCCGAACGGCGGGATGCGGACATCTGGCGGCGCGGGCTCCAGCTCGACGTCGAGTCCGACGCCACCTACGTCCTCCTGGATCCCGAGGACGTAGGTGACGACGGCGAGTGGGCCGTGTACACCTGGGCCGGCTGGCGGGCCGCGCCACCCGAGCGGTACGCGAACTTCGCCGAGTTCATGCGGAGCATGCACCAGGAGTTCCACAGCCTGCGGGCGCGCCCGGCCGACGGGGAGCCGGAGTTCGCCAACGACACGACGCGAGAGCTGGACGCCCTGGTGGAGCAGGCCCGGCTGGATGCGCTGCGCGGAAACTGGGAACGGGCCGGGCACGCGCTGGACGAGGCGAGGAAGTACGGCAGACCACGGGCCGCCGGATTGGGTGACCAGATACGGCGCCTGCTCGGACGGACCTACATGGTGTACTTCGACGACGTGGTGACCGACCCGCAGTACGCGCCCGAACTGCTGCCGGCGCTGGTCGCCGAGCACGCGGCGCACTCGTACCGGGGCGACTCCACGCTGATGTTCCACCTGCGGGGAGCCGGTGACAACGTGGTGTCGCTGGCCTACGCGATGCTGGAGCAGGTTCGCAACGGCACGTACCGGTACACGGCGGCCGGACCGTTCGGGGAAGCGGTCGAACGGGCACGGGAGCTGGCGCGGTGGGGCGACACCGACGGAGCGTGGCGGGCGCTGACAGACACTCTGCCGGTTTGGCAGCCACTGGGGCCCGACCACCTGGCGCCGCTGGGGTGGGTGGCCGATCCCCTGCTCGGACCCCTGCTGACCCCGGAACGGGGCCGCGAACTGCTGTCCACCCCGAGGGCCGGGCAGACAGGTGAGGCACCGAGCCCGGCGGCCGGCCTCGACCCGGACGACCTGACGTGGCTCGCGGACCCGGACCCTCACGACAACCTCACGTCCTACCGGTTCGTCCTGGTCGAAGGGATGAGCCCGGAGGACCTGCCCGGACGCCTCGCGGACGGGAACGAGGCAGGGCTGGACGATCCCATGACGCCCGACGAAGCGCGCCGCCGATCACTCCGCACGCAGGGGGACTTTTCGCCGTACGAGGACAGAGCCCTCACGGCGGTCGGCCGGGCCGGCACCCGTTGGAGCTTCGCCTTCGACAGCAACCCTGCGCACTTCGACCTGCGGCGGTTCGTCTCCCCGGCCGCGGCTGCCAGCGCGGGCACCCGCGCGGTGGTCGTGTGGAGTGGTCTGACGACCCGGCACGGAGAACCGTTCTTCCACCTTTCCGTGGCGCAAGACGGTGCCCAGCGGTACGCCTTCACATACGCGGACGGAGAGATACACCGCACCGGGGAGATACCACGGGCACTGGACCCGGACCGGTTCTTCCGCTCCCGGGAGGAGGAGACCATGGCGGAACGGTCGCTACTGGAGGCCGTGACCGGCGAGTTCGGTGTCCGACTGCCCCGCTACGCGATCACGAACGGACGGCTGCACACGTTCACCACCCGCTCGTGGACGCGGCCGCGGGGAACGGGGGAGACGTACGTCGTGACCAGTACGACCGGGGACGCGGCACGCTGACGTACCGAGACCTGCGCCGGGCCGACGCCCGCTCAGGGGCGGTCCATGCCCTGACCGACGCGGACACACCCCGGCCGGGCCCGCGGCCGTCCTCTTCCCATCGGCGCCGACGAGGTCCCCACCCCGATCCGCGATGACCACACCACCCACCGGGAGCCGGGCACCGAACTGCTCCGGCAGATCGCTGACTCACCGCGCCGGCCGTCTCAACAGAGCCCCTCGACGGAACCGGCCGGCCGGCGTCACCTAGGCTTCGCAGGAGCCCGTTGTGCGAAGCGCCGAGCAATGACAGGGACGACCATGCAACTGCCGGATGAGGTCCATGCCGAGATCAGGGACCTGTGTCAGGAGGGTGATGCCCTCGCCGGAATGGGAGAGTTCGCCGAGGCCAAACAACGCTATGTCGAAGCCCTGCGGTTGCTGCCGGGCGATCCCCGTGGATGGGCGGCCTCGACCTGGATCTACGTCGCCATCGGAGACGTGCACTTCCGGCGCGGTGTCTACGACAGGGCGTACAAGTGTTTCCACAACGCCGTTCAGTGCCCTGAAGGGCTCGGCAATCCGTACATCCACCTTCGACTGGGCCAGACGAGCTTCGAGTTGGGCGACCACGATCAAGCTGCGGATGAGCTGATCAGGGCCTACATGGGCGGCGGACCCGAAATCTTCGAAGAGGATGACCCCAAGTATCTCAAGTTCCTGCAGACCCGCGCGGACCTGAACCACACCAGCAACGCGGGCTCCTGACGGAGGTCGGGGCCGGCGGCGCCGGGCCGGCACTCCGGCTCACCTCGCTGCGCCGGATCGACGGGACATGGGGATGGGTCGGGGACGACGACGAGGACCATCCCTGGCTGCTGGACTCCAGCGGGCCGTTCGTCGAGACGGAGGACTGGGTCGGCCGGCAGACGGCGACCCTTCGCACCGCCGGGTACGAACCCACCATCCGTGACGAAGAGGACGACTACCTGGACGACTATCGCAAGGCCTTCGGTGACGCCGGCGACGAGGCCTGGCACCTGGAACGCGGCCGGGGTGCGATCCACATCAGCGACAACGGATGCGGGATGACCGGCTGGCTCATCGTCGTCGGCCCGCACAGCGGGGAACTCCGCGACCGGGCCGGCGCGGTCAACCCGCCCTTCGAGCCGTACGTCGACGCAAGGGGAAACCGCCACACCTTCCGCACCTGGTACCTCGAATGGCTTGAGCGACGCGAGACGGCAACTCGGTTGTCGAGGGGATGAGGTGACTCGGCTTGCGGCGCGTCCTCCTGGCTCAGCCTCTGCGGTCCTCGACCGTCCAGTCGTCGCCCAGCTCGTGGCGCAGCGCCTCCAGCGCTATGCCGGCCTCGCTGCGGAACGATTCCTGCTGGTCCCGGGTCCAGGGCGAGGGACCGGCAGGGTGATCCCAGTCGAGGGAGGACTGGTACAGGTCGGCAAGTCTCGTGAGTTCGTTCCGGGTGGCCGGGGTGATGGGTAGTTTCTCCGGAGCGCAGGGGTATCCGTAGGGGCTGTCGAGGTCGGGGTCGCCGGGAGGACCCGGCCACAAGGGGGTGTCGACGCCGTACTCGAAGAAGAACCGCAAGTGGTAGGGCATGCCCCAGCCTTTCACAGCACTGAGCACACGAGCGGCCGGCTGAAACGCTCAGCGGCCAACCCGGCGCCCAGCCACAAGCAAGCACCTGCACGCCGACCGCGGCTATGACCACGAGGTCCACCGGGACAGGGTCCGCCGGTTCCAGATCACCGCGCACCTCGCCCGGCGCGGCACCGGGCACGGCTCCGGCCCGGGAGTGTACCGCCGGGTCGTGGAAGGAACGGTCGCGCTGCTGCACTGGTTCCGCCGCCTGCGCATCCGCTGGGAGATCCGCGACGACATCCACCACACGTTCGTCACCCTCGGCTGCGCCGTCATCCGCCGGCGACGACTGCGCACCGCACTCCGTTGAGAGCAGGGGCAGACGATGCGCCCCAGGGGATGGCCTGCTCGATGCGTCAGAACGCATACGTGGCAGTCGGGCCCGCGCGGCCTCACATCCGGGATCTCAGCACGTCGACCTCACAGCCCGGCGCGTACGGGTCGAAGCCGTGCTCGATCAGCCAGCGAACCACCAGCAGGCTTCGCAACGACCACCACGCGTGGATCACGTCGAGGTCGACGTCGGTGCCATAGCCGGCGATGACGTCGTCGAGGTGCTCCTCGTGTCCGAGCGTGAAGGTGGCGAGGTCGTACAGGGCATCACCCTGGCCCGCCTCGGACCAGTCGATGATGCCCGTGACCTCGTCGCCGTCGACGAAGACGTGCGCGATCTGCAGGTCGCCGTGCGTGAACGCCGGAGTCCACGGCCGGAGCGCGGCCTCGGCGACCTGGCGGTTGCGGGTGACCAGGTCGGCGGGCAGGACGCCGTTCGTCACGAGCAACTCGCATTCGCCGTCGAGTTCCGCCGCCAGCTCGACGATGCTCCGCCCGGCCCGTCCCCGCCGGGACGGCAGCGGCGCGTCGTGCAGCTTCCGGATGGCGGCGCCCGCCGCGGCCCACGCCGCCGGCGACCCGGTCGACGGCCCGCCGAGGCGTCCGAGCGTCGTCCCCGGAAGTGCAGCCATCGCGAGCACGGGCGGCTTGCACCACAGGACCTCCGGGGTCGGGACCGGCGCGAGAGACATCGCCTCGACCTCGACGTCGATGCGCGCCTGATCGGCGTCCACCTTCAGGAACACGTCGCCGACGCGCAGAGTCACACGCTCGGAATGGGCGACGACGACTTCGACCTCATCCATGGGCGACCAGTATCCCGGGGATGACCGCCGACGTCGCCGGGTTTATCACGTGCGATGACGCGGCTGACCGCGTCCCGCTACCCGGCGGCCAGGTTGCTCGCACCGCTCTCACCGAGGAGCCGTGAGGACCTGTCCCGGAGGCCGACCACTGGCTCATGCCGTCCACCTGGGCAAACGAAGGTCCTCGACCGCACTGCGATCGAGGTCCTTCGTCGTGCGGTGGGCGGGATTCTCCCGAGCGGCCTCGATATGTCATCATACGAAGACATCAAGCGATGACATCGAATGATGACACTCCTCGGTCGCATGCCCGGGGGCCGGGCTCAGCCTCCGAGCCCCGGTTCGAACACTCGATCTCCGACAAGGGAGGACGCGTCCATGGAGACCCCGACCGGCCTGTCGACGCGACGTGAGCGGGCCCTGGTGCCCGTGCTGGTATTCCTCAGTGCCGTGGTGGCGGTGATCAGCAGCCTTGGCGCGCCGATGATCCCGACCATCGCTGCCGTCGACCACGTGTCGCTCTCCGAGGCGCAGTGGTCGCTGACCATCACGATGCTGGTCGGGGCGGTCTCCACCCCGGTGCTCGGCCGGCTGGGCGACGGGCCGGCCCGCCGTACGGTCACGCTCGCCGCCGCCGCCGTGGTGGTCCTCGGCAGCGTGCTGGCCGCACTGCCGCTCGGCTTCGGCTGGCTGGTCGCGGGACGCGCGCTGCAGGGTGTCGGGCTCGGGCTGACCCCGCTGGCCATCGCCACCGCGCGGGACAGCCTGCCCGCCGCGGCCTCCCGCTCGGCCGTCGCGCTCCTGTCCATCACCACCGTCGCCGGCGTCGGCCTCGGCTACCCGATCACCGGCCTGATCGCCGAGTCCTTCGGCATCCACGCGGGCTTCTGGTTCGGCGCCGTGATCAGTGCCCTGGCCCTGGCGCTGGCCGTCCTGGTGCTGCCCAGGACGACGGCCCGCGCTCGGCGCCCGCTGGACGCGCTCGGCGCGGTGCTGCTCGGGCTGGCGCTGGTCGGTCTGCTGCTGGTGCTCAGCGAGGGCGAGAGCTGGGGCTGGGCCGGCGTCCGGCTGTGGACGGTGGCGGCCGTCTCCCTGCTGCTGCTGATCGGCTGGGTGTGGCACGAGCTGCGCACCGCCCACCCGCTGGTCGACCTCCGGAGCCTGACCAACCCCGTGGTGCTGACCGCGGACGTGGCCGGCCTGGTCGCGGGCGTCGGGATGTACCTGCTGATGTCACTGGTGATCCGTTACGTTCAGACCCCGGTCAGCACCGGCTACGGCCTGGGTGCCTCGGTCGTGGTCGCCGGCCTCGTGCTGCTGCCGTTCTCGGCGTTCAGCCTGCTGTCCAGCAAGGTCGTCCCGGTCCTCGCCCGGCGCACCTCGTCCGCCCTGGTGCTGCCGCTGGGCTGCGCGGCATCGCTGGTCTCGGTGCTGTTCTTCCTGTTCGCCCGCGACCACCTGTGGGAGCTCCTGGTGGTGATGGGGATCGCCGGACTCGGCGTCGGTTGTACCTTCGCCGTGATGCCGGGGCTGATCGTCAACGCGGTGCCCGCCGACCAGGTCGGCAGTGCGGTCAGCTTCAACCAGGTGCTGCGTTACGTCGGCTATTCCACCGGCAGCGCGCTGTGCGGTGCCGTGCTCCAGGCGCACACCGAGCCGGGGCGGCAGCTGCCCGCTGTCGGCGGCTACCGGGACGCGGCGCTGATCGGCTGCGCGGTGTGGGTGGTGATCGGGCTGGTTACGATCGTCCTGCCGCGGCTCGGTGCCGCGGCCGCCGCCCGCAGGGGTGCGCGTGCGGACGAGGAGTTGATGGTGGAAGAGAGCATCGCCGACGGCGTGGCCGGCGAGAGCGAGGTGCCCGTGCTGCGGGCCGGGGTCGAGCGGTGACCGAGGCGACCCCCGGAGCGGGTGGGCCCACTGCCACGGACGGCGCCAGGCCGGAGCCCTCGGCGCCCCGGCGCAGGGACTCCGCCCGCAGCCGGGAGCTCCTGATCCGAGCGGCCATGGACCTCTTCGCCGATCGCGGTTTCGAGCGCACCACCATCCGGGAGATCGGCGAACGGGCCGGCGTGGACCCGGCGCTGATCGCCCGGTACTTCGGCGGCAAGACCCAGCTCTACCTGGCCACCGTCCGGGTCGAACTCGGCGACTCGCAACCGGCCGACCTGCTGGAGGAGGACCGTCTGCGCGGCCTGCTGGAGCGCTTCTCCCAGCGCGGCCCCGGCCCCTCCTTCCAGGCCGCAGTACTCCCCGGCGACAACACCGAGGTGCAGCAGGCCGCCCGCACCTACCTCCACGAGCGACTGGTGGGGCCGCTGCGCGACCGTTTCACCGCCGAACAGGTGGACCGCCCACAGCTGCGCGCCGAACTGGCGGCGGCAGCCTTCGCGGGCATCATCCTGGCCCGATCCAGCGGGGCGTTCGGCGAACTCTCCGAGGCGGAACCCGAGGAACTGCTGCCGCTCCTGCACAACCTGCTGGCCGCAAGCCGCCCGCCCCGGTGAGGGAGTCCGGCACCGGATCCGGCAGGCCCCGCCGACCCAGCCCGACAACCGGCTCGTGGTCTCGGCTTCGGTTTCATTCGGCCCAGATGCCGACCTTCAGGCGGATGAGTTCGTTGCGTGCCAGATCCGTGCCAGAACCGGTGGTGAACGGTGGACAGCGGCGGTCTGCGCCGGGCGCCCGAAGGGCCCTCCGCACAGGTATCGGCGCAGATCAGGGTCACGTGCGGCCCGGAAGCCCGAGGATGACCCCGCAGCGGCTCCACCCCCAGCACCTCGCGGACCCGCCTGGCCCGCGCGCGATGGCGAGGAAGGGCCGGCACTCCGGCGGCAGCGCGGCAACGGCAGACCGTCGGGTGCTGTCATCGTGCTGGTCTCCTCTTCGTGACGTCAGGCATAGCGAAGGACCAACCGGTGCCGTCTCGCTTTCGGACGCCACACACCGGGCCGGGATCAAACCCCCGGATCGGGTGGAACCCGCACACCCCGTCCCTGGACGCAACCCGACGCCCTGCCGGACGGCAGTCAGTCCGATGCCGCGCTCGCGCCAGTCGGCGCGGCGACCTGTTCGAGGAATTCCTGAAGTACCTGGCAGAGGATCCCGGGGTGTTCCAGGTGGACGTCGTGCCCCGCTGCGGGGACGCTCACGGCCACCGTCCCGGGGCGCCGTTGGAGCATGGCCTCCGTCTCGTGCGGGGGGATGATGCCCGATTGACCCAGGATGACCAGCGTCGGGCATGCGATGCTCGTCCACTCGTCCCAGAAGGAACGCCGGGCATTCTCCGTCAGCGCTTCGACCATCACGTCACGGTCGAAGCGCGGCCACCAGCCGCCGCCCCGTTCTTCCAGCCCGGCCGCCCAGCCCTCGCCGACAGCACCGCCGCCGAAGAACTCGACGGCGGCCCGGCGCGAGGAGAACGGCGTCGGCCACGCGTCGAGCGCTGCGCCGATCTCGGCGGGCACGTTCGGGCTGGGGCCGCCCGGTCCCGCCTCGACGAGGACGAGCCCGCCCAGCAGATCGGGGTGCGCGGCGGCGGTGAGCATGGCGGTGTGGCCGCCCAGCGACTGCCCCACCAGGACCGGCCGGTGCAGGTCGAGCTGTTCGACGACAGCGGCGACGTCGGCGACGTACGCAGCACGGGAGACATCACCCGGTCGGCGCTCGCTTGCGCCGTGGCCGCGCTGGTCGACGGCGACGACCCGGTGGCGGCGGCTCAGGTTCCGGGCGAGGGTGTCCCATTCGCCCGCGTGGCCGGCCAGTCCGTGCAGCAGGACGACCGGGTGTCCTGATCCGCCCCAGTCGCGGTAGGAGATGCGGACGCCCTCGCGTACCAGGGTGTGCTCGGTCCAGGTCATGTCGGGTTCTCCAGGTGGGTGGGCGCGGTTGGTGAGGTGGCGGCGCTCGCGGGCACCGAACGACCTACGCGGTCGTCGCCCGGTGCCGCCGCGCGCCGCTTCAGGAGGGACGCGTCGCCTTGCCGTCGAGCCAGAGGGTGTCGGAGTCGTCGCGGTGCGAGCCGGTCGTGCCGACGTGCTTCGCGTCGATGCGAGGGCCGTGCTTGATGACGTGCACCAGCGCCATGCCGTGGCCGCGCCCCAGGCCGTACTCCTCCTTGAGCCACGTGAGGATCGTTCCCGCCTTGGTGGATGGGGCGTCGAAGCCGTGCTCCTTCGCCAGTGCGATGAAGGCGCGGGGGGTCAGGCCCGTCTTGGTCTCGATGGTGTCCAGGTACGCCTGAAACGACATGTGCTTCCTCTTGTCCGGTGATCGGTGGCTGGGGCCCGGGCCCGTGGGCGGGTCAGGCGGGCGGGGAGGTCAGGTCCGGCACGCCGGTGGAGAAGGTGGCCGAGGTGGTGAGCCGCAGCGGGGCCCGGCCTGTGCCGTGGGGGAACAGGCGCTTGCCGGTGCCCGGTACGAGCGGGTGCACCAGGAGCCGCAGTTCGTCGAGGAGACCCGCCTCCAGGAGCGTTCGGGTCGGGGTGATGCTGCCGGAGAGGCTGATGTTCCCGCCCGGCTGCTGCTTGAGGTCCTTGAGGAAGGTGATGACGTCGCCGTCGGTGACGGTGGTGCTGTTCCAGTGGGCCTCGTCCAGGGTGGTCGAGGCGACCGGCTTGCGGATGCCGTTGAGCGCGTCCGCCATCGGGCCGGTCTGCTCAGGCCGGACCGCGGCGAACGCCTCGTGGGTCACACGTTCCGTCAGCGGCGTGTCCGCTCCGGCCTGCATCCGGGCGAGGGCCGCGCCCGTCTCCTCGTTCAGGTGAGGGAAGTGTCACTGTTCAGGCGCCTTTGCCACGCCGTCCAGCGACACGAACAGCCCGCCACGATCGTGCGTCCTGCGGTCGTCATGACCGGTTTCCCCCTCGAGTAATGGCGTGTGGGTCGACCCCCTCCGCGCCGGTACTGGACTGTACGGTACCCATATGAGTACTGGTCAGTCCAGTACTGTTCGCGAGGTGTCAAGGAGGCTGACATGCAAGCACCCGAGGACGGCCGCACGGCCCGCAAGCGCAAGGCGATCACGGAGGCGGCTACCGAGCTGTTCCTGCGCAAGGGGTACCCGGGCACCAGCATGGACGAGATCGCCGCGACGGCCGCGGTGTCCAAGCAGACCGTGTACAAGCAGTTCAAGGACAAGGAGACGCTGTTCGGCGCCATCATCCTCGACGCCAGCAGCAAGGTCGGCCTGTTCGTCGAGGTCATCGACGCACTACGCGACACCGATGACCTCGATCGGGACCTGACCGGACTCGCCCGGCGCTACATCACCACCGTCATCCAGCCCGAAGGGCTGCAACTGCGCCGGCTGCTCATCGCGGAGGCCGACCGCTTCCCCGAAGTGGCGGCCGACTACTACCGGCGTGCACCCGAGCGGACCATCGCCGCCCTGGCGGCCTGCTTCCAGCACCTCGCGGCACGCGGGCTGCTGCGGCTGGACGATCCGGTGCTCGCCGCCGGTCACTTCGCATGGCTCGTTCTGGCCACCCCCATGGACCGCATCATGTTCTTCGGCCACGACGACATCCAGACCCCCGCCGAACTCCAACGGCTGGCCGACGAGGGTGTGCGGGTGTTCCTCGCCGCGTATTCGGCTCGCTAGGCGGTCGGGCCGCGCGGTTCGTGGGGCGGGGAGTGAGCCGGACACGAAGGTTGCGGCGGTACTGGGCGGGGGCGGGGACATCGCTCGGGCCGCCGCCCCGGCCTGCCCGCAGACACCGCAGCTCCGGAGAGCGGGCTGCGCACCTGGCTCGGCGGACCGCACACACGTATGACGACGGCCAACAAGGTGAACCCGGTCAACCTGAAGGCAGGAGAAGCTCCCGGCAACGCAGAGGGGAGGTCTGATTGTGTGCGATCCACCCAGACGGCCGGTTCGGCACAGATCTGCCCTGATGCTGCCGAAAGGCCGTCCCGCCTCCGCACCGGCACGACATCCGAGGAGCAGGAACGACGATGGCACCCGATCCGACAATCGCCCAGGTGACCATGACCCTGGCTGCCCTTGCAGCCACCGGGGCCACCCCGCGTCCGTCCGGGGAAACCCTGGCGCAGCAGACCGAACGAATCATCACGGGCATCGACGCGCAACTGAGCGATCCCCGCCTTGCGACGCAGGGCGCGTGGCAGCTGGTGTGGCTCGCCCTGAGCGAGGCCAACGCCAATATGGCCTACATCGCACGAAGCACCAACGACTCGAACGAGTTCGCCGTGGTCGCTCGCGGAACGGACGCCGATCTGACCGACATCCTTGAGGACCTCGACGTCGGCACAGTCGTCCCGTTCCCCGAAAGCGGATCGCCGAAGCCCGTCGCCGTTTCCAAGGGGGCGATGGATGCGTTCAAACGGGTCGTCAACGCCCGCTCGATCGCCTCGCCCTCCCCGAACGTCACGCTCGCTCAGGCGCTCGCGGCCGCGCTCAAGTCGGCTCCCTCCTCGCCGCAGCCGACCGTCTATCTGACCGGTCACAGCCTGGGCGGTTGCATCGCCACCATGCTCGCGCCGTACCTGCAGGCACAGACCTGGCCGAAGCAGCCGAAGTTCGCGGTGATCACCTATGCCGCTCCCACCGCCGGCGTGCAGAGCTTCGTCGACTACTTCGACTCCCTGCCGTGGGTCATCGACGAGCGCCAGAACAACGCCCACGACCTGGTCCCGCACGCGTGGGCCGATCTCGACACCACCGCCGGCTGGTACCCGAGCCCGGGACCGCAGGCGACCGAAGAAGTGAAGCTGCTCATCGGGTCGATCTCCAAGCGCACCAAGGGCAACGTCTACGTCCAGCCCGGCACGCTCCGCCCGATGAACACCGGATACACGTGCCTTGCCAAGAACCTGGTCAACAGGACCACCCAGGACTTCCTCGGCCAGGTCGCCTTCCAGCACGCCAACTCCACCTACCTGGACCTGGTGGGGGCTCCTGCCGTCCCTTCCGGGCCGGCTGTGACCGACGTGACCCCCACCTTCGGCGCACCAGGCGCCACGGTGACCATCAACGGCACCGGTTTCAGTCCGGACAGCGTGGTCGACTTCGGCCACTTCGCCTGCACCGAGCGCGACATCGACCCCTCCGGTACCAGGATCACCGCGCAGGTCCCCGACGGAACCGGCGTCGTCCACGTCCGCGTCACCAACACCCTCGGCACTTCCCCGGCCGTCGCGATGGGGCAGTTCGCCTATGGCGGACCCGCACCCGTGGTGGTCAGTGCGGTCAGCCCGACCAGCGGAAAGGTCGGCACCCCGGTCACCATCAGCGGCTCGGGCTTCGCCGCCGGCGCCACCGTGCACTTCAAGGACAAGGCATCCGATTCGGTCAGGTTCGTCTCCACCGGCCAGATCACCGCGGTCGCGCCCGGTCAGCTCGACGACCACCAGACGGTGAACATCACCGTGACGGTCGGCAAGGCCACCTCTCCCACCAGCCCGGCCGACGAGTTCACCTACACCGGACGGTAGCGTCCGCACGGCCCGTTCCCGGGCGAGGGATCGCCGCAGCACCGTTCGCCGTGCGGCGAGCAGGCCACGGAGCTGTGCGGCACGGCCGAGCGGCGTCCTCGCGACCAGATGTCCGGAACCCTCGGAGAGACCGGGGCGGGGATGAGCCGAGGCACCGATGCGCCGGAGCACGGGGACCGCGGTGCGGTCGCGGCTCGACGGCCGGCAGTGACCCGCCATGGGCCTCGAAGAGCCGTGGTGTCCCGCCCCACCCGAACGGCGGGGCGGGACACCACGGATGCGTCAGCTGTTGGTCGTCAGCAGACGGTCGGCCAGGGCGTCGGCGAGACGGTAGGCCTCGTCGGCCGAGAGGGTGCGGCAGATGGCGTCCGCCAGTTCCTCGACGTTGTGCCAGTCGACGCTGCCGAGTCCCGCCTGCGGGGCGGCGGCTGCCGGCTTCTCGCGCTGCTCCGGCATCGGGAGCGGCTCGGAATTTTCCGCGGAAAATCGGTCGGTGCCCGATGCGGGCTCAGCGCTCGCGAGCGGAGCCTGCGGGACGGTCTCCGGCCGGGGTGCTGCGGGAGCCACCGGCTCCGCCACCGACGGTGCCGCCTCGGCAACCGGCTTGACGGTCGGCGCAGGCGTGACAACCGGCTGCGGAGCCGGCACGGCCGAGGAGGTGTCCTTGGCCGGGGCCTTCGCCTCCAGCCTGGCCGCCCGCTTCGCCGCGACCGCGTCGGCGTCGGCCTGGAGCAGCTGCTCCAGTTCAGCCGTCTGCTCGGCCAGGGACATCTCCTCGATGCCCTTCACCGAACCGAGCCGGCGGGCGACGTTGATGGAGAGGCCCTCCTCGCCGCGTGCCTTGGCCCGCACCTGGCGCTGCAGCTCGGGGTGGAGCTTCAGCAGGTTCTTGCGGTGCGAGATCCAGCTCTGGGACCAGCCCTCCGCTTCGGCTGCCTCCTTGGCGGTCGGGTACTGCGCCACGATGAGCAGGACCGCGTTGGCCTCCTCGATCGGGTCGAAGTCCTTGCGCGCCATGTTCTCGTCGAGCGCGGCCCGCAGCAGGGTCGCCTTGGACTCCGCCACCGAGTCGTCCACGACGACGAGCAGCTTCTCGCGCCCGTACAGCTCCGCGGCCGCCCGCCGACGGTTGCCGTTGACGACGATCACGTCCTGCGGACCCGCTCCCAGCGTCTGCCGGTCCTCCGGCCACAGCCGCAGGTAGGCGGCCGGGGTGACGGCGAGGCAGCTCTGCAGCTGGCGGTCCTTGATGCTCGCCAGGTCGGAGAGGTCGCCCAGCTCGTCGCGGGGGTTGCGCGGGTTGGGGAGGCAGCTGGCGGTGGGGATCCACTTGGCCACCGGGGCGTCGTTGGCGCTGTCCACACCCGGAGCGTCGACGACCGGGTCGGCGGCCATCGAGGCGAAGGAAACGCGACGGCCTGCCATCAGCGGCCCCCGTAGCCGAGCTCAAGGGACAGACGGAAGAAGTCCTCGCGGGCCCGGTAGGCGGTACCGCTCTCCTTGTACTGGGTGACGACCGTTCCCTCGGCCACCGCCCGAGAGTGGATCTTGTACCGGCGCAGGACGGTCTTGGCGCGGGGCCAGCCCTTCGCGGTGATGTACGCCTCGGTGTCCTCAAGGTCGGCGCGGCCGTCCCGGGGGTCCCAGTTGTTGACGACGATCCGGAAGGGGATGTCCATCGGCTCGATGACCTTCTGGATGGTCCGGGCCGTCGGGTCGAAGCACAGCGGCTCGGTGATCATCGGGACCAGGACGTCATCCGCGATCTCCAGCGCCCTGCGCAGGATCTCCTCGTCCGCCAGGGTGCCCGGCGTGTCGATGAAGATGTGCTGGTACTCGTCCTTCTCGCCGAGGACGTCGTACGTGCACGCCGCGAGGTTGACCGTGGTGGTGGTCTTGCCCACGCCGCCCTTCTGGTTGGCGATGACGTGGATCTTCGCGCCGGTCTTCTTCAGGTGGATCAGCTGCTCGGCGTGGTCGTGCGCCGCCATGAAGTCGAAGGGCAGGTTGTCTCCCACCCGCTCGGCCCAGACGACGGCGGACCCCTGGGGGTCGGTGGACACGACAAGCACAGATGGCTTCATGATGTTCCGTTCTCTCCGTGGGCTTCCCGGGCCGACTGCCCGGTACTGCGGATGCCCGCCGCGCAAAGCCGTGGGCGGTGGACGGAGAACAGCATTCCAGATGATCAGCCCGGAGCCTGACGCGACCCGCGTGTGATGGAGCACAAAGGCAGGTTTGCGGGGGCTGCTTTCCCGGAAGGCCGCTGTGCTTGTCCGACAGGATTTCAAATATTCAGATTTTCTACCTGCGGTGATGTTCAGTTGCTGGAGGGGGGAGTCAATGCGCGAGGGCCGTTTGCTTCGAGTGTGCGGCGCGGACGTTGAGCGTTCGTAGGGCCGCGTGACTGTGGTGGCATGAGAAATTCCGTCCCCAGTCGGCCATGGCCCGTCCCGTCGGTCCGGCAAGCCGCCCTTCCGCGAGGGCGATCGCGACTGACGGCTACCGTCACCACCGCTACCCAGAGACCCGGATCAGCGCAGGCCCTCACTCTCCCATGGCCGGCGCCCGGACCGAAGGCCGTCGCAGAAGGCAGTGATCTGCCCGTACCCCCGTCACACCCGGCCGCTGGCCATCAGGGCGACGTGAGGCAAGAGCAGGAACCCGTCGGGACCAGCGAACTCGGCGCTGAGCGTGTCGAGCTGTCGCTTGATCTCCGCCTGGACTTCCGGGGCCTGACTGACCACGATCTGCCCGATCGTGGCCACCCCGGAGGCCGGCCCGCTCCACCACTCCTCGACATCGGCACGGTGATCCCAGCTCAAGGTCTCACATGCCGTCTCGGCCAACCCCGCCGAGGCCAGCAGGTCCGTGAGGCCTTGCTCGGTCCGCGGGAAGTCGTCCTCCGAGGCCAGAGCGGGCAGATCGGACGGCCGCACCACACCTGCGGCCTGGATCGCCCGGCCGATCAGGGCCTGGCCGGGAGCCGGCGGAGAAGCCCAGATCGTCACAGCGACCGTCCCCCCGGGACGGGTCACCCGCCGCAGCTCGGCGAGCGCCTGCTGTGGACGGCCCACGTGGTTGAGCACGAAGTTGCCCACCACCGCGTCGAACTCCCCGTCCGTGAAAGGCAGCTCCGGCAGCGCCGCCACCTGGACCTCCGCCGCCGGAGCAGCCTGCCCGGCCAGGTCGACCATGCCGGGCTCGGCGTCCACGGCCGACACCTTCGCCCCACGCGCACAGGCCGCCACCGCGACCGTCCCCGTCCCGGTTCCCACGTCCAGAACACGCGCACCCGCCCGGACACCGGCGACATCCAGAAGCCGTTCAACCGGATAGGCGCACAGCTTCGCGAAACTGTCGGCATAGGCCCTCGCACTGCCCGACCAGATCCGCCGCTCGCTCTCATCGAAAAGCGTCACAGTCCCCCGCCCCTCCGCGGACACATAGATCAACTCCACGGGACCCTAACGCACCGCCTCCCAGCCCGAGTGGTCTCTCCTTGTGGAACCCGCGCTCAACGAGTCCGAGATCCTCGCCCGCATGGGGCAGAGGCGGGCAGGCCGGTCGCCGGAGTTCGCCGCCGGCATCCCGCACCTGCTGAAGGGCGAGTTCAGCGACAACGCCGGCACCCCGGGCCGCGTCCGCCGGTCACCGGCGTCCTCCTTCAGGACGCCGGTGACCGGCAGCGGTCGCTTCCGAGCGGTACCTCCGGTGGGATCAGTACCAGCCCGTGCAGGCGGAGAAGTCGGAGCCGGAGTTCTTCGCGTAGCACGCGTGGGACTGGAGGCTGACGTCGTTCACCATGGACGTGTGGACATCGCTCCCGTAGGCGACGTTCACGCTGTCGGACTGGCCCGCGGTGTTCGAGATGAAGGCCTCGGCGCCGACGTGGGTACTGCTGATGCGGGCCCATGCGGCACGACAGGTCGCGCTGTAACGGAGCTCTACCAGGGTGCCGTCCGAGGCCCGCGCGCTCTTGGCGGTGATCGCGTCACTGCCGCAGCCGGTGGTCGAGGGGTCCTTGTGGTAGCAAGAACTGCCGTAGCACGTTGCGTTCGTGGTGGCCTGGGCGCTGGGGGACAGCGCGAAGAGGGCGGTTGCGGACAGTGCGGCGGTGCCCAGGATGGCAGCGATCTTCTTCATCTGCGGCTCCTCGTGTGACGAGCGGGGCGAAGGTCGGACATGCTCCGTGATCGATTCCTGCTCTGGCGAACCGGGTTCCGTGCGCCATGGCTCCCCGTGATGACCGGGGGAGTAGGGAGAAACAGTAAAGTGTGCGACCGGTGCGAAGAGTGGAGGGACGGGCGATCTGGCGGGATCTCGCGTCGGTGGGACTCATTCCGGGCTTCGACTTCGACGACGTTGACGAGATGCACCGTCGCCTTCCCCGCCTGGCTGCCCTCTACCTCGGCGCAGCCGCCGGCTGAGACGTGTCAGTGCCTCGAAGGGTGTCGCTATTCGGAACAGGGCTTCTGTCATGGCTGGTTGCCGATGTCCATCCCTGATCTTCGGTGGGTATCCCCGGCTTCAGCCGGGGAGGGAATCCGATCCTGGGATCGGTGGCGCGGAGCGCCGCCGCGTCCCTGCGCAGCGGAACGCTCGTGGTGTCTTCTGTCGGTGGTGTGTGGCATGTTGAGTGCCGAGGCGGTGGAGGGGGTGGGTCGTGTTGATTCGTGCGTACAAGTTCTTGATGCGGCCCACCGTGGGCCAGCGGCAGGCGCTTTCCGAGATGCTGCGGGATCACTGCTCGCTCTACAACGGGGCGTTGCAGGAACGCCGGGATGCCTGGCGGCATGTCTCCGGGACGACGGTCCGGTACGGCGATCAGTCCGCGCAGCTCAAGGAGATCCGGGCGTTCGACCCGGAGCGTCAGGGCCGCTGGTCCTTCTCCTCCCAGCAGGCCACGCTTCGCCGTCTGGACAAGGCATTCGCTGCGTTCTTCCGCCGGGTCAAGTCCGGCGGGAAACCCGGCTACCCGCGCTTTCGGGGCGTGAACCGGTTCGACACGGTGGACTTCCCCAAGGACGGTGACGGCTGCCGCTGGGACTGCGCCCCGCAGGATGCGGTGACCGGTGTCCGTTTCCAGGGCGTCGGCCACGTCAAGGTGCATCGGCACCGTGCGGTGGTCGGCACGGTCAAGACGATCTCGGTCAAGCGTGAGGGCAAGCGCTGGTATGTCGTCCTGACTGCCGAGCAGGCCCGGCCCGAGCCGCTGCCCGCGACCGGCAGCGTGGTCGGCATCGACATGGGCACAGCCAACTTCCTCGCCGACTCCGATGGCGGGTTCGTTCCCAGCCCCCGCGATGGCCGGAAGGCCGCGGCGAATCTCGAAGCAGCCCAGCAGGCCCTCTCCCGGTGCAAGCGCCGTGGCAATCGCCGCCGCAAGGCTGTGGAGGCCGTCGCGCGGCTGCACCGCAAGGTCCGCCGCCAGCGCCTCGACCATGCTCACAAGACCGCCCTCGGCCTGGTCCGCGAGCATGATCTGATCGCGCACGAGGACCTCAAGATCCGCAGCATGGTCAGGGCCCCCGCGCCGAAACCCGACCCCGACCGGCCGGGTGCCTTTCTCCCCAACGGGGCCGCGGCCAAGGCCGGACTCAACCGCTCGATATCGGATGCCGGATGGGGGGTGTTCCTCACGATCCTGCGCGCCAAGGCTGAAAGCGCCGGGCGGGAAGTGATCGCCGTGGACCCCCGCAACACCTCCCGGACGTGCCCCGCATGCGGACACGTCTCGGCAAAGAACCGGCCCACCCAGGACACCTTCCACTGCACCGGCTGCGGCCACCGGGCGCACGCCGACACGGTGGGAGCCGTCAATGTTCTACGGGCCGGGCTGGCCCGTCGCAACGCCCGCCCGGGTTAGCGAAAAGCCCCCGGCTTCAGCCGGGGGAGGAGTCACTGTGTGGCGGCTCGGCGGCGACCGTGCGGGTTGTCACTGGGGCCCGCTTGGATGGTCGGCATGACCGTCAACGATGTCGCCCGTTCTCTGCCCGATCCCGACGTCCTGCGGGACCACTGCCGTGCCTTGGCGATGCTGGATGCGATCCTCAGTCCCGATTGGTCCTCGCGCTACTACTCGTTCGACACGCGGTGGTCCCGGACAGAGGAGATGGCGTCGATGCGCAACGGTTCGGGGGATGAGTACTCGATCGTCTTCGCTCCGGCCGGTGTGTACCTCCGGGGATTCGACCACGAGTCGCCGATGAGCCCCTACGCCGAGGACGGAGTGTGGCCGGGCGTGGTGGACTCTGTTCCCGAAGAGTTCCGGTCGTGCGTCGAGGAACCCGTGTTCAACGACGACGGCATACCGACGGTGACGGCCTGCCTGTGGCGTAGGACGACTGATGAGAGTTGGCAGACGGGGAAGATCGACTTCCCGGAGGGCCGTGTCGACCCCGACGGGGCCGACTGGCTGTTCCGGCTCCTCACCGACCGGTCTCCGGAGGCGTACGCGAGCTTCGCCGTCGACTACTACGAGGTACCAGTCGATCTGGATACCGTCCGGCACATCTGTGCCCTGAGGCCGCTCACCGATGACGTGATCCGTGCCCTCGACGCCGAGCTGACCCTCACGGACCTTGCCGAGGACATCGCCGAGATCGGCTACCCCACGACGTAGGGAAACACCTCGTTCGACGGGCCGAAGACGGTCGACGGTCGTCCCGACCGGGAACCGGGCCGGTCACGGTCGGGCAGCGGCGGTCGGTGTCACGAGCCGACCGGGGTGGCGGCCAGCAGGCGGTGGCCGAGATCGGTGGTGGTGTGGCGTACGGTGCGGCCGGTGCGGTGGGTAGTGACCAGGCTGGCGGCGCGCAGGGCGGCCGCGTGCTCGGAGGCGGTGGACTTGCCGACGCCGAGGCGGCGGGCGAGCTCGGTGGTGGTGGCGCTGCCCTGGACCGCGCGCAGTGCGCGGGCCCGTCCGCGACCGACGAGTACGGTGAGGGCGTCCCGTTCGGGTGGGGCCGTCGGCGAGGAGGCGGCGCGGTAGGCGATGGCGGCCTGCCGGGAGGCGGCGACCGATGGTGAGGACGATCGAGTCGGCGCCGGCGAACGGGCTGGGCATGAGCAGCAGGCCGTGGCCGGACAGGTCCACGGTCGACTCCTCGGGGTCCTGCCTGCCGCAGCCGTGGAAGGTGATGGTCAGCGCCCTTCGCGCCGAGCGAGTACGCCGTCCGGCTCGACCGGGACGCGCCGCCGCTCGCCGTGGTGACCGCCGTCCGCACTCATCCGGCCCCGCCCGGTGGTGCCCTCCTGTGCCGACTGGCCTGCCCGCAGTCTGCGCACCACACGGCTGGGCCGCTCGCCGCCCGTTCAGCTACCGGTCTTCGCCGGTCCGCCCAACGCGCGGGCGAGGAGACGGTACGACCAGCTGGCCGCCCGGCACCACGCCCACGCCGTGCCACCAAGCGCCCGGTACCAGGCGATGCCGAACGGGAGGGCGATGGCGAACCAGGACGGGGGTGCCAGCTCGCCAGGCCTCCGGGCACCCTCGCGCGCCCAGCGGCGGCACCGTTCGACGCCCCGGCGCGTCCAGGCGGCGCGGCGTTCGGCGCGCCCGGACCAGCGGGTGGAGGCCCGCAGCAGCGCGGAATTCCAGCTGCTGCGGAGGCGTGCCATCGCATGCCTCCTCTCCTGCGGTCCCCTCAGCTCCCCAGGCGTGCCGCCAGCTGCTCCGGGAGGGCGTCGCGGTTCGCCCGGGTGAGGGGGAGGACCTTGACGTCGGTGCGGCGCTTGAGGGCGTCGGTGAACGGGCCGTGCTGCGCCTGGACGGTGGCCACGACGTCGACCTCGGCGGCGAACACGGCCCGGACGGTCTCCTCGAACGGGTGGTACGCCAGCTCCATTCGCCCGAGCTCGTCGATGAGCACGAGGGTTCGCGCCGACCACACCAGGGACGGCAGGGCCAGGCGCTCCATGACCCGCAGGTCGACGCCGTACCGTCCGACCCGTGGCGGGCCCGGAAAGTCGACATGGGCGAGCACGGCCCGTTCGCCCGCAAGCGTTTCCAGCGCGAATCCGACCCGGCTGCCGTCCGTACGGATCTCCTCCGTGGTGAAGCCGGAGGTCTCCCGGGCGGACAGCAGCGCCGCGAGTCGGCGGATCGCGGTGGTCTTCCCGCTGCCGGGGCGCCCCTCCAGCAGGATCCTGGTCGGCATCTCGGACTCCGTATCGGGCGGTCGAGTGGTGGCCGGCCCCCGGTGACCAGCATGTCCCCCCGCGCGCCCGGGCCGCAACGCCGTTCGGCGGTGCGGGCGGGGCCGGTCGGCCCTCGCGGGGCGCGGCGTGGGCGCGGAGGCCGGAGAGGCAGCACAGCGACGGCCGAGGAGGCGACATGCCCGGCGTCCACCCGCCGTGGGACAGCGCCGAGGCCTCGCCGGCCGACGGCACGACCGTGGAGCCTCGGCCGCTCGGGCCGGAGGACCACCGGGCGGTCCTCGACCTGCACGCCGCCGGGATGTCCGAGGAGAGCCGTCGGATGCGGTTCTTCGGGGTCAGCCGGAGTGCCCGATACAGTCGGCGAGGCGGACTGCGAGCTGCTGGACGAGCCGCCGGGAACGGCCGACGAGCCGCTTGCCCGTGATTCGTCCGCCTGACGTCGGGTCCAGTCAGCGGATCAGCACCCGCTCGCCCGAGCGCGGGACCACAGCCGTCCAGCCGAGCTCGCGGTCGATCCGGTCGCGCAGCGCCTGACGCCCACGACCCGGCTGAGGCCGTCCTCGCCTTCGCCCGGCGAGCCGCGCTGGGCTCGGGCGCTCCGCTGCGGGCCGTCCACGCCTGGACCCCGCCCGGGAGCCGGCGGTCCCGCTCAGCCGCCGACCGGTCCCTGCTCGCCGAAGCGGAGGAGGGCGCCCTGGTCGAGCTGCTGGCGCACGACCCGGAGCCGATCGCCGTCCCGGACGTCCGGCGCGCCCGCCCCGCCGACGCGCTGGTGAGCGCCGCCCGCTCCGCCGGTCTGCTGGTGCTCGGCCGCACCGGCCACCGCCTCGGTCCCGTCACCCGGGCGGTGATCCGCCACGTCTGGTGCCCGGTAGCCGTCGTCCCACGCGGCTGCCCCGGTGCGTCTGCGTCCGGATCCTGATCCGCCTCGGCTACGGCCCCGAGGGCGCCGTGACGCCCCGCCTCGCGGCCGGGGACGTGCCGGATCCTGATCAGTCTCGGTCTTCGCCCGCCGAGCCGGCGATCAGCCACTCGAAAGCGGAGCGCGCCACACCACCTCGGTGCCGCCCCCGGGGCGGGTGCGGGCGGTGAAGGTGCCGCCCGGGGCGGCGGCGAGGTCGGAGAGGTCGGCGAGGCCGCTGCGGCGGCCGTGACGTCGAACAGGCCGGGCATCCGTGGGGCGGGGTGAAGTCGCTGCTGCCGCGCTTCGCGGTCAGGCAGAGATTGCCGAACTCCTTGTCCCGGATCCGGATCGGCACCCCGGGAAGCTCCGCGTCGGCGGGTGGTTCGCCGGGAAGTTGTGGGAGGCCGGGTGGCAGGAGATCCGGGTGGGCCGCAGCCCCCTGGCATGCCTCCCAAGGGCCGTGCAGCCGCGTGCTGCCGTGCCTTGTGGATGGTGGGAGTCTGGTGGGGTGGGCGCTCCGCTGGAGGTGCCGCGCGTCGGATGCCCGGATCACCGACCTGTACGAGGTCACGATGGCCCACTCGTACCTGGCGGAAGGCATGACCGCTCCCGCCACGTTCAGCCTTTTCGCACGGAAGCTGCCGGTCGGTCGCGGCTTCCTCGTCGCGGCGGGCCTTGAACCGGTCCTCGACCACCTCGCGCAGGTGCGGGTCGACGAGGAGGACGTGGCGGCATTCGCCGCCGCGCTCGGCCGCCCGTACCGTGACGTGGAGCCGCTGCTCGGGCTCGGCTTCAGCGGCGAGGTGTGGGCCGTGCCGGAGGGGCGGATCGTCCTGGCCGACGAGCCACTGCTGGAGGTGACCGCTCCGCTGCCGGAGGCACAGATGGTGGAGTCGTTCCTACTCAACCAGGTGTGCCACCAGACCGCTGTGGCGTCCAAAGCCGCACGCTGCGTGCTCGCCGCCGCAGGGCGACCGGTGGTGGACTTCTCGCTGCGACGCACCCACGGCACGCAGGCGGGCGAGCAGGCCGCCCGCCTGGGCGCCATGGTGGGATTCGCGGGCACCAGCAACGTGGCCGCCGCCCACGCGTACGGGTTGCGCGCGGTCGGCACGATGGCGCACTCGTACATCGAGGCGTTCGGCGACGAAGCCGCAGCGTTCCGGGCCTTCGCCCGCTCCCACCCCGGACCGGTGACGTTGCTGGTCGACACCTACGACACCGAGGCCGGGGTGGCGGTCGCGGCTCGAGTCCTGCGGGAACTCGGGCTGCACGAGGGCTGCGCGATACGGCTCGACAGCGGGGACCTCGGCGCGCTCGCGGTTGCGGCCCGGAGGATTCTGGACGCCGCCGGGCTGCCAAGCGTGCGGATCACGGCCAGCGGTGGCCTCGACGACTACGCCATCGACCAACTGGTCCGCGCCGGAGCACCGATCGACCTGTTCGCCGTCGGCACGCTCGTCGGGGTATCGGCGGACGCACCGTACCTGGACGCCGCGTACAAGCTGGTGGAGTACGACGGGCGGCCGATGATGAAGCTGTCCACGGCCAAGGTCACCGAGCCCGGTGCCAAGCAGGTCTTCCGCGGCCCGGGCTTCGCCGACACGGTCGCGCTGCGCGACGAGCCCACGCCGCCCGGGACCCGCCCGCTGCTGGAACAGGTCATGGCAGGCGGGCGCCGAACCGGCCCGCCGCGTCCGCTCACAGAGGCCCGCGCCGCCTTCGGGGCCGACCTCGCAGAGCTACCCGCCAACGCCCGCCGCCTCGCGGACCCCCAACCTCCGGACGCAGTGAGCTCGGAGCGGCTTCGCCGGCTCACCGCCGACGTCCGGCGCCGGATCGAGGAGCGGCTTCGGAGCGAGGAGCGGCTTCGGAGCGTCGAGGCGGCAGCTCCGGGCACACGGGCAGACTGACCCGCACGCCCACCACCAGGGGATCAACCATCGCTCCTCCTGCCCCCAGGACGTCCGCTCCCGGCAGGATGCCGTTCCTGGGCTTCGGGCCCATCGCAGCCGAGCCACCCGGCCGCCTCGGCCAAGCGCCCGAAGCGACGCGGACGGACGTCCCGCGCGGAAGACCGTTTCCTTCACCCCTCTCCAGGCCCCGCCTCACGGGCGCAGCCTGCCGCAGGAAACCGGTACACCGACCCCGCAGCCGCTTGATCGTCACGAGCTCACGCTGCGGCGTGACGGAGAGCCGCCGCGCGGCTCCTGCCGGGCTAACGCCGGTGGCCGCCGATCACGGCACTGCCCATGCTCGAACGGAAGGCCCGCGTGCCTACACCGGCCACCGGCCGTCGCCGCAGGGGCACGCCATGACCGAAGGACCCCGCCATGGAAATGCCCGTCATCACCGGATGCGCGGTCGAAGGCTGCGCCTACAACCAGGACCTCGCCTGCCACGCCCTGGCCATCACCGTCGGCGACGCCCGCCACGCGCACTGCGACACCTACCTGCAGGCCCCGCCCAAGGGCGGCGATCCCTCCGCCAACGGCAGGGTCGGCGCGTGCAAGATGTCCGACTGCCGCCACAACGTCGGCCTGGAGTGCCGCGCCGCGGGCATCGCCGTCGGATTCCACCAGGCCGACATCGACTGCCTGACCTACGCACCCGCCTGACCTGCGCCACGCCTTGCCCCAGTCGAGTCGAGAGGGAAGTACTGTTGCGCATCACCGACGCCCGCACGGGAGAGCACGCCGAGATCCGTCCGCGCCGGGCCGGACTCCTGCGCGTGGCCGTCGCCGTCGGCGTGCAGGATCACCGGTTCGACCTCGCGGACCTGCGCGCCCTGCTCGCCGGCGACGTGCTGGCCCGTACCTGCGAGGTCCAAGGCGTGCAGGTGTTCATCGAACTCGTCGTCCCGGACAGTTCCGACGACCAGGTCCGGACCTTGTTGAGCGCCGCCGACCAACTCGGTATCCATCCACCCGCCCAGCTGAGCACGTGCCATGAGGCGGACGATGGTGGCCGAGTGGCGGCCGACGTGGTCGTCACCAGCCGCCCGCACCGCCGGCCCGGCACACGGTCCCCAGTCGTCCTGGTCACCGGACCGGTGTCCGCGGAGCTTTCGAACGGCAGCCTGGAGCTGCCCGCAGACCTGTCGGACATTTCCCCGGCGCCCGAGTACGATCCCTTCGCCTTGCGCCTGGTGTTCCTCGAACATGCCGTCACCGACCCGGTCCGGCTCACCGCCGCCGCGCTCACGGATGCCGCCGGCAGGCTTTCCCGCTGGCGCTCCTTCGTGGCCGACCTCGCCTGCGTACCGTCCGGGTCGCTCGACGCGGACATGGTCCAGGCGAGCTTCGACGGCCTGAACGAGGGACTGGACGCGCGGGTCGCCCTGCGCGCGCTGCGTGCGTTGGAGGAACGGGCGGATCTGCCGGACGGTACCCGCTTCGAGACCTGTGTCCGCCTGGATCAGATCCTCGCCCTCGAACTCGCCCGCGACATCGGCCGCAGGGCCCGATGACCCGGCCGGGCGCTGAGCTCACGTCCATCGGGCTCAGCCGTGGTGAGGCCGAACGACATTTCCCTGCACACCTTGGCGATCTCGATCGGCCGGTCGACGTGCGGCGGTGCGGGACCGCCGCACCACAAGGCCCGTTGCCGGTTCGCCGTCCGGAAGGCAGCGAGCCGGGCGGGGCGGCTTCGATGGGGGCGATCGGCACGGTCCACATGGACTACGGGTTCATGACACTCCTGCCCCGCACGTAACCGGGGCCGAGGCCGCACCGCACCGTCCAGGACGCGCTGCCCGGAGACGGACGAGCGCAGCCGCGTCGCACCCGCCTGTCGGCCACGCACCGACTCGGCGCTCATGTCCAGGCTCATCCCGAGCACCACCGCCGGCGGATACGGCCACGAAGGCCGCACCCTCCCCTGCAGCACGCGCCAGGTGCCCGGCAACCGACTCCCGGGATGCGGAGGCTCCACAACCGGGACAACGCTGGAAGGGACGGCTCCCGTCCGTGGGCCGCTGCCCGACGAAGCCCGGCCGGAACGGACCAGCACATTCGACGCGATCCCGATGGTCGGTCAGTCGCCGGGGCGCGCCCCACAGGCCCAGCACCCACACCACGAAGGGGATGGCGGTCATGCGCACTGCGCGGGACATCATGCACACCGGAGCTACCTGCGTGCAGGAGAGTGAAACGCTGGAGGCCGCGGCCCAGCGGATGCGCGAACTGGACGTCGGTGCGCTGCCGATCTGTGGCGCCGACGACCGGCTGCACGGGATCATCACCGACCGCGACATCGTGGTGAAGTGCCTGGCCGAGGGCCGGGACCCCAGGACCACGACCGCCGGCGAACTCGCCCAGGGAAAACCGGTCACCGTCGACGCGGACGCCGACCAGGGCGAGGTCCTGCGGCTCATGGAGGAGTACCGGATCCGCCGCCTGCCGGTCATCGACGCCCACCGGCTGGTCGGCATGATCAGCGAGGCCGACATCGCACGGCACCTGGACCGGCACGAGATCGGCGAGTTCGTCGGAGCCGTCTGCTCCCCGCGCCAGAGCCTTCCGTAACCGCTCATCGGTTGCCGGGCACACAGGCGGAACCCGACGAACGCCGCCGCCCCAGGGCGGCAGCAGGGAAGTCGCCGTCACAGGACGGTAGGACCACCAGCCACCAGGAGGCCCTGGCCCAGGGCGTCCGGCTCCCGTGACGGGCCCGAAGGCCCCTGGTCCCCGAGCAACGCCGTGGGGTTCGGTGGACTGGAGGATCGGAGGCTTGGCATGAGTGAGCTGCACGACGACACGCAGACGGCGCGCCGCACGGTTCACCGCCTGCGCGACCGGCTGGAGGCGGCGCTGCTCGCGGTGACCGGCGCGGCCCTGGCCGCCGGTGGGGTCGCCTGGCTGGCCGGGGCGGGGACGCTCGCCGACGTGTGCTGGGCCGCTGGTACCGCGGTGGCGATCATCCCCTCTCTCGCCTGGGTGATCGGCGCTCTGCGCCGGGGCCGGGCCGGGGTCGACCTGATCGCCGTCCTCGCTCTGGCCGGAACTCTCGCCACCGGCGAGTACCTGGCCGGAGCCCTGATCGCGCTCATGCTGGCCACCGGTCGCTGGCTGGACGCCGCCGCCGAACGCCGCGCCTCCCACGACCTGCGCCACCTGCTCGAACACGCCCCGCGCTCGGCCCGCCGCCGTACCGGTGACCAGGTCCGCACCGTCCCCCTCTCGGAGGTCCGGGTCGGTGACCTCCTGGTGGTCGGGCCCGGCGAGGTCGTCCCGGTCGACGGCCGGATCGAGAGCGACACCGCCGTCCTGGACGAGTCCGTCCTGACGGGGGAGTCGGCGCACACCGAGCGGGCGGCCGGAGAGACGATCCGCAGCGGCGGCGTCAACGCGGGCAGCGCCTTCGACCTGCGCGCGACCGCCACCGAAGCCGACAGTACGTACGCGGAGATCGTCCGCCTCGCGCAGCAGGCCGGTGCCGAGAGCGCCCCGGTGATCCGGCTCGCCGACCGGTACGCCGCCTGGTTCCTGCCGCTGTCCCTCGCCGTGGCCGGCCTGGCCTGGCTGCTCAGCGGATCGGCGGTGCGGGCGGTGGCCGTGCTGGTCGTCGCCACCCCCTGCCCGCTGCTGCTCGCCGCACCGGTCGCGATCGTCTCCGGCCTGTCCCGCGCCGCCCGCCAGGGCGTCGTCATCCGCGACGGCGCCGCCCTGGAAACCCTCGGCCGCGCCCGCACCCTCGTCCTCGACAAGACCGGCACCCTCACCACCGGCCGCCCCCGCGTCATCGACATCGCTGCCGCCCCCGGCCACGACGCGACCGAAGTCCTCACACTGGCCGCCTCCGTCGACCAGTACTCCCCACACGTCCTCGCCCAGGCCATCACCGACGAAGCCCACGCCCGCGGCCTGACCCTCCTGCCCGCACACGACGTCGCCGAGGAGCCCGGCCGCGGCGCCACCGGCCACGTCGACGGCACGGTGGTGAGCGTCGGCAAACACGACGACGCCGCCCGGCCCGCATGGGCCAAAGCCGCCGACAACCGCGCCACCCTGGACGGCGCTGCCGTCGCCTGGCTCACCGTCGACGGTGAGCCCATCGGAGCGATCCTGCTGCGCGACCCGCTCCGCCACGACGCCCCCCGCGCCCTGCGCCGCCTGCGCGAAGCCGGCATCACCCGCCTGCTCATGCTCACCGGTGACCGCGCCGAACCCGCCCACGAGATCGCCGCCGTCCTCGGCCTCGACGACGTCCGGGCCCAGCAGACCCCCGCTGACAAGGTCGCCGCCGTCCGCGCCGAACGCGAGCACGCCGTCACCGTCATGGTCGGCGACGGCGTCAACGACGCTCCCGCCCTCGCCGCCGCCGACGTCGGCGTCGCCATGGGCGCCCGCGGCTCCAGCGCCTCCTCCGAAGCCGCCGACATCGTCCTGACCACAGACCGCGTCGACCGCCTCGCCGACGCCGCCACCATCGCCGTCCGCGCCCGGCGCATCGCCGTCCAAAGCGCCCTCGGCGGCATGCTGCTCTCCCTCGCCGCCATGGTGGCCGCCGCGTACGGACTGCTCCCGCCCGCCGTCGGCGCCCTGCTCCAGGAAGCCATCGACGTCGCCGTCATCCTCAACGCCCTGCGCGCCCTACGCCTCGACCGCACCGCCCTGCCCGCCATCGAACCGGCCACCGAACAGCTCATCCGGCACTTCGCCGCCGAACACGACGACCTGCGCGAGGTCATCGAAGCCGTCCGTGAAGCAGCCGACCAGCTTGCCGACACCACCGGCCCGCAGGCCCTGCACGCCGTCCGCCACGTCGACCGGCTCCTCACCGAGCAGCTCCTGCCGCACGAACTGGCCGAGGAGCACCAGCTCTATCCGGCCCTCGCCCCCGCCCTCGGCGGGCCGGAGGCCACCGCCACCATGAGCCGCGCCCACACCGAGATCCATCGCCTCGCCCGCCGGGTCGCCACCCACCTGGAACTCGCCGACACCAACCACGGCCACCTGCGCGACGAACAGCTCGACGACCTGCGGGCCTGCCTCTACGGCCTCCACAGCGTGCTGCGCCTGCACTTCGCCCAGGAGGAGGAGAACTACTTCTCCCTCGCACACTGACCGAACGGAGAAGGCCGGGGGTGGTCGAGTCGACCACCCCCGGCCTCCCTGCCGCCGTCCGGGTGGGCCCCCGGCGGGGGCCCACCCGGAAACGGGGCGTCACCGTTGGGTCAGCCCAGATCCTTGCGGGCGGTCTGGAACGCCTGGGCGTGGCCGGCCTCGTCGGTGGCGTTGTGCTGGAAGAGGGTGGCCGCGGCGGTGTCGCCGGCGGCCTTGGCCTGTTGGGCGAACGTCGGGTACATGGTCGTGGACTCGTCGGTCTCGCCGGCGATGGCCGTGGCCAGGTTCCGGCTCGTGGTGCCGACCGTTCCGGCCAGTGCCGCCCCGCCGGAGAAGTGCTCCTGCAGCTCCACGTCGGAGACGGCGGTGAACAGGCGCGCCAGGGCGGGGTTGCCGCTCTGCTGGGCGTGCTGGGCGTAGAGGGTGTACTTGGCGTGCGCCAGGGCCTCACCGTGCATGGCGGTGTCGAGGTTGGCCTTGGTCTGCGCCGAGGTGACCTTGGGCTGCCCGGCCGGTACCGCCACGGGGTCGACGGCCGGGGGTGTCGGGACGGCGCCCTTGCCGGTGCGGACCGCCGTGAGGGCGGCCTGGTACGCGGCGTGGTGCGCTGTCTCGTCCTTGGAGCGCGCGACGCTCGGCCACGGTCAGCCACGCCACGGCGGCCACGATGACCACCGCGAGGACGAGACTGACCGGACCGGTGCCCAGATCAAGGCCGCCGCGCCCGCGGCTGACACCGGCCCAGTCAGCGAAGCAGGCGCCCAGCGGCCGGGTGAGCACATAGGCCCACCAGAACGTGAGCACCGGCGACAGGCCGGACAGGCGATGGGCCACCGCGGGCACCGCGATCAGGGCGGCGAACAGCAGCCCGGAGGGCAGGTAGCCCCAGCCCAGGGTGGCGGCGGTCAGGTCCCCGACCGCCGTGCCGAGCGCGAAGGTGGCCATCACCGCGCACCAGTAGAAGACCTCGCGGCGACCGCCGGCGACCGTCTCCACCGCCAGGGTCCCCTCGGTGCGCCGCCACAGGACGAACACCAGGGCGAGGACGAGGGCGAACGCCGCCGCGGAGACGGCGTAGGGGACACCGAGGGCGACGTGCGCGACATCGGCGGCCATGGTGCCGAACACGCTCACCATGACCACCGCGGCCCAGTACACGACCGGGACGTAGCGGCGCGTGCGGGCCTGTGCGAACAGCGCGGCGGCCAGCAGCAGGCCGGCCGAGCCGACCGCCGGGATCGGCCCGAGGGTGCGGGCGAGGTAGTCGGAGGTGGTCTCGCCCATGCCGGTGGTGAGGATCTTGACGATCCAGAACACCGCCGTCACCTGCGGAACCTTGCTCCAGGCAGGCCCGGCGGACACGGCTTGGCGTCGGTGTGTGCGCTGGGGTGTTGTCATGGCGCCCAAGACGACGGCGCTCCCTTCCACGGTGCGCGGCCGCGGCCGCGCGGAACGAGTGGGTCAGCCGCCCAGGACGGTGTTGCCGGTGATCGCGTCGCTGGTGCCGTCCACCGTCACCAGGTGCCGCACGCCGTCCGGACCCAGGACCACGGCCTGCCACGCGCGGCCACCGCCCCGCTCGGTGACCGGGGACAGCGACTCGACCCTGCCGCCGGGCACACCCGACGAGGCCTTGGCCACCGCATCGGCAGCGTCGGTCGACGGCAGCGGCGCCGGCGCACCGTGCACGTCCTGTCCCCGTACCCCGCGATCGCCGTGGCGGCCCCCACGAGTGTCCGGGCCGTCGCGCCGCTCGCGCTCACCCGCGATCTTCCGGTCGCCGTGGCCCTCGCCCTCGTGGTGGACCGCCACCGCTGCCGCCGCCGCGCCACCGCCGAGCACGACCACGGCCGCGCCGACCGCGACCCACCGCCCGGAGCGCCG
>NZ_JAHSQD010000150.1 GCF_020103755.1 Streptomyces sp. LS1784
CGGCCCCGGCGGCGGGCTGCCGCAGGTGCGCCGCGCCGAGGCCTACGAGGCGCTGCGGGACCGCTCGGACGCGCACCTCGCGGCGAACGGCACCCGTCCGACCCTCTTCCTCGCCTCGATCGGCACCGCCTCCGCGCACACCGCGCGGACCACCTTCGCCGCCAACCTGTTCCAGGCGGGCGGCATCGCGACGGTCCCGGCCGAGTCCGTCGACCCGGCGGCCTTCGCCGAGGCGTTCCGGGCCTCCGGCGCGACCGTCGCCTGCCTCTGCTCCAGCGACGCCCTGTACGCCGAGCACGCCGCCCCGGTCGCCGAGGCCCTGAAGGCGGCCGGCGCCCAGCGGGTGCTGCTGGCCGGGCGACTCGCCGAAGTGCCCGACGGCGTGGACGAGTTCATCTTCTCGGGGGGCGACGCGGTCGCCGTCCTGACCTCCCTGCTGGACCAGATCGGAGCCGCTCGATGATCCCCGACTTCACCGGAATCGGGCTGGACGGCGGCGCCGCCGGCGTCACGGACAACGCAGGCGTCACCGACGACCAGTGGCGGGCCGCCTGGCGCCGGTCCACCGGCAAGGACGTCGACGAGCTGCTCTGGGACACCCCCGAGGGCATCGGCGTCAAGCCGCTGTACACCGGGGCCGACCTGGCCGGGCTGGACTTCCTGGAGACCTACCCGGGCATCGCCCCGTACCTGCGCGGGCCCTACCCGACCATGTACGTCAACCAGCCCTGGACCGTCCGCCAGTACGCGGGCTTCTCCACCGCCGAGGAGTCCAACGCCTTCTACCGCCGCAACCTCGCGGCCGGCCAGAAGGGCCTGTCGGTCGCCTTCGACCTGCCGACCCACCGCGGCTACGACAGCGACCACCCGCGCGTCACCGGCGACGTCGGCATGGCGGGCGTCGCCATCGACTCGATCTACGACATGCGCCAGCTGTTCGACGGCATCCCGCTGGACAGGATGTCCGTGTCGATGACCATGAACGGCGCCGTGCTGCCGGTCCTCGCGCTGTACATCGTCGCGGCCGAGGAGCAGGGCGTACCACCGGAGAAGCTTGCGGGGACCATCCAGAACGACATCCTCAAGGAGTTCATGGTCCGCAACACCTACATCTACCCGCCGCAGCCGTCGATGCGGATCATCTCGGACATCTTCGCGTACACCTCGCAGAAGATGCCCCGGTACAACTCGATCTCCATCTCCGGCTACCACATCCAGGAAGCGGGTGCGACGGCCGACCTGGAGCTGGCCTACACCCTGGCCGACGGGGTGGAGTACCTGCGCGCGGGCCTGGACGTGGGGCTGGACGTGGACGCCTTCGCGCCGCGGCTGTCGTTCTTCTGGGCGATCGGCATGAACTTCTTCATGGAGGTCGCCAAGCTGCGCGCGGCCCGGCTGCTGTGGGCCAGACTGGTCAAGCAGTTCGACCCGAAGAACCCCAAGTCCCTTTCGCTGCGCACCCATTCGCAGACCTCGGGCTGGTCGCTCACCGCCCAGGACGTGTTCAACAACGTCACCCGCACCTGCGTGGAGGCGATGGCGGCGACCCAGGGCCACACCCAGTCGCTGCACACCAACGCCCTGGACGAGGCACTCGCCCTGCCCACCGACTTCTCCGCGCGGATCGCCCGCAACACCCAGCTGCTGCTCCAGCAGGAGTCGGGCACCTGCCGGGTCATCGACCCGTGGGGCGGCTCCGCGTACGTCGAGAAGCTGACCCACGACCTGGCCCGGCGCGCCTGGGAGCACATCCAGGAGGTCGAGGCGGCCGGCGGCATGGCCAAGGCCATCGACGCGGGCATCCCCAAGCTGCGCGTCGAGGAGGCCGCCGCCCGCACCCAGGCGCGGATCGACTCCGGCCGCCAGCCGGTGATCGGCGTCAACAAGTACCGGGTGGAGAACGACGAGCAGATCGACGTGCTCAAGGTCGACAACTCCTCGGTGCGCGCCCGCCAGGTCGAGAAGCTGCGCCGGCTGCGCGAGGAGCGCGACGAGGCTGCGTGTCGCGATGCGCTGCACGCCCTCACCCGGGCCGCCGAGGCCGGCCCGCAGCGCGGCGGCTCGCTGGACGGCAACCTGCTGCACCTGGCCGTCAACGCGGCCCGGGCCAAGGCCACCGTCGGCGAGATCTCGGACGCCCTGGAGAAGGTGTACGGCCGCCACTCCGGCCAGATCCGTACCATCTCCGGTGTGTACCGAGACGAAGCGGGCCCGTCGGCCTCCCTCCAGCGCACCCGCGACCTGGTCGAGCGGTTCGAGCAGGCCGAGGGCCGCCGTCCGCGCATCCTGGTCGCCAAGATGGGCCAGGACGGCCACGACCGCGGCCAGAAGGTGATCGCCACCGCCTTCGCCGACCTCGGCTTCACGGTGGACGTCGGCCCGCTGTTCCAGACCCCGGCCGAGGTCGCCCGCCAGGCCGTCGAGGCGGACGTGCACATCGTCGGTGTCTCGTCGCTGGCCGCCGGGCACCTGACGCTGGTGCCCGCGCTGCGCGCCGAACTCGCCGCGGCGGGGCGGGAGGACATCACCATCGTGGTCGGCGGCGTCATTCCGCCGCAGGACTTCGACGCCCTGTACGAGGCGGGCGCGGCGGCGGTCTTCCCGCCGGGGACGGTCATCCCGGACGCGGCGTACGACCTGCTGAAGTCCCTGGCGGCCGACCTCGGCCACGAGCTGTGAGATTTTGATCGCATGCCTCCGCGGACGATCGACCTCGACAGCTATGTGACGGGTGTGTTGGACGGCTCGCGCGCCTGGATCGCGCGCGCCGTCACCCTCGTCGAGTCCACCCGGCCCGACCACCGCGCGCTCGCGCAGCAGCTGCTCCAGCGGCTGCTGCCGCACGCCGGCGGCGCGGTCCGGGTGGGCATCACGGGGGTGCCCGGGGTCGGCAAGTCGACCTTCATCGACTCCTTCGGCACCATGCTGACCGGCCAGGGCCACCGGGTCGCGGTCCTGGCCGTCGACCCGACGTCCAGCCGGACGGGCGGCTCCATCCTGGGCGACAAGACCCGGATGGAGCGGCTGGCCGTCGACCCTGCCGCCTTCGTCCGGCCCTCGCCGACGTCCGGGACGCTCGGCGGGGTCGCCAAGGCCACCCGGGAGTCCATGGTGGTGATGGAGGCCGCCGGGTACGACGTGGTGCTGATCGAGACGGTCGGTGTCGGGCAGTCCGAGACGGCGGTGGCCGGGATGGTCGACACCTTCCTGCTGCTCAGCCTCGCGCGGACGGGCGACCAGTTGCAGGGCATCAAGAAGGGCGTGCTGGAGCTGGCGGACGTCATCGCCGTCAACAAGGCCGACGGCCCGCACGAGACTGATGCGCGCGCTGCGGCCCGCGAACTCGCGGGTGCGCTGCGGCTGTTGCAGGCCCCGGACGCGGCGTGGACGCCGCCGGTTCTCACGTGCAGCGGCCGCGACGGCGCCGGTCTGGACGTGCTGTGGGAGCGGTTGCAGCAGCACCGCAAGGTGCTGGACGCCACCGGCGCTCTGGCCGCCAAGCGCCGCGAGCAGCAGGTCGAGTGGACCTGGGCCATGGTCCACGACCAGCTCTACGCCCGCCTCCACGAAAACCCCGACGTGCAGCGACTGGCCCCCGAGGTGGAAACTCAGGTCCGCGCCGGCACCCTGCCGGCGGGCTTGGCCGCCCAACAGATCCTGGACACCTTCTTCGGCTGACCCGCAGTACGAAGACCGACCGCCGCGCCCCACCCGAACGTGGGGCACGGCGCTTCGCGGGTCTCGGGGTACTCAAACCACACCACCTTGCCCGTCACTGTCGGGTGCCACCCCCACACATCCGCGAGCGCCTCCACAAGCATCAGGCCACGCCCGCTCGTGGCCTCTTCCTCGCGCTCTCGACCCGGCAGCTCCGCGCCGCGGTCAGCCACCTCCACCCGCACCCGCCCGCTGTGCCAACGGATGGTGACGGCACACCGCTCCCCCGCGTGCACCAGCGCATTCGCAATCACCTCACTCGCGCACAACTCAAGCTCCTGAAGCGCGACTTCGGAGAGCGGCACACCCCACTCCCGCACGATCGCCACCACCAACCGCCGCGCCGTCGGCACGGCGCCGGCCCCCGGCGGCTCCTCCCACTCCAGCGGAACCGGAAACCGGGCGTTGCTGAGCGGGCTGACGATCACGTTCCACCCCATGGCTCCTCCATCACTGCAGATGGACAGCGGCCGCCGACAGGCGGCAGCAAAAGGGACGTCGATCCGTGGCAGTCCGCCACGGCAACGAAACAGAACGTAGTCGCAGAAAAACTGCGAGTCAAGAATCTCTGCGACTCTCAACTTTTTCGCCGCACCATGCGAGACTCAAGCAATCCAGGAAGGGGAGAACCATGGGATTCGGCCTTGTTGTGCGCTTCGTCGCCCGCGACGAAGCATCGGCCCACGCCTTCGACGAACTGGCAGACGAAGCACTCAACGGCATCCGCACTCACGAGCCCGGCACCCTCGTCTACGTCAACCACGCCGTACCGGACGAGCCTCACACGCGGATCTTCTACGAGCTGTACGCAGACCGCGAGGCCTTCGAAGAGCATGAGCGACAGCCTCACGTCCGCCGGTTCCTGACCGAACGCGCCCAGTACCTCGAATCGTTCGAGGTCACGTTCCTGAACGAGATCGCCGGCAAGGGCTCGTCCGTCGACAAGGCCGCCCGTTGAGTCCGGAGGAGCGGCGGGCCTTCGGCGCTCGCGTCGCACAGTTCCGCAAGAGCCGCGGCATGAGACAGGATCAGCTCGCCGCAGCCATCAATCGGACAGCCAGTTGGGTATCGCAGGTCGAGCGAGGCGTCCAACCAGTGGTTCGCCTCGATGTACTCCAACTGCTGGCGGACGGCCTCGGCGTGTCCGTGCAAGCCCTGCGCCCTGAGGTTCCGGCGACAGCCGCCAACCGTTCATCCACAGTCACGGACCAGTCCAACGACCTTGACCTGGCCCGGCTTTCGCTTTCAGGACACCCCGCACTTGACGCTCTGCTCGCTGTACGAGCTCAACCTGAAGCACCCGACATCGCCGAGTTGACCGCCGACGTCGATCGGCTCTGGCAACTCACGCACAGTGCTCGGTTCGCCGAACTGAGCACAGCCATCACAGAAGTGCTACCGCGTCTGGAGAGGGCGGCACGTACCGCCGGCGGAGAGTCCGCCGAGGTCCACCTGCTGCTCAGCCAGGCCTACCAGGCGGTCGCAGCAGCCTTCGTCCGCCAAGACGAGGCCGACGCGGCGTGGGTCGCCGCCGATCGGGCGATCCAGGCGGCCGAGCAATCCGGTCAACCACTGCACGTCTTCGCCGGCATCTACCGGCTGGCCCATGTCTTCGTCCGGCTACGACGACTGGACCAGGCGGAGTACACGGCCGGGAGCGCCGTAACCGCCCTTCGAGCGCACATCCCGGCGACCGACCCGCCGCCGGAAGCCCTTTCGGTTCTCGGGTCACTGCATCTGGTTCTCGCGTTGGCCGCTGCCCGCAGCGGCCAACGCGAGCAGGCACGGAAGGAGATCGACCACGCCCGAGCAGTCGCCAGGCAACTCGGCGAGGACCGGAACGACTTCAACCTCGAATTCGGCCCGACGAACGTCGAGATCCAGGCTGTGTCCACGGCGGTCGATCTCGGCGATGCGGGCGAGGCGCTGGACGTGGGCCTGCGAATCCACTCCGAGCGTCTGTCTCCCGAACGAAGGTCCAGACTCCTGATCGACCTCGGAAGGGCACACGCTCAGCGGCGCCACCTCGGCGAGGCCATCGACTGCCTCCTCCGCGCCGAGGAACTGGCGCCGGAGAGCATCCGAACCCACGTGGCAGCCCGGGCGACGATCCGTGAACTCATCCTCATCGCCGGCCGGAGCGCACCATCAGAACTGGTGAAGCTGGCCAAGCGGGCGAACGCGACGGGGTGACGGCATTGCGCATCGGGATCACGAGGCACCGAGGACTGACAGACGAGTTGGAGGCGCAGGTCCGACGGCTCCTCGAAGATGCCCTTCCGAAGAAGGAGCCCGCCAACCTCACCGTCGTGTCGTGGGCGGAATCGGCATCCTCGACCCTGGTCTCGGCCTCCGGCTTCGACCCGGACGCCTCGTCCACCCGGGCGCCCTTGTACGTCAGCATGGTGCGCGTGTTGTCCGGGCTGTGCACCGTACGGATCCGCAGCTCACGGTCGGCACCCATCAGGCTGCCGTCCGGCGCGTCGTAGTACGTATCCCGGAAGACCTCGACCCGGCCGGGTTCCGTACCGCTCCTCCAGCTGCTTGAGCACGCCTTCCGGGTCTCGCACGATCGCCTTGAGCTCCGCTTCGATCGTCATCCCTCTGCCGTCCGTCATCACCCGCAACGCGCTTGCCGTCCCGGGCTGATGTCATCGCGGTGCAGTGCCGTTGTGATGCGGCGGGAGTCGGCCGGTTCCTCGGAGAAGCGGCCGACTCGACTCACTTCGCGGTCGAGATGGTGAGGATGAAGTGGTCGCCGGCCACGACCTGCGAGGAGGGCGAAGTGGGGCTCTGCGTCGAGGAGAGCGCCAGGCCGGCGGCACCCAGGACGGCGGCCGCGGCCACCGCGATGACCATACGGCCGATCAACGTGCTCTTCATGTCTGCCCCTTGAGGGTTTCGAGCCTGCAACTGATTTCAAGATCGTATCAACGGCACGCCGCGTGGATCAGTGGATGATCACTCTGCGGACGGTCCCAAGAGCCGGGGCGGGCCCGGCTCAGCCCCTCCGGACGGCCTGGCGGGTGCGGCGGGCGAGGCTGTGTGCGCGCTGGACGGCGACGAAGCTCTGCATGGAGTCGGCCAGGGTGAGCCGGTACTTGAGGCGCAGCTGGGGGCTGAGGCCGCCCTGGGCCTCGGGGCCGATGGCCCGGAGGAGTCGGGTGACGTGCTGCTGGTAGGCGGCGCGGTAGGCGCGGTCGCCGTCCGGGACGGTCCAGAAGAACATCGGGATCTCTTCGGTCAGGCAGTTCCGGTCGTAGGCGCGCAGGTACTGCTCGGCGAAGACCGGCTCGGGGCGGGCGAGCAGCCACTCGCGGACGAGTTCCATCGAGCGGACGCGGTCGACCAGGCCGCGCGGGTCGGTCTTCTTCTGGGTGATGGAGAGGTTGCCGTCCTCGCGCACGCGCCAGTGGTAGATCGGGTCGGCGAGCACGTCGACCCGCTCGGCGAGGAAGTGGTGGGGCACGCTGACCGGGGCGTCCTCGTACAGGATGCCCTCGGGGTACAACAGGCCGGCCGCGTCGAAGAAGGAGCGCCGGTAGACCTTGTTCCAGGCGGTGCGGTCGGTGACCAGGGCGGGCAGTTCGCGGACGTGGGTGCGCAGCCGGGTCTCGCGGAACGGGCGGCGGTGGGCGTGCGAGGGGCTGAGGCCGGTGGTGCGCAGCCGCAGGGCGTTGCCGGCGACGAAGTCGGAGCCGGTGTCGCCCAGGGTGCTGATCATCAGCTGGTAGGCGTGCGGCGGCAGGGTGTCGTCGCTGTCGACGAAGGCCAGGTACTCGGTGCCGGGGGTGAGGTGGCGCCAGCCGGTGTTGCGGGCGGCGCCGAGGCCCTGGTTCTCCTGCTGGACCAGCCGGAAGCGCCGGTCCCGGGCGGCGTACGCCTTGGCGATGGCCGGGCCGTCGTCGGTCGAGCCGTCGTCGACCATGACGCACTCGAAGTCCCCGAAGGTCTGCGCCGCGATCGAGTCCAGGCACTCCTGGAGGTAGCGCTCGACGTTGTGGACCGGGACGACGAGGGAGAGACGCGGGGCCATCGGGCGCCCTTTCGCTCAGGAGCGGACGGGCCGGGAGGCCGTTGCCGGCCGGTTACCGGCGGTGGTCCGAGCGAGCGTAGGGAGGGCACGCGGCCGGCAGGCGAACGGTGGGTGGCGTCCAGCCTGCGGTGGGGTGCATCGGCTGTGTCCGGCGTCAACTCCCGTGACGGACAACCCCGATGGGGAAAGGGAAGGGCCCCGGACCGCCCGACCGGTCCGGGACCCTGCGTCACGCGACGCGTATCAGCGGATCAGCTGATCAGGCGCTCTTGACGGCCGCGAAGCGGTCCGACACGTCCTGCCAGTTGACGACGTCCCACAGGCGGGTGACGTAGTCCGGGCGGACGTTGCGGTACTGGAGGTAGTAGGCGTGCTCCCACGCGTCGAAGGCCAGCAGCGGGGTGGTGTTCTGGCCGACGTTGCCGTGGTGGTCGTAGACCTGCTCGACGATCAGGCGCTGACCGAGCGGCTCCCAGGACAGGATGCCCCAGCCGGAGCCCTGCACGCCGGTGGTGGCGTTGGTGAGCTGCTTCTTGAACGCCTCGAAGCTGCCGAAGTGCTCGGTGATGGCGTCGGCCAGCTCACCCTCGGGGCGGTCGCCGCCCTCGGGCGAGAGGTTCTGCCAGAACAGCGAGTGCAGGACGTGGCCCGACAGGTGGAAGGCGAAGGTCTTCTGCAGGCCGACCAGGCCGCCGAACTGCTCCTTGTCGCGGGCCTCGGCCAGCTGGTCCAGGGTGTCGTTGGCGCCCTTGACGTACGCGGCGTGGTGCTTGGAGTGGTGCAGCTCCAGGATCTCGGCCGACATCGCCCGCTCCAGAGCGGAGTAGTCGTACGGCAGGTCGGGAAGCGTGTAGGTGCCCATCAGGACACGGCCCCTTTCGGCGGGTTGAACGGTGGTGATCGTGCCGGGACAACACTATTGCGTATCAGTTGCAAGAGCGAAGTATGGGCTCCTGCTTATTCCTCACGCCCCGTCGGGCACAATGGTCACCGTTCCATGTAATGACCGACAGGGGTGAGTGGCTGTGACAGGGTCACCGGTGGTGCTGGGCATCGAGTCCTCCTGCGACGAGACCGGCGTGGGACTGGTGCGCGACGGTGTGCTGCTCGGGCAGGCGGTGGCCTCGTCGATGGACGAGCACGCCCGCTACGGCGGGGTGGTGCCCGAGATCGCCGCGCGGGCGCACGTGCACGCGATGGCGCCGGCGGTCCGGGAAGCCCTGGACCGGGCCGGGCTCACCCTGGAGGACGTCGGCGCGGTCGCGGTGACCACCGGTCCGGGCCTGGCCGGGGCGCTACAGGTGGGCGTGGCCGCCGCCAAGGGGTACGCCTTCTCGCTCGGCGTCCCGCTGTACGGCGTGCACCACCTCGCCGGGCACGTCGCCGCCGCCGCCCTGGACGGCGGGCCGCTGCCCGACCCCTGCGTGGTGCTCATCGTCTCCGGCGGCCACACCTCGCTGCTGCTGGTGCGCGACCTGGCCCGCGATCCGATCGTCCACCTCGGCGACACCCTGGACGACGCGGCCGGCGAGTGCTTCGACAAGGTCGCCCGGATCCTGGGGCTCCCCTACCCGGGCGGCCCGGCGATCGACCACGCCGCACGCGATGGCGACCCGACGGCCGTCCGGCTGCCCCGGCCGCTGACCGGGCCGCAGGACGACCCGTACGCGTTCTCCTTCTCCGGCCTGAAGACCGCCGCCGCCCGCTGGGTCGAGGCGCAGCGCGAGCCGCACGTGCAGAACGCGGCGGCCGCGCTGCAGGAGGCGATCGCGGACGTGCTGACCCGCAAGGCGGTGCGGGCCTGCGTCGACCACGGGATCGGCACCCTGGTGGTGGTCGGCGGGGTCGCGGCCAACTCCCGGGTGCGGGCACTGGCCGAGCAGCGGTGCGCGGCGGCCGGGATCGCGCTGCGGGTGCCGCCGCTGCGGCTGTGCACCGACAACGGCGCGATGGTGGCGGCGGTCGGTGACCTGCTGGTCCGGGCGGGCGCGGAGCCGGCCCCGGCCGACCTGTCGGTGGATCCGTCGGCGCCGCTGGAGTTCGCGGCGCTCACCCCCCGGCCGCTCGTACGGACCTGACGCTCGCGCGGCTCCCGGGCCCGTGCGGACCTGGCGCTCGCACGGCTCCGAGGCCCGTGCGGGCCTGGCACGTGTGCGGACCTGACAACGTTTCGGTCTCGCCGACCGGCAATCCGTTCCCGGCCCTTCCCCCCACGTTCTCCTATGTGCCATTTTACATGTCACACAGCAAGGCCCGTGCGCCCCACGCAGCGCGGCCGCCCCCACCCACAACGGCCCCGGAGGCCCCCACAGATGCGTCCCTCCCGGATAGCGAAGGACAGCGCGCGCAGACTCCCTGCACTCGGCGCCGCCCTCTTCCTCGCCCTCGGCCTGTTCGCGCCGCAGGCGAGCGCCGCCGACACCGCCGCCGCGTCGGCCGGCAAGGCGACCGCACCGGTCGGCAAGCCCGCCGCGCCGCGCACGATCCCCGTGCCCAAGTCCCCCGACACCCCCAAGGACGCCCGCCCGCTCGTCTCGGACCCGCAGGCCAAGGCCACCGCCCCGACGGCGGGCAGCACCGTCGGCGCCGCCAAGTCGGCGCGGGCGCTCACGGCCGCCTGCGACGTCTCCGCCTTCACCGGCAAGTCCGGTGCCGCGCTGGTCCAGCAGGTCAAGGCCGCCGGGCTCGACTGCGTCAACTCCCTGTTCCAGCTCACCGGCAACGACGCCAAGGGCGCCTTCAACGAGGCCCAGATGGTCACCGTCGCCAACGCCCTGCGCGACACCTCCGCCGCCTACCCCGGCGACAACTCCACCTCGGCCGGGCAGCTGGTGCTCTTCCTGCGCGCCGGCTACTACGTCCAGTGGTACAACGCGGACGCCGTGGGCCCGTACGGCGACAGCCTCAAGACCGCCATCCGCGGTGCGCTGGACGCCTTCTACGCCGCCCCGCGCACCAGGGACATCAGCGACGCCAACGGCGCCACCCTCGCCGAGGCCGTCACCCTGATCGACAGCGCCCAGGAGAACGCCCGCTACACCGGCGTCGTCAAGCGGCTGCTGAACGACTACACCGGCAACTGGCCCGCCGCGATGACCACCGCCGTGGCCAACACCGAGACGGTCATCGAGCGCGGCTTCGACCTGCCGGAGTTCGTCACCGCCCTCCAGGCCGACCCCACCTTCGCCACCACCGTGCAGTCCTTCGTCACCCGCAACAGCAGCCTGATCAACGGCGGCGACCTGGTGACCAAGATCGGCATCCAGCTCGGCAACCTCGTCGCCAGCGACGCCCTGCGCCCCCAGGGCCGGCCGATCCTCAAGGACCTGATCAACCGCTACCCGCTGGTGGGCAACACCGGTCCGCTCACCATGAACCTGCTCTGGTTCACGGAGAAGAAGGACGAGGGCAACTGTTCCCTCTACGGCACCTGTGACGTGCCGGCCAAGCTCGTCCCGCTGGTGCTCACCGTCGACCACACCTGCAACGCCAACCTGCGCATCCGCGCCCAGGACATGACCGCGCAGCAGCTCGCCGACACCTGCACCAGCCTGATCAACCAGGACGCGTTCTTCCACAAGATCGTCAAGGACAACGGTCCGGTCGCCAACGACAACAACACCAACCTTGAGGTCGTCGTCTTCGACGACTACTACAACTACAGCCTGTACGCCTGGGAGATGTACAAGATCGAGGTCGACAACGGCGGCATGTACGAGGAGGGCAACCCGGCCACGGTCGGCAACCAGGCCCGCTTCATCGCCCACGAGGCCTCCTGGCTGCGCCCCGAGTTCCAGATCTGGAACCTCAACCACGAGTACACCCACTACCTCGACGGCCGCTACGACATGTACGGCGACTTCGAGGCCGGCATGACCACCCCGACCATCTGGTGGGTCGAGGGCCTCGCCGAGTACGTCTCCTACAGCTACCGCGGCGCCCACTACGACGACGCGATCGCCCAGGCCGGCAAGGGCACCTACGCCCTGAGCACCCTGTTCGACACCACCTACGAGAACTCGAACTCCACCCGGACCTACAACTGGGGCTACCTGGCCGTCCGCTACATGCTCCAGTCGCACCCGGACGACGTCAACGCGGTGCTCGCCAAGTACCGCGCCGGCGACTGGAACGGCGCCCGCACCATCCTGAAGACCACCATCGGCACCAAGTACGACGCCGACTTCGCCACCTGGCTGAAGGCCTGCGCCGCCGACAACTGCGGCTCGCTGCCCACCGAGCAGCCCAAGGCCCCGCTCTGCACCTCCGCCGACAGCCGGCAGTACGACAAGAACTGCCGCCGGGACAACGTCGCCGCCACCACCGGGAACTACAGCTACGACTTCCTGTACCTGCCCGCCGGTGTGAAGCAGCTGACCGTCACCACCAGCGGCGGCACCGGCAACGCCGACCTGTACTACAACGGCGGCGCCTGGGCCACCACCGGCTCGTACCTGGCCAAGTCCACCACCAGCGGCAACGGTGAGACCCTCACCATCGACAACCCGCCGTCCGGCTGGGTGTACTTCAGCCTCTACGCGCAGCAGGGCTTCGGTGGCGTGACGGTCACCACGACCTACAACTGATCGCATGACCGGCAACTGACCGACCGCGCCGTACCCGTCGTACGCGCAGAAGGGCCCCGCGGCTTCGCGGGGCCCTTTCGCGTTCCCGTTCCGGGCCCCCACCGCGAATTTCCAGGGGTTATAACGATTCGACCACCGAATAGGCCGTCAACAAGGCAAAGAGATCGAACAATTCCCTGTCGACGGGGTGTCCGAGCGGCGAACCTTCGGTTAGGGTCCATGACAGATGAACCCGTTCGGCCCCCGGCGACGGAATGCCGGACATCCCCGACGGCCTGGGTGCGACATTCTCGCCGCACCCGAAAACCCCCGGAATGGAGAGTAGTCATGAAGATGATCAAGGCGCTCGTCAAGAAGTTCAAGAAGGACGAGGACCTCGCGAACCACGCGTGGGTGCTGCACGTCATCTGACGTGGCCAGCCGCCGGCGGGGGCTTGGGTCGGCCGCGCCCCCGCCGGCGCGGCGACCTGCCCGGACCTCCTCGGGCAGCTCCGCTCCGACAACATTTCCCTGCCATTTCGAAATGGAGACCTGATTCCCGTGGAAGAAATGGCTCCGACGAAACCTCGCGGCCATTCCATCGCGTTCGCACCGAGAATTCAGGAGCTACTGGACAGGGACGAGAAGGTGTTCCGGATCGACCCGGCCAAGGTCGGTGTCGCGGACTCCCGGCTGATGGCCGAAATCGTCGCCGCACGCCCCGTCCTTTCCAGCGAGCGCTCGGTCTACAAACCCGCCGCCGGCTCCGACATCCCCCACGACAGCGCGACCAGGACCATCCGCGCACTGGGGCGGGACGCCATGGCGGGCATCCGGAAGCCACCGCCCCCGGCCCGCGGGATGGCCGGCTCCTGGCCCTACGCCGGCACCTCCTACCTGCGCCGCTGGCTGTTCTCCGCCGACCCGCTGCCGGTCTCCCTGCTGTCGAAGCGCGGCGTCACCCGCTCCGACACCCTCTCCCGGCTCGTCGACCGCGCGGTCACCCGCTGGCCCGGCTCCGCCGGCCAGGACGGGTGCACCGCACTGGCCGGGCTGATCCGCGGCGCCGACGACCCGGTGGAGCGCAAGCAGGCCATCGCGATGTACCGGCGGGCGACAGCCACCCTCTGCGACGGCGTGGCCGCACTGACCGGCAACGCCCTGTGGCTCATGGGCCCGGAGCGGGACCGGCCGGAGAACCGCGCGGACCTCACCGCGGTCCTCTGGGAGACGCTGCGGCTGCTCCCGCCCGCCTGGATGCTGTACCGCAACGGCGGCGCGGCGTACACCTTACTGCACCCCGAGATCCGGCCCGAGGACGACGTCGCGCTCTTCCCGCTGTTGATGCACCGCCACCCCGACTACTGGTCAGACCCGCTGGAGTTCCGCCCCGAGCGCTGGGACGGCGTCGCGGACCCGGAGAAGGCGCCCGCGTTCATGCCGTTCGGTTTCGACGGCGCCCGCTGCTGGGCCAAGCACCTGGTCGTACCGCTGGCCGAGCGCCTGCTCACCGTCGCCCTGGACAACCGGCTGGTCGTCCGCAGCCCGCAGCAGGAGGCGCAGGTGCCGCTGCGCTCCCTGCTCTCCGTACGGTTCGCGGCGCAGGTCGGCACCTGACGCCTCGACGCCCCGGAACACCCCTGACACCACGGGACACACACCATGGAATCGCCCACACTGGCCGACTGGGTCGGCGACGTCCGGAGCTTCACCGACCGCCAGTGGCAGCGCGAGCCCGCGCTCTTCACCCCGGAGGCCCTCGCCCCGCCGTTCGACCTCGACGAGCTGGACGCCGCCTTCGACGGCGGCCTGCTGCGCACCCCCTACCTGGAGATGGTCCGCTCCGACAAGGTCACCGTCCCGACCGAGTCCTTCACCACCTCGCGCGTGGTCAACGGCACGACGCACCACGGCTTCGCGGACCGCGCGAAGGTGCTCGCCCTGCTGCGCCGCGGGGCGACACTGCTGCTGCGCTGCGTCGACCAGTGGCACCGCCCGACCGGCGAGCTGGTGGCCCGGCTGTCCGAGGAACTGGACCGGCGGGTGGAGGCCTTCTTCTTCGTCACCCCGGCCGGCGGCCAGGGCCTCGCGATGCACCGCGACGACGCCGACGTGTTCGTCCTCCAGGCCGCCGGGCGCAAGACCTGGTACGTCCACGACGCACCGGCGGCGGCGGACTGGCGGCTCGGCGAACTCCCGGACGACGAACGCTCCCCGCTGCGGCTTCACGGCGTCCTCGAACCCGGCGGCGTGCTCTACGTACCGCGCGGCTTCGCGCACCGCGCGGTCGGCGCCGGGGGCCTGTCCGCCCACCTGTCGCTGACCGTCCGCGACCTCTCCGTCCAGGACCTGTGCGGAGCCCTGGAACGGCAGTTGACCGAAGACCTCGACCTGCCCGCGCGCCCGCTCGGCGAGGCCGCGATCAACGACGCCTGCGCCGCCCTGCTCGACCACGCCAGGGCGAGGCTGGAGGCGCTCCGGCCGGAGGACCTCCTGCGCGCCGCCCGCGCCGACCGGGTCGGCCCGCCGATCGCCCCTGCTCCGCCGGAGACCCTCGCCGAGGCGGCCCGGTCCTGGAAGTCCGGTGCGCCCGCCGCCGGCCGCTCCGGGCCGTCCTCCCTCCGCCGTACCTGGCGCAAGCTGCGCGGCGCGGCGCGCGTCGGGGCCTGACCGACCGTCGGGACCGGCCTCGTCGCGATGTGCCACAAATCCTGCTCGAAGGAGCCGAGTTGGTGGCCGTCGAGCACCGGGGAGGTCTGCGGTGCCCGATTCCCCGGGAGGCAGTACGGCAGACTGCTCGCCATGCGATCCGATGATCAGATGGACATGTCGGCCAAGCCCGTCCTGCCGGACGTCGCCGCCCGGGCGATCGGGCCGGAGGCGGCGGTGGAGGCCCGCTGGGAGAGGCTCGTCCTGAACTGGGAGGGGCGCGCACGGGAGAACAAGCGCGGCCCCGGCAGCTACAACGACGGCCTGGTCCGCCTGCTCAGGGCCGCCCGCGCCGAACCCCGGCTGCGCCGGCTGTTTCCCTTTACCAGCCACTACAACCTGCACTTCAGCCTGTCGACCACGCAGCCCTGGGCCGAGCAGGGCCTCCCGAACGCCCATCCACAGGAGGGCGGCAGCTACCTCGTCGGCCGGTGGCACGAATCCGGCGAGCGCGTCACCGCGGCCACCCCGGAGGAGGCCGTCGCCCTGCTGGTCGAGCGTCTCCCGGCGGATCTCGGACCGGTGTTCAACCGCCCTGACGCGGCCGAGGAGCACCACGCGAGCGAGGCCGGTGCCGCGCTGATCGTGCTCTCGCCCCGGGTGCCGGATGGCGGGTCGCTGCTGGCCCCGGAGGTGCGGGAGGCCTCGCCGGCCCCGGCGGACGAGCCGGCCGCCCGGCACGGGGCGTCGGTCGGGCGGATCGACGAGCGCACCTTCACCGAGCAGGTCCGGGTGGCCGAGAAGCGGGCGGAGGAGCGGACGGAGGAGCAGACGGACCAGGGCTCCTGAGCCCAGGCGGGACGGG
>NZ_JAHSQD010000151.1 GCF_020103755.1 Streptomyces sp. LS1784
GGCCTGGCCGAGCGCCATGGCGCCGACAGGGGGCGCGGGCGGGGTCTGGGCGGGCGCGGCCAGTGGTACGGGCGGCGGGACGGAGGAGGGGTTCACGGGCTGCGCGCCCGAGGCGGTGGCGCCCGTCACCCCGGCGGCTGCGGCCGGGGGGACGGCTTCGTACGCTTCGTACGGTGCGGTCTGCGCGGCCTGGACGGCCTCCGGGCCCGGTGCGGCCTGGGCGGCAGGGGCCGCCTGCGCGGCCGGTGCGGCCTGAACGGCCTCTGCGGTGGCGACGGGAACGCTCTGGGTGTCCATGGTGCTGGCTCCCTCGTGCGAGTCGTAAGGGGAGGCCCCGAGCAGTGAGGGTGCGCCGGCCGTGGCGACCCCGGTCTCGGGGGAGTGGGTGGTGCGGGGAGTGCCGTCCGCCGTGGTCCCGGCACTGGCCGGACGCTCCGTCAGGTCTCCTCGGGCGATCAGCTCGTACGCCCGGGCCGCGTCCAGGTGGCCGACCAGCCGGCGTCGGCACTCCGGTGCGTCGGCGGGTGCACAGGGCACGGATCGAGCGCCCCGCAACAGGGCCTGGCCGGCAGCCCGCGGGTCGGGCGGGTGTCCCGCGCGCACCTGCGCGCCGACCAGCAGGGCAGCGACCCCGGACACCAGCGGTGTGGCGAAGCTGCTGCCGGTCAGGCCCGTGCTCCCCCCTCCCGGGGCGGCGGCCTCGACGTCGCGCCCGGGGGCGAGAAGGCCGTGGGTGGCGTACGGGGAGCCCCAGTTGCTGATGTCCAGCGGCTCGCCGTCGGGTCCGGCCGCGCCGACAACGAGCACCGTCGGGACGGCGGCCGGCACCTGGGCGCAGTCGCAGCCGTCGTTGCCGGCGGCCGCGACCACGAGGACCCCGCTCTCGTCGCACAGCCGCAGCGCCCGTTCCAGCATGGGGTCCGGCTGGGCGTCCCGGCTGAGTTCGCCGCCGCTGATGTTGATGACGTGCGCCCCCTCCTGCACGGCGCGTTCGACGGCCCGGGCCAGGTCGAGCTGGGGCACCCGTCCCTCGCCCTCATCCGTGAAGACCGGCAGGATCAGCCCGCGGCACCGCGGGGCGATCCCGGTCACCGGGCTGCCGGGCTGACCGAAGAGCAGGCCCGTGACATGGGTGCCGTGCAGGGACATCGGGCCGGCGCCGGCCGGTTCGGCGACGAGCGTGTCCAGCCGGGTGAGGTCCGCGCCCTCGAAACAGGGGTGCGACAGGTCGACGGGACCGTCCAGGACGGCGATGCACACGGCCGGGTCGCCGAGGAGGTCGCCCTCGGGGGCGCGGACGTCGCGCAGCACCGATCTGGCCTTCATGCGGCATCGCCTTTCTCGGTGTCGGGCGGGGCACCGGGGGCGCCCCGCCGAGCGGTGGGTCGTGCCGCGGCCGGACGGTCGCACCGCGATCGGCGGTGGTCGTCGGTCGCCCTGCCACGAAGGCCCGCAGCAGGTGGTGCCAGTCAACGGGCCGGCCGTCGCGCGGATGTGCCGGGGCCGTCACGACCGGCGGGCGGGTGCCGTCTCGGGCGCGTTGCGCCCTCGTGGTGAACCTGCCGCGGCCGTCCTCAGCGCCACGGACCGGTGGATGCACGCAGGGTGACCGCCGGCCGGTCCGCGGAGCTCGCCGAACGTCCGCGATGAACGGATCGTTCTGCCAACACCCGTTCGGGGGCGGCCCATTGGAGTGTCAGCCGGTCGGCGGTGGGGCGCGGTCGTGACGGTCGGCGACGGTGGCCGTGACGCTCGGGGCGACGTCACCGCGAGGCCTGGCCAACGTTCTTGCGACACCTGAGCGACGGTGATCCGGGGTCGGAAGGACGCGGCGGTGACAGGCCTCGGCCGCAACCGGGGCGCGCCCGAACGGGTGCGGGCAACGGGTTGTCGCGGCAGAGTGGGGGTGTGTCGTGGGACAGCCCGGGAATCGACCTGTTGCGGGGCTTCGAGGCCACCGGCGGGGGACACCGCCTCTCCCTCCCGGTGAGCGCGCAGCACCTGCTGGCCTTCCTCGCCCTGCACGACGGCGGCGTCCAGCGCGGCGCGGTCGCCGAACGGCTCTGGCCGGACTGCACGCAGTACCGCGCGGCCGCGAACCTGCGCACCGCCCTGTACCACGCGAGGCGGCGCGGCCGGGCCATACCGATCGAGAGCCCCGGGCAGTGGCTCCGCCTCGCGCCTGCCGTCCGGGTGGACTTGCGCTCCGCGCGCCGCTCCGCAGGACAAGTCGTGGCAGGGCTCGACCAGTTGCCGGCCAGCTGCGACGAACTCGTGGACGACCTCACCGCCGAACTCCTGCCGGGCTGGGAGGAGGAGTGGCTGACCCTGGAGCGCGAGCGGTGGGATCAGCTGCGGTTGTACGCCTTGGAGGGTCTGGCTCACCAACTGTGCGATGCGGAGCGTTACTTGTCGGCGATTCAGGCCGCGCTGGCGGCGATCGCCATCGACCCCGTCCGTGAGACGGCCCACCGGATCGTGGTCGAGGTGCACCTTGCCGAGGGAAACCTCGCCAGCGCGCTGCGCTCCTACCAGCACTACCGCTCGTTCCTGCAGCGGGAACTCAACGTCGTCCCCTCGCCGAAGATGACCGGACTGGTGCGGAACCTCCAGCGGATGTGACGCCGCGAGGAGGGCGAAGCGCGGTGCCGGTCGGTCGCGCCGGCCACCGGAAGATCGCGACCGGGTGGATCCCAGTGGCTGACGCAGTGCCAGATCATCGCGTTGACGGCGTGATTGTCGTCCGCTGTTCACCTGTCGGTTGCCCGGCGGTCGCCGGGATTCGCGTGTCCATCGCGGAGGTGTGCGCTCCCGGGCCAGGCCCAGGCCGATACGGCCCGCTCGGGGTGGTCGCAGGACCGCCACAGGGCGGGCCGCTGCTGTTCCAGCGCTGTTCAACCGGGCGTTCCTGACTGTGCCCGATCAACCCCTTAGGTTCCCTGGGGAACTGCGAGAAGGGGCCATGAGGGACACGCAAGCTGCCGTACGGGCACGGGGACTGACGAAGTGTTTCGGTGACGTCGTGGCGCTCGACGCCGTCGGGCTGGAGCTGGCACCCGGGCGGATCCACGGGCTGGCCGGGCCGAACGGTGCCGGGAAGACCACGCTGCTCGGGCTGTTGCTCGGGCTGGCCGTCGCCGACGGCGGCGAGCTGGAGGTGCTGGGCAGACCGGTCGGCCGGGCGCTGCCGGCGCCGCACGCAGTGGCCGGCTTCGTGGACGGGCCCGGGCTCTACCCGTCGCTGACCGCGCGGAAGAACCTGGCCGCGCTGGCGAGGCTGCGCGGGCAGGACACCCGGGCTGGCCGGATCGACGAGGTGCTGGCCGAGGTCGGGCTGACCGAGGTCGCCGACGACCGGGTGCGGGGCTTCTCGCTGGGCATGCGGCAGCGGCTGGGACTGGCCGCGGCGCTGCTCACGGACCCCCGGCTGCTGGTGCTCGACGAGCCGTCCAACGGCCTGGACCCGGCCGGCAAGCAGCATGTGCACGGCGCACTGCGGCGGCTCGCGGCCGACGGGGTGACGGTGGTGCTGTCCAGCCACCGGATGGACGACCTGGAGGCGCTCTGTGACGAGGTCACCATCCTGGCGACCGGGCGGGTCCGCTTCTCCGGCCCGCTCGGCGAGCTGGCCGCGGAGACCCGCGAGCTCGACCACCGGCTGCTCACCTCCGATCCGGAAGCCGCGCGACGGGTGGCCGCCGAGGTGGCCGGGGTGAGGGTCCTGGCGCAGGCCGAGGCGGGTCGCGCGGCCGAGGCACTGGTGGTGCACGCGTCGGGGCAGGCCGTCGAGGAGCTGGTGGCGGCGCTGGTGCACGCGGGCGTCCGGGTGCGCGAGGTCACGCCGGTGGTCCCGGCCCTGGAGGCGGCGTTCCTCACCCTGACCGAGCAGCAGGAGGAGGGGCAATGAGCACGATCACGGCCGGGCGCACGATGGCCGCCGCCGGCGTCGAACCGGGGCCGCGCCCGGTGCCGGTGGGCCGGGTGTACCGCTTCGAGCTGGTCAAGCTGCTGTCGCAGTGGCGGGTCAGGCTGCTGATGCTGGCCTGCTGGAGCGCGCCGGGCCTGTTCACGGCCGCGGTGGCCCAGCAGGGGACGCTGCCCTCCGACACCCTGTTCGGCCGCTGGATGCACGCCACGGGCTGGGCCGGCCCGCTGGTGGTGCTGGGCTTCGCGGGCTCGTGGGCGCTGCCCCTGCTGACCTCCGTGGTCGCGGGCGACGTGTTCGCCGCCGAGGACCGGCTCGGGACCTGGCGGCACCTGCTGGTGACGGTCCGCTCGCCGCGGCGGATCTTCGCGGCGAAGGCGCTGGCCAGCGTCACCGTGATCGTGCTGCTGGTGGCCGGGCTGGTGGCGTCGAGCACGGTCGGCGGGCTGGCGGCGGTCGGCGACGAACCGCTGGTCGGCGTGGACGGACACCTGCTGTCGCCGTCGGACGCGGCCGGCAGCGTGCTGCTGGCCTGGGCGTGCGCGCTGGCGCCCACCCTGGCGCTGGCGGCGCTCGGGCTGCTCGGCTCCGTCCTGCTGGGCCGCTCGCCGATGGGGCTGCTGGTCCCCGCGCTGGCGGCGGTCGCGATGCAGCTCGCGCAGGTGCTGCCGCTGCCGGTGGCGCTGCGTCTGGCGCTGCCCGGCTATGCCTTCGTCTCCTGGAACGGGCTGTTCGCCGCCCCGGGCCGGATCGACGAACTGCTGATCTCCGTCGCCGTCAGCCTGGCCTGGGCCGCGGTCGCCACCGGGGCGGCCTGCCTGCTCTTCGTCCGGCAGGACTTCACCACCGGCAGCGAGGACGGGGCGGGGCGTCGCACGCTCTCCTTCGGGGTGCTGCCGCTGGCCGGGCTGCTCGCGCTGACCTTCGGCGCGGTCGCGGTGGCCACGCCCTCGACCGGCCCGGGGATCTCGCAGGCGAAGGTGCAGCGGGAGGTCGCCACCGTGTTCGCGCACCTGTACCGGCTGCAGACCGAGCAGCTGCACCGCCCCGCCGTGACGGAGGCCGAGCTGCGGGCCAGCGCGGCCTGCCGGCGGGGCGACGGCCAGGTCGAGTCGGAGGGGCCGGGCAACGACTGGCGCTGCGTGGTCACCTGGCACCTGCCCGGGACGGACGCGCCGGGGACGGCGGTCTACCAGCTCGACGTGGCCTCGGACGGACGGCTGATGGCCGACGGCGACGGTCCGAAGGAAGTGAACGGCTACTTCCTGGTGCACACCCCGACCGGGGACGCACCGAACCCGCTGTGGCAGTTCGACGGTCACGTCGGTCTGCTCGCTTCCCCACCGAACACGGCGGACGCAACGAATCCGACCGATCCAACGAAGGGCTGACGCCATGCAGGTGACGCGTCGTCGACGCAGCCGGAACGACCGCCTCGTCCTCCTCGGCCGCCGGGTGGGCCGCCGGGCCACGCTCGCCACGGCCTGCATCACGGCGGTGGCAGTGGCCACCGGCACGGCTTTCGCGGCCACCCACCAGTTCGGCACGGACCAGGTGGGCCAGACCACCGCCGACGGCCTGGTCGCCTCCAGTGACCAGTACCTCGCCCCGTACGGCAGCCGGCAGGTGCTCGACAACGGCAAGCTGATGGGCTCCACGGTCAGCCCGGACGGCGGCCACCTGGCCGCCGCGGTCGCCGACGGCGACGCGGCGCTGGTCGTGGTGGACCTGAAGACCGGGAAGGTGCAGCAGCGCGTCGGCACCAACAAGGCGGACGAGCTGCGCATCCCCAACGGCTCGGTCGGCCAGGAGTCCCCGGTCTACTCGCCGGACGGCAGGCAGCTGTGGCTGGGCCAGCTCGACGGCTACACCCGGTTCACCGTGAAGCCCGACGGCACGCTGTCCGCCCCGGTGGCGGTGAAGATCCAGGCCGACGGGGAGAAGCACGCGCTGGCCTCCGGGGCGGTGTTCTCCGCCGACGGTTCGACGGTGTACGCCGCCGTCAACGGGCAGAACCGGGTGGTCGCGATCGACGCGGCGACCGGCGCGATCAAGCAGAACTGGACGGTCGGCAACGCGCCGCGCGGCGTGGTGCGGGTCGGCCGGAAGCTGTACGTCTCCAACGAGGGCGGGCGCGCGGCCACCGCCGGGGACACCACGATCAACTCCTACGGCACCCAGGTGCCGGCCGACCCGGCGACCGCCGCCACCACCACCGGCACGGTCAGCGTGATCGACCTCGCCGACCCGGCCGCCCCCGTCGGCACCGTCACCGTCGGCCTGCACCCGACCGCGCTGTACGCGAAGAACGGCGTGCTGTTCGTCGCCGACACCGCCTCCGACGAGGTGTCGGTCATCGACACCGCGCACGACAAGGTCGTCCAGACCATCTCCACCAAGCCGTGGCCGGAGGCCTCCGTCGGCTACGAGCCGACCGCCATGACGCTCGCCGAGGACGGCCGGCTGCTGGTCACCCTCGGCCGGGCCAACGCGGTGGCCGTCTACCGCTTCACCGGTGCGCAGGAACCGGTGAGCTACGTCGGCCTGCTGCCCACGGACTACTTCCCGGCGGAGATCGCCACCGTCGGCGCGAAGGTGATCGTCTCCAACACCCGTGGCATCGACGCCCGGCGGCCCAACAGCACCGGCGCCCACAAGACCCACGACACCACCTCCAGCCTCACCCGGTTCACCCTGCCGAGCGACAAGGAGATCCGCTCGCAGACCGCCAAGGTGTTCCAGCAGAACGGCTGGACCAACAACGCGGTCAAGCCGGCGAACGGCCACAAGGCGAAGGAGGAGGCGGTGCCGAAGCGGATCGGCGACCCGTCGCCGATCAAGCACGTCTTCCTGATCGTCAAGGAGAACCGGACCTACGACCAGGTCTTCGGGGACGTCGCCGAGGGTAACGGCGACCCCGGGCTGGCCCAGTTCGGCGCCAACGTGACGCCCAACCAGCACGCGCTGGCCGAGCAGTTCGGGCTCTACGACAACACCTACGACATCGGCACCAACTCCGCCGAGGGCCACAACTGGCTGATGCAGGCGGACAACCCGGAGTACACCGAGTCCTCGGCCGGCGAGTACGAGCGCAGCTACGACACCGAGGACGACGCCCTGGGCCACCAGCGTTCCGGCTTCCTGTGGACGGGCGCGCAGGCGGCGGGCAGGACGGTGCGCGACTTCGGCGAGTTCCACCAGTTCCTGGACAAGCCCGCCGACGCCACCTGGCAGAACCTGTACTGCGACGCCAGGACCATGGACGAGACCGGGCAGGGCAGCGCCTACGCCCTCAAGTCCTCCTCGCCGATCCCCTCGCTCAACAGCGTCTCGGTGCCCGGCTTCCCGAAGTTCGACACCGACGTGCCGGACCTGTACCGCTACCAGGTCTGGAAGCAGGACTTCGAGAAGAACGGCCCGGCGAACCTCAACATGCTGTGGCTGTCCAGCGACCACACCGGTGGCCCGGCGAGCCCGGCCGCCCAGGTCGCCGACAACGACCTGGCCACCGGGAAGATCGTCGACGAGATCACCCACAGCGAGTACTGGAAGGACTCGGCGATCTTCGTCGTCGAGGACGACTCCCAGGCGGGACTGGACCACGTGGACGGCCACCGTGCCCCGATCCAGATCATCAGCCCCTGGGCGCAGCACGGGGCCGTGGACAGCCGTTACTACTCGCAGATCACGATGATCCGCACCATCGAGCAGATCCTCGGCATCCACCCGATGAACCAGAAGGACAGCGCGGCCAGTCCGATGACCACGGCCTTCACCGACCGGCCGGACTACACGCCGTTCACCGCGGTGCCCAACCGGACCGCGCTGACCGACGGCCTGAAGACGCCGCCCTCCTGCGGCCTCGACGTGCCCGGGGAGCAGGACCTCCGGGCGGCCGCGGCACCGGCCACGATCGCGCCGCCGGCGGCGGAGTCGGCCGTCGCGGCCCAGTGGGACGCCTGGAAGTCGCGGCAGCGGCTGACCGGCCCGAACGCGGCGCCGGACCGGGCCAACCCGGCGCAGATGGAGCACCTGGTCTGGTACCAGACGCACAACTGGACGACGCCGTACCCGGGCGAGGGAGCGATCCTCGCCCCGGACGACGTGCCCGGCGCCTACCTGCCGTCGCCGGAGAACGACGGCTGACGCTCCGCTCCCACCAGGCTCCGGGCCGGCGACCCCGCCCGCCCGGGGCCCGCTCGTCGTCGGCCGTGGAGACACGCCCTCGCCCGGGCCCCACCGGCGGCGGTCCCCGGTGCGGGTGGTCACGGTCCGGCACCGGGCCTCCCTCCGGCAGACGGACGGCGCACCGACCGGCCCTGACCGGATCCGCTCCGGTCACTGTGGCCGAGGTGAAACCGGGTGGACGTGCCGTACCCTGGCCGCGCGAGGCCGCGTTCCGGTGGCCAGGGCGCGGGCAGGAGGACTGAGTTGGTGGCTGACCGCATGACGCGGCGGTGGCTGGTCGTGCTCGCCGGTACCTGGTCGGCCTTCGCGGTGATCGCGGCCGTGGTCGCCGCCAACGCCTGGGCACCGTTCGCCTTCGAGCAGGCCGCCATCGACTGGAGTGCCGCACATCGGCCACCGCTCGCCCGAGCCGTGGCCATGGCCGTCACCTCCCTCGGCACCGGCGTGGTTCCCTACCTCCTCGCTCTGGCCGCAGGCGTCGTCACCGCCCGGAACCCCCGGAACCCCCGGAACCCCCGGACCGGCGGATCGCCGAGGTCCCGGTGGACGGTGGCACGGGCGCTGCTGCTGCCCGTGCTGTGGCTGGCGCTGGGGCAACTGCTGCGCCAGGGCCTGATGCACGCCTTCGGCCGGCCCCGGCCACCCGAGACGGACTGGGCGTTCACCGCCTCCGGCTTCGCCTTCCCCTCCGGGCACGCCTTCACGTCCGCCCTCAGCGCCGGTCTGCTCGCCCTCGCCGTCGCCCGCGCGCGTCCCTCCGCCACCCGCACGGCCGCCGCCGGCGCCGTGCTGTTCGCGGGCGTGATCGGCCTGAGCCGCATCTACCTCGGCGTGCACTGGCCGCTGGACGTCCTCGCCGGCTGGCTGCTCGCCGTCGGCTGGCTGGCCGGCGGAGCCGCACTCTCCTCGTTCCTGCCGGAGCAGAAGGAGCGGTCCGACTCGACAAGGGCTCCGTAGCCGGACCGGGCGGTCCCAGGTGCCCACCCACGTAATCCCGCGGTGGCTGGTGTCGTCACGGCGTCAGACTCGTCCCGGAAAGCTCCGTTCAGCGGACTGAGCCCGCATCTGTACGGCTCGCCGGCGAAGCGATGGGCCCGGCCGACCGGTGCTGGTCGGACCGGGTCGAGCCGGGACGGGTGCCGGTGTGGTGGGCGGTGCGGTGCGGGCCCGGGCGGTAAGACATGGGGATGCGACAGAACCTGAATCACCATCGGGATCGCGGCGACGGCCGGCCGGGCCGCCTCCCCGGTGTTCGGGCGACGATCGGTGGCGTCGCCGGCCAGGTGTTCCTGGTGCAGGTGCTGACCGTCGTCCTGCTGGTCACGGCGGCGGTGGTCGCGCTGGTGCTGCAGGCCCGCACCAGTCGGTGGCAGGAGGTGCGGGCCCGGTCGCTTGCCGCCGCCGAGGTTTTCGCGCACGCCCCCGGCCTGGTGGCCGCGCTCCAGGCGTCCGACCCGACGGCGACGCTCCAACCGCTGACCGAGGCCGCCCGGGGTCCGGCCGGCGTCGACGTCGTCGTCGTCATGAACCGCGACGGCGTCCGGTACACCTATCCGCTACCAGGCGAGACCGGGAAGCCCTTCGCCGGCTCCATCGCCCCGGCCCTCGCCGGCCGGGTCGTCGTCGAGACCGCCGACGGCCCGCTCGGCGAGGACGAGCAGGCGGTCGTCCCCGTGGCGGACGCGGGCGGTGCGGTCGTCGGCGCGGTGTCCGCCGGCCTGCCCCTCAGCCGTGCCGACAGCCTGGTCAGCCAGGAGCTGCCGGTCATCATCGGGGCCGGCGTCGCCGCGCTCGCGCTGGCCGTGGTGGGTACGGCGTTCACGGTCCGTCGGCTGCGACGGCAGACCCACGGGCTCGGCCCGGCCGAGGTGACCAGGATGTACGAGCACCACGACGCGGTGCTGCACGCCGTCCGCGAGGGCGTCGTCATCGTCGGCGAGGACGGCCGGCTGCTGCTGGCCAACGACGAGGCACGCCGCCTGCTCGATCTGCCGCCCGGCGCCGAGGGCCGTCCGGTCGCCGAGCTCGGCCTCGACGACCGGACGGCAGGGCTCCTGCTCGCCCACCGGGCCGTCAGCGACCGGATGCTCCCCGTCGGGCAGCGGCTGCTGGCCGTGAACGTCCGCCTCGCCGGCGCCGGAAGCGTCACCACCCTGCGGGACTCCACCGAACTGCGCGCCCTGGCCGGCCGGGCCGAGATCGCGCAGGACCGGCTGCGCCTGCTGTACGAGGCGGGCACGGCCGTCGGCACCACCCTCGACGTCTCCACCACGGCGCGGGAGCTCGCCGAGCTGGCCACGGCCGGCTTCGCCGACTACGTCTCCGTGGACCTCGCCGACCCTGTCCTGCGCGGAGAGGAACCGCCGCCGCCCGTTCCGGGCGAGCCGGTCGAGCTGCGCCGGGTCGCGCGCAGCGGTGCCCCGGACGACTCCCCGCTCTACCGCCCCGGCGAACTGATCCGCTTCCCGGCCCCCACCCCGCCCGCGGTCGGCTTCGTCAGCGGCCGTCCCGTCCTGGTCCCCGACCTGGCCGCCGACGTCGGCTGGCGAACCCAGAAGCGCACCCGGGAGACCCTGGAACACGGGCTCCTCTCGCTCATCACCGTCCCGCTGAAGGCCCGCGGCGTGCTGCTCGGCATCGCGAACCTGTGGCGGCTGCACGAGAGCGGGCCCTTCGACCAGGACGACCTGTCACTCGCCGGAGAACTGGCCGCCCGTGCCGCCGTCTGCATCGACAACGCCCGCCGCTTCACCCGCGAACACGCCGTCGCCGTCGCCCTGCAACGCAGCCTGCTGCCGAGCGCCACCCCCGCACAGGACGCCCTCGACGTCGACGCCCGCTACCTGCCCGCGCGGACCGGCGTCGGCGGAGACTGGTACGACGTCATCCCGCTGCCCGGCGCCCGTGTCGCGCTCGTCGTCGGCGACGTCGTCGGCCACGGCCTGCACGCGGCCGCCACGATGGGACGGCTGTGCACGGCCGTCCGCAACTTCTCGACCCTCGACCTGTCGCCGGACGAACTCCTCGGCCACCTCGACGAGTTGGTCACCCTCATCGACGAGGAGGCGGACGGCGAAGCGCCGGTCACCGGTGCCACCTGCCTGTACGCGGTCTACGACCCCACCAGGGGCACCTGCACCCTGGCCCGCGCCGGGCACCCGCTGCCCGTCCTCGTCCATCCGGACGGCACCGTCGAGTACCCCGAGCTGCCCGCCGGGCCGCCGCTCGGGCTGGGCGGTCTGCCGTTCCGGACCGCGGAGTTGACGCTTCCCGAGGGCAGCAGGCTCGTGCTGTACACCGACGGGCTGGTCAAGGACGGTGGGGAAGGCCCACCGGACCGGTTCTCCGCACTGACCGACACCCTCGCCGAGGCCGGCCGCACGCCCCGTGAGACCTGCGATGCCGTCCTGGACGCGCTGCGGCCGGACCGGCGCGGCGACGACGTCGTCCTGCTCGTCGCCCGCACCCGCCGGCTGGCCGCCGACCGGATCGCCGAATGGGACCTGCCGGCCGATCCCGCGGTCGTCGCGGACGTGCGGGCCGACGCGGCGGCGCAGCTGACCCGCTGGGGTCTGGACGACGCGGTGTTCACCACCGAACTGGTCCTCAGCGAGCTGGTCACCAACGCCATCCGCTACGGCCGTACCCCGATCCGGCTGCGCCTGCTCTACGACCACAGCCTGATCTGCGAGGTCTCCGACGGCAGCAGCACCTCGCCGCACCTGCGGTACGCGGCGGACGAGGACGAGGGCGGGCGCGGCCTGTTCCTGGTCGCCCAGCTCACCGACCGCTGGGGCACCCGCTACACCGCGCGGGGGAAGATCATCTGGGCCGAGCAGTCCGTCCGATGAGCGACGGCGGGGTGCCACGCACGACCGACGCGGTTCGCCGGTGCGAGCACCGCAGGCGGTGTCCCGGGTCGGGCCGGCGGTCGCTGGTCGCCGTTCGCCCCGGGGCCTACCGCGCGGCGAGGCGGCGGCTGAGGTCGTTCAGGTAGCCGGTGCCGTAGGCGTCCGCGAGGTCGTCGAGGTCGATCATCGGCGGGATGTCGATCACGGGCCGGCGCTCGACGAGGAAGGCCACCGTCTCGTGGACGATCGTGGGCTCGTCGGCGCCGGCGATCTGTGGCAGGTCGAGGACGCCGTCGGTGACCCGGATCCGGGTCTCGGCCTCGACGGCGCCCTCGCGGGCCCGGACCAGGTGCTCGTGGTCCCCCAGGGGCTCGACCTGAATCTCGACTCCCATGGCGGTCTCCGCCTTTCCGTGCGCTCCGGGCCGTGCGGCCGCAACTGTGTGGATGCCAACGCCTGGTCGGCGTGGTGATGGTGTCAGCTGCTCGCGTGCCCCACCGGCGGCGTCCCGGCGGCGTCGTGCCACGGAGGCAAATGTACGGACAAATGTACGGACAAATGTACGGACAAAAGCTTGCAGTCGGGATGGCTCCCGCCTAGATTAATGTCCGTACATTTGGCCAGGGAGGCCCCCTTTGATAACCAAGCATCACCGGATCGTGATCATCGGCGGCGGGACCGCGGGGATCTCGGTCGCGGCCCGGCTCCGCCGTGCCGGCGAGCGGGACGTCGCGGTGCTCGATCCGAGCGACCGCCACTACTACCAGCCGCTGTGGACGCTGGTCGGCGGCGGGCGGGCGCCCCTGGCGGAGAGCATCCGGCCGCAGGCGTCCGTCATGCCGAAGGGCGTGGAGTGGATCCGCCGCGCCGCGGTCGCCGTCGATCCCGAGGCCCGGGAGGTGACGCTGGACGACGGCGGCATCGTCTCCTACGACCACCTCGTGGTCTGCCCCGGCATCCAGCTGGACTGGGACCGGGTGCCGGGCCTGGAGGCCGGGCTCGGCAGGGACGGGCTGTCCAGCAACTACCTGCCGCAGCACGCCCCCGCGACCTGGCGCTTCATCCGCGAGACCCGCTCCGGCAGCGCGGTGTTCAGCATGCCGACCGGTGCCGTCAAGTGTGGCGGCGCCCCGCAGAAGATCGCCTACCTGGCCGCCGACTTCTGGCGCCAGGAAGGCGTGCTCGGCAAGATCGACGTCCACCTGGTGATCCCCGGCGCCGCCATCTTCGGCGTCCCGGAGTTCGCCCGCGTACTCGATGACGTGGTGCGCCGGTACGGCATCAAGGTCCACTACGGGAGCGAGGTCACCGAGGTCCGTCCCGAGGCCCGCGAGGTGGTCGTCACCGACCTGGGGACCGGGGGCAGGACGACCCTGCCGTACGACGTCGCTCACCTGGTGCCGCCGCAGAGCGCCCCGGACTGGGTCAAGCGCAGCCCGCTCGCCGGTGCCGACGACCCGGCCGGCTACGTCGAGATCGACAAGCACACCATGCGGCACGTCCGCTACCCCAACGTGTGGGCGCTCGGTGACGCCGGATCATCCCCGAACTCCAAGACCGGCGCCGCTGTGCGCAAGCAGGCGCCCGTGCTCGTCGAGAACCTCCTCGCCACCATCAGGGGCCGGGAACCCAAGGCCGCCTACCACGGCTACGCCTCCTGCCCGCTGACCACCGCGCGCAACAAGATGCTGCTCGCCGAGTTCGACTACAGCGGTCGGCCCACCCCGTCGATCCCGGTGATCAACACCATCCGCGAGCGCACCGACATGTGGTACCTCAAGCGGCGCGGTCTGCCGTTCCTCTACTGGAACCTCATGCTCCGCGGGCTCGCCTGACCCCCACAGGGCGCACCCCGGATTCCCCGCGCAGCCCACCGCCCGGGCCCCCTTCACCGTCGCCGCCCCGCGCCCATGGCGCGCGGCCGTGCGACCTCCCCCGTCCGGCGCCCCGTCCTCAAGGCCACGGGGCGCACCCACCGTCCATCCTCAGGAGCTTGCGATGACGAAGCCCGCCGGACCACTGGTCTTCGTGCAGTTCTACCTCGACTGCCTCTCCCACGCCTCGTACCTCGTCGGTGACCGCACCACCGGCCGGGCCGTCGTGGTCGACCCCCAGCGCGACGTCCACGACTACATCACCACCGCCGAACAGCACGGTCTGACCATCGAGCGGGTCATCGAGACCCACATCCACGCGGACTTCCTCTCCGGCCACCTGGAGCTGGCCGAGCGCACCGGCGCGCGCATCTCCTACGGCTCCGCCGCCGCGCTCGACTTCGACACCGACCCCCTGGACGACGGCGAGCACCTCAGCCTCGGCGGGGTCGACCTGGAGATCCTGCACACCCCGGGCCACACCCCGGAGTCGATCTGCGTCGTCGTGCGCGAACACGCCGGCGACGCCGTCCCGTTCGGCGTGCTCACCGGCGACACGCTGTTCATCGGCGACGTCGGCCGCCCCGACCTGCTCAGCTCGCGCGGTCGGTCCGCCGAGGAGATGGCCCGTTCCCTGTACCACTCCACCCGCGCGCTGCTCACCCTCCCCGACGACACCCGCGTCTACCCGGCGCACGGAGCCGGCTCGGCCTGCGGCAAGAACCTCTCCACCGAGCTGAGTTGCACGATCGGCAACCAGCGCCGCGGCAACTACGCCCTGGCCGACATGACCGAGGACGAGTTCGTCTCCGTCGTGACCGAAGGCCAGCCCGCCGCGCCCGCCTACTTCGCGTTCACCTCGGTGCGCAACCGCCAGGCCCGTCCGGTCCTGGACGAGGACACCCCCGTCCCCCCGCTCACCCCGGAGGCGTTCCTCCAGGCCCGGGCGGGCGGCGCCACCGTGCTGGACACCCGGGATCCGGAGGCGTTCGCCGCCGCCCACCCGCACGGCGCGGTCAACATCCCCCTCGGCGGCCGGTTCGCCGAACTCGCCGGCCAGGTGCTCGACGCCCAGGACGCGATCATCCTGTGCGGCGACCCGGACACCGCGATCGAGGCCCGGACCCGCCTGGCCCGGATCGGCTTCGACCGCGTCCTGGGTGCCCTGGCCGCCCCGGTGGATGCTCTCGGCGCTGCGCACCTGACCGCCACCGCGCGGGTGGATGCCGGTGTCCTCGCCAGCCGACTCGCGGAGCCCACGCGCGACTTCGAGCTGCTGGACGTGCGCGGCCCGGGCGAGGTGCAGGACAAGGGCACCATCCCCGGCGCCCGGCTCATCCCGCTGCCCGAACTGCTCGCCCGCCTGAGCGAACTGCCCACCGAGCAGCCGCTGACCGTGATCTGCGCGGGCGGCAACCGCTCCTCGGTGGCGGCGTCCGTGCTGCGCGCCCGCGGCTTCGAGGCCATCGACCTGCGCGGCGGCTTCGCGGCATGGCACGGCGAGGTCGCGCACCCCGCCGAGCAGGCCCCGGACGGCGTCACGGCGTGAGCGTCCTGATCACCGCTCTGCTCTGCGGAGCCGTGGTCGGCGTGGCCCTCGGCGCGCTGGGCGGTGGCGGGGGAGTGCTCGCGGTCCCGGCCCTGGTGTACCTGCTGGGCGTCGCGCCCTCCGAGGCCGGGACCACCAGCCTGGTCATCGTCACCGCCACCTCCGTCACCGCGCTCGTCCGCCACGCCGGCACCGGCAACATCAGCTGGCGGACCGGCTCACTGTTCGCCGCGGCCGGCGTGCTCCCCGCCATCGGGACGTCCGCGCTCGCCCACCGCATCCCGCAGCCGGTGCTGACCTGCGCGTTCGCCGTCCTGGCCGCACTGGCCGCCGCGGCGATGCTGCGCGGCATCCGAACCGCGCAGCGCGCGCCGGCCGGGGACGGCGGC
>NZ_JAHSQD010000152.1 GCF_020103755.1 Streptomyces sp. LS1784
CGGGCCGGGACACCGACACGGGCGTGTACGCCGACACGGAGCGGCGGCGGGGCGCCGTGCTCACCGAACTCGGCGCGGTCCTCCTGGACCTCGGTGACCCGGTCGCGGCCGAGGAAGCCGCCCGCGCCGCCCTCGCCCTGCTCGACGATCCGGACGACGCCTGGGACGAGCTGTTCGTCATCGCCAAGGCCCTGCGAGCCCGCGGCGCCGACGACGAACTCGCCACGTTCCTGGCCGACCACGGACTGACGGCGGAGCACCTCGACGACTGATGCACCGATCGGGCGGCGGCACGCCCTGCCGCCGCCCGCCCCACCACCGCAACCGCCGCGTGCGCCGATCACCTGAGGCCGTGTCGGGTGCCTGCCGGTCGCGCACGATCAGCGGATGTGACATCGGACACATCCGCTCCATTGAGTGCCGATCAGCTTTCCTTTGCAAAACCCATACCTGCAGGCCACATTCGCAACGCGACGTCCCGGACGGGCCGGGGCGCGACGGCATGGAGCGCCTGTTCTTCGACCGGCTGGTGGAGCACTGCCGTCAGGAGGGGCTGATCACGGCCGGGGGCAAGCAGCGTGGCGACTCCACCCATGTCATCAGCGCGGTGCGGGACCTGAACCGGCTGGAGCTGGCCGGGGAGAGCGTGCGCGCGGCGCTGGAGGCGCTGGCCGTTGCGGCGCCGACCTGATCCGGCGATACATGTCATGAGCGGGAGCCTGCCTAGGTCTCGGCGGACGCTCTACTTGCCAGGGATGCACCACGGTGTCGCGCTGCCTCAGCACCTTGGACGGTACCCAAGGACTCCGGCGGCACCAACGAGGGCTGATGGAACTGAGCTCCGGCGAGCTTGACGACTCGCAACCGTAGACTGTTGCCCTGATAATGCTCATTGAGTGGGTGCTTCAGAACGCAGCTCCTGCATCCCGCCCTGACATCGACCTCGATCTGGGGCTGGGCCGGGTCAGAGCCGGGTTGGGTCCTCTGCCGGAGCAAGGTCGTCGGCATTCCGGCGACCTTCAACCGAGTCACCTGCATGCTCGTTCTGATGGAGAACAGCGACGAATGGCGCTCCGTCATGGAGGAGATGCTGAGCCACAGCGTCCCGCGGCTGGACGGAATCCTGATTCATGGCCGAACGGTCAGGTCGAGTGGCGACGCCGAGTCCGCCTGTCGCCGCTATCGGGAGCTACCAGGTCTCGGCGCCCGCCCCCGGTGGTTAGTACTCCAGCCGTAGATGGTGATCTTCATGGTTGGAGAGCGGCTTGGCGTCGGTAGTGGCTGTGGCGGGCGCGGGCTTGGTGGCGTCGTCGCCAGGTGGACCAGCGCAGTTGGTGGGCCACGTCGCTGGCAGGCTGGATGAGCAGGGCGACAAGCAGGCGCTGGATCTCGTTGCAGGTGAGCGGGATCAGTCCGTCGGGGCTGGTCCCGTCGTCGGCCGGGGCCTGGCCGCGCCGTTCGAGGGCGGCGGTGATGGCAAGGAACGCGTGGGCGAGCGGGGCCAGGGTGACCCAGCGGTGCCATGAGTCCCAGCGGTGGACCTGGTGCTCGTCCAGTCCCGCCAGTGTCTTCGAGCTCTGGAATGTCTCCTCTACCGTCCAGCGGCTTCCCGCGATCTTGACCAGCGTGGACAACGGGACCGGGCGGGGCGAGTAGCAGCGGTAGTAGGCCAGTTCACCGGTGCTGCGGTTGCGGCGGACCAGCAGATGCTGATGGCTCGCCGGGTCTCTTGTATTGATGGCGACGTGCGCCCAGTCGTAGTAGCGGTGCCCCTTCGCGCCGTGTCCGGCAGACAGCTTCTGCCAGGCCCTGCGCGGGATGCGCTTGGAAAGGTGGTCGGCGCGCTGGGTCCGGCCGGGGTAGGGACGCGGTGCGTGCGGGAGACCGCAAGCACGTAGCCGAGCCCGCGCCTTTCCAGGGCCGCGCGCAGGTGCGGGTTGTCGCCGTAGACCTCGTCGCCGGCCGCCCACGCGGCCGGGGCACCGGAGTCCAGGGCGCGTTCGATCATCTGCCAAGCCAGCTGCGGCTTGGTCGAGAAGCCGATGTCGTCGGGCACGGCTGCCCGCTCGCAGCGGTCCCGGTCGCCGGTCCAGGACTTGGGCAGGTAGAGGGCACGGTCGATGGCGGCGTGGCCGTGCCGGGAGGTGTAGGTGAGGTAGACCGCGACCTGGGAGTTCTCGATCCGGCCCGCGGTACCGGTGTACTGGCGCTGGACGCCGACGGTCTGCGTGCCCTTCTTCAGGTCTCCGGTCTCGTCGACGACGAGCACCGCCTGGTGGTCCGCCAGGTGCTCCAGGACGAACTCGCGCAGGTCATCGCGGACCCGGTCGGCGTCCCACTTGGCGCGGCCGAGCAGATGCTGCAAGCCGTCCGGGGTGGCGTCACCGGTGTGCTCGGCAATGGTCCAGCAGTTCTTGCGCGGCAGGTCCGAGAGCAATCCGAGGACCAACTGCCGCACCCGGCGGCGGGGTTCGACCCGGGAGAACCGGCCGGCTATCCGGCCCATCAGGCCCTCGAACGCCTCTTGCCATCGAGCAGGGTCTACGCTGTGACCTGCGGCCACCGCATGATCTTCAATCTTCACACACCGATGATCAAGGTGGCCGCAGCCATCCCGCAGCCGGTCCACCGGCAAGATCACGGTCTATGACTGGAGTGCCAGGTCGCGCTGATACCAGGTGCCTGGCTTACCGCTGAGGTCGGCCGGGTCTGCCGGGCCGACCGGGACGAACCCGGCCTTGGTCAGCACCTTCTGGGACGCGGCATTGGCGTGAGCGGTGGCTGCCCGCAGTGTGCGCAGCCCGTGCCGCGCCCTCGCCAGCCGGCACAACTCCCGGACGGTCGCGGTTGCTACGCCGCGGCCGGCGACGTGCTGCGCGACCCGGTAGCCGAGGTTGGCAGTGCCGTCCTCCAAGTCGTACAGGTTGAACCGGCCCAGAACCGAGCCGTCCTCGGCGACCAGCACGTAGAAGGCGCAGATGCCGGCCTCTTGCTCAGCCAGCAAGGCGCTGTACCGGTCGGCGAACTGGTCGTAGAACTCGTCGCCCCGGTCGGGAACCGAGACAGCGAAGTAGGCACGGTTCGCCAGCTCGAATGCCAGGACCGCCGGGGCATGGCCAGCATCCAGCTGCTTCAGCTCGGGCACGGCGCAACTCTACCCAGACGGCGCGCCGAGACCACCTGATTTTCCATCAGCGGCAGACAGCCCCAAGACCATGGCACATCACGATCTACAGCTGGAGTATTAGGGCGTCGGGCTGAGGGGACGGGCCGGGGACCGGAAGTAGGCGGCGGGTCGGGGCACGGTGCAGGTGGGTGGCCTCGGTAGTGACTGCTTGCCAAAGGGCAGGCAGGGAGATCGCGGCCGCGTCCACCGTTTCAGTCTCCCCTCTTTGCGGCATGTCCGCGGCCGTCAGGCACTGGCCAAGGCCGAGGTCATTGCGCAGCCGGCGAAGGGCGGCTTGCTCCACCAGGTATGCCTCGGCGCCGCTGTCGCAGTGGAGAACTTGGATGACCTCCCAGCCGTGGCGCCGGTGGACCGCGAGCCGGTCGGTGCGGGCGTTTACCCCGGTGATGCCGATCTTGTGGGCGCCCAGCTCCCGGTGTGTGATCGCGTACAGGACGGCGGGTCCGGCGAAGTCGAAGCCGGCCGTCCTCGCCCCGCTTCGAACACCTCCTACGTCAGTGTGATGGCGGAGTCGGACGTGGCGCACCTGGACGCGGTCGGCCGTGGATGATCTCCACAGCACCGCGAGAGCGGGTTTGGGTTGGATGGTGAAGGCGGTGGTTTCGCTGTAGGGCGTGTTGGTGGTGAGGTAGTGGTGGAGGCAGCCGAGGAAGCGGTCGTAGAGGTTGCACTGGGCGGAGGCGTGGCGGTCGCAGGCCATGCACCGGCGGTCGTAGTCGGCTCTGGCGTCTGGTGACGCGGTGAGGGAGGCGAAGGCCCAGAGATAGCCGACCGCGGCCAGACGCTGGTTCTTGCCCGGCGGACCATGACCGCGTGTCTCTGCCGGAGGCTCGCGTGATCGGTGCTGATCCGGCGTAGGCCGTGAGGGGGCCGAGGTCGAGTTCCAGGTGGATTCCTGGCGCGCACGGGCGAAGAATTCAATGCGCTGAGCGAAATATATCCTGGATGCGCATTTTGCGCCTTGAAATGATTTTGCGGAATACGGCCCGTACCATAGGCTCCCCCGTCATGAGCGACACCCCTGCAAAGCGCCACTGGCGCACGACCCTATTCCTCTGGGTCGGCCTTCCCTTCATCGCCGTCCTCGGCATCACCAAGGCCGCACCCGACCTCGTGCCGGCCTGGCAGGCGCAGAGCGGCAGCGGGGTCGTCGGAACGTTCACCGCCGCCCGCACGACCTGCAGCCACGGGTCCTGTGACTTCTACGGGACTTGGACGTCGGCGGATGGCGCCACCGTCCGCACGGACATCCTCCTGTACGACGAACCGGATTCCCTGCAGATCGGCGGAACGGCCACGGCGCTGGATTCCGGCGCCCACGGCGGCGTTTTTGGCACAGGGGGCGGCTCCTCCTATCTGTTGGTGACGGCCTTTGCCGTCGGCGGTGTGGCGGCGGCAATTGCCTGGCCGGTTTTTCTCTGGCGCACCTGGCGTGATTGACGCAAGCGCCAGAATCCCTCGCCGAAGGCCGCTGAGGCAACCGCCTGACCCGGGGCTCGGCGCAGGCCGGGCAGACCCGGGCTATGACGCGACGAGGCCCCGCCGACCGGACCGACAGACGTACGTCGCGTCGGCCGTTGGCTGACGGATCTCATCGCGACAGATGCGATCTCGCGTACCGCCCGCCGCTGCGCCGGGTGCGCCACTACGCTCGCCCCCGGGGTTTCAGGGGCGCGCTGACGGGGGTGGCTGCGGGGCGTGGCCGGTGCTCGGGGTGCTGGCAGCGGTGGTGGTCGTGGACGGGGCGCTACTGACGGCAGCCTTCTCCACCCAGCCGACTCCCCCGGGGGCAGCGACTACAGCACGGTGATGAGTTGGGCTTCCTTGCCCGATTACCGGCCGCTTCGACGTCACCGGCGCCTGGTGTGCCTGGCCGGCGTCGCCGTCATCATGTACGCCCCGCGCGGGCACTGACCGGCTTCGTCCCAAGCCTGAAGCAGGGCCGCACGTGGCGACCCGGCAGGTCAGGCCGCGATGGCCAGTTCGAGCTTGGGCGGGACAGGGAAGGCAGTGGTCTCGCTGTAGGGCGTGCCGGTGGCGAGGCAGTGGTGGAGGCAGCCGAGGAGCCGGTTGTAGAGGTTGCGCTGGGCGGAGCTGTGGCGGTCGCCGGCCTTGCGCCGGCGATCGTAGTGGGCCCTGGCGCCGGTCGACGCGGTGAGCGAGGCGAAGGCCCAGACGTAGCCGACCGCGGCCAGGCGCTGGTTCTTCACCCGGCGGACCATGACCGCGTGGCTCTTTCCGGAGGCGCGGGTGACTGGCGCTGATCCGGCGTAGGCCTTGAGCGCCTTGGCGTAGGCCTTGAGCGCCTTGGCGTCGGCGAAGCGGGTGCGGTCGTCGCCGATCTCGGCGAGGACCCGGGCGCCGCTGAGTGCGTCGAGGCCGGGGAAGCTGGTGATGATCGCGGCGTCGGGGTGCTGCTCGAACAGCTCGACCGAGGCTTCGGCGAGGTCGTCCGCAGTGGTGCAGGCGGCCTCGAACTTGCCCAGCAGGGCCAGGGCCTGGCGGCCCATCGCCTGCTCGACAAGCGGGAGTTGGCGCATCTGCGCAAGGCGGAGGGCGGCGTGCAGGCGCTCGACCTCGGCGTCGATTCCGCGCTGGCGGCCTGCACGCTTGAGCACCGCCTTCAGCTGGGCGCGGGTGAGTCGGGCGGCCTGGCCGGGAGTCGGTGCGGTGGCCAGCAGGGTGCGGGCCAGCGGCGCGGTGAGTCCGCCGGTGATCGGCTGGACGGCGGCGAGGTAGCCGGGGAAGTACTCGCGCAGGTGGGAGCGGAGCTTGTTGCCGGCCTGGGTGCGGTCCCAGACGGCGTCCTGCTGGGCGCGGGCGAGGACGGCGACGACCTGGGCGAGTTCGCTGTCTGCCGGCAGCGTGCGGTGGGCGTCCGCGTCGGTGCGCAGGATGTTCGCCAGTACCATCGCGTCGAGGTGGTCGGACTTCTTTCGGGCCACGGTGTGGCGCTCGCGGTAGCGGGCGGCGGCCATCGGGTTGACGGCGTAGACGGGGCGGCCGGTGGACCGCAGGCGACCAGTGACGCCGCCGAGCCACGTCGCCGGCCATCGAGCTGTAGCACCACCCTCCAGCGGCCTCGACCGCACCGGCACCACCCGGCTCCGGCTGCGCTTCGCGGCCCCGCAGGCCGCGACGGCATAGCTCTTCCTCGTCACCACGGTCGAGTACCGGTAGGCACGCCGGGAAGGACCGGTCCGGCACCGCACGGGGGCGGTGCCGGACCGGTCCTTTCGGCCTGGTGTCAGCGCTTGGGGCAGGCGGCCTGGGTGACCTTGCCGGCCTTGTCGCCGGTGGTCGCGGGGTCCAGGGTCAGGCACCGGCCGGTCCACTGGTTGATGAAGTAGTAGCCGCGCGAGTTGCCGTTGCTGTCGATGTTGGTCGGCATGACGTTCCACAGCTGGTTGCCGGAGGACCACTGGGTCTCGCACGGCCACCAGAACAACTGCGTGCCGTCGCCGGGCGGTGTGCCGTTGTTGTAGGGGACGGTCAGGCAGGAGCCGTTGCCCGCCTTGATCCAGTAGTAGCCCTTGCCGTCGTAGTTCGGCTTGGTGGCCGTCCACTGGTGGCTGCTGGGCGCCGGGTTCGCGCAGGCCCGCTGCGTGACCAGGCCGCCGGAGCCGTCGGGGAACTCGTCACCGCGCACCATGCACCGGTTGCTGTTGTAGGTGCTGACGTACTGCTTGGAGTCGGTGACGACCCACACCGCCGGGTCGGGCTCGAAGACGTAGTTGTCGCGGTTGAGCTCATCGACCACGGACAGCGGGGTGTTGCCCGACTTGTCGGAGAGCTGGTAGTGGTCCACCGCGACGAAGTTCGGGTTGCGGCCCGCAGCGGGCCGGCAGGACTTCTCGATGCGGCTCTTGAGCTGGGACCCGTTGTCGATCTTGGCGTAGGCCTCCGGGTCGAGGTTGTCCGAGCTGAACTGGTTCATGGTGAACAGCGGGGTCAGGTTGCTCGTCCCCGGCATGGGGTTCTGGTTCAGTGGCTGGCTCTCCCCGCGCGGCTCGCAGCCGTACGGCTGCCCCAGGCCGTAGCTGTACCGGTTCTCCACGGTGTGCGTCCAGGTGTTCATCAGCGTGCCGGAGCCGACCGCCTGGTCACTCCAGCTGTCCTGGAAGATCACGAGGCGCTGGTTGGCGGCGACCATGTCGCGCAGGCGGGGCCAGTTGCTGCTGAAGATGCCCCAGTCGTTCTGGTTGAAGAGCAGCTTGCCGGCGCCCTTGGCGTCCAGCATGTCGGTGATCGTCTTGCTGAGCGTCTGCGGGCTGGCGTAGTTCTCCAGGAAGACCGTCACCACCTCCTGCGGGTTCTTCTGCAGGAAGTTCACGATGGTCAGGAGCCCCGACTTGAACTCCTCGTAGCACAGAGACGTACTGCCGTGGCACATCTCGACGGGCGCGGTGCCCTTGGGGTCCCAGGTGTCGAGCATCAGCCCCCGCACGCCGCCCTCGAGCTGCTGCTGGATGCTCTGCGACTGGTTCGGCGGAACGGGGAACCCGTTCCAGTTGTTGGCGTAGGCGTTGTGCGACGTCACCCACGACCACTGGTGGTAGCGCGCGTTCCCGTACTTGCTGCTCGCCGCCGTCGCGCCCGTGGGTGCCGTCAGCATCGAGGCCAGGACGAGGAGTGGGATCACCGGCAGGGCGAACAGGCGCAGCAGGCGAGCACGGCGGTCGGTGCCCCGACGGGGCACGGCACCACTGGTTCTCATTGTGAAGTTCCCTGGTGGAAAGCGGCCGTCGGCGTCCGCGGGAGCGGTACGCCAAAGACCGGAGGTCTGGAGGTTCCCCCGAGCCCGCCGGGCGGGCCGCACACGGGAGGGCGGCACAGCGGCGACGGACCGGCCCGGCGGGGGTTGGTCGGGCCCCCGTCCGGGTCGCCCTCAGCTAACCGTGCCGGGCCGGTGGCGGACCAGGCGGTTCCACCGGCAGAAGTACCGTCCGGCATACTTCTGCCGGACGGAATCGGCGGACCGGCCACCCCGCGCGCGGCACCGGGGACACAGCAGCCATGGGGACGGACACACCGGCCACCGGCGGGTTCGGCGCACGCCTGCTCCGCCTGCGCACCGGCGCCAAACTGAGTCAGGAGGCGCTGGCGCACGTCGCCGGGTGAGCGTGCGGGCCCTGTCCCAGGCCCGGCTGGCCGCTGATGAGAACGGCTGGTTGAGCCGCGCGGACGTCTGCCCGGGATCTCCGTCCCGGCCTGTGGCGGACCCGGGGTCCAGGTGCTGGATCGCGGCCTGACCCGGGTGCATCACTGCAAAGTAGCGGGAATTACCGGTTGTCACTACCGAAAGTGCGCCAGAGTCGAAGACCGTACAGACCCATCTTCAGCGGACTTCTAACTGTCGGCCAGCGGGGCCAGGGTGCCGGGGTAGAGGTATTCCTTCGGGGGGATCGTCGTGCTGTGGGCCCAGGCGTCGAAGAAGCCCTTGAGGTCCTTGCCGGACACCTTCGCGGCCAGGGCCTCGAACTGCGGGAAGGAGGCGTTGCCGTAGGCGTGGTCGGCGGTCCAGCGCTTGAGGGTGCCGAAGAACGCGTCGTCTCCGACGGTGCGCCGCAGGGCGTGCATCATCAGGGAGCCCTTGAAGTAGAGGGCCGGGGCGAGCTCGTTGCCCTGGCCGGGGTCGTACAGCTTGGTGGACCAGTACGCCGGGTTGTTCCTGTTCTCTTCGATGTTGCGGGCGTAGAACGTGGTGTCGAGGTTCGAGCCCTTGTGTTCCTCCCACAGCTGGTTGGCGTACTGGGCGACGCATTCGGCGATGCAGCCGTCGCGCCAGTCGGTGAACGAGACGCTGTCGCCGAACCACTGGTGGGTGATCTCGTGGACCGCCGCGGCGTCCCAGAAGTAGTTGGTGTAGGTGGGTCGGCTCTGGGTCTCCAGGTCCGGCGCGCCCGTACCCGACTCCTTGGGCCAGCTGCGGACGATGGCACCCGCGGAGGAGAACGGGTACGGGCCGAACTTCGAGGCCAGGAAGGCGAGGATCTCCGGCTGCTGGGCCTCGGTCGCCTTGGCCGTCTCGTCGATCGGCACGTCCGGGCCGTAGGCCGTGATGACCGGTGTCCCGTCGGGCAGCTCCGAGCGGTGGACGGTGAACTTGTCGATGGCGACCGTGCTGAGGTAGGTCGCCATCGGCTTGTCCTCGCGCCAGCGGAAGGTCGTCGAACCGCCCGCGCTGGTGGTCGGACCGGGCCGGCCGTTGCCGATGGCCGTCCAGCCGTCGGGGACGGTCGCGGTGAGCGAGAAGGTGGCCTTGTCGGACGGGTGGTCGTTGGAAGGGAACCAGGAGGTTGCGGAGTGCGGCTCGCCCATCGCGTTGACGCCGCCGGACACCAGCAGGTGCCAGCCCTCGGGGTCGGGCTTGCCCGCGTACACCACCCGCACCGCGAAAGTGGCGCCGCCGGACACCCGGCGGGCGGGTTCGATGTCCAGCTTGTGCGCGCCGGAGCGGGAGAACGACTTCGCCGGGGTGCCGTTCACGGTGACGGAGGCGACCTGGAAGCCCTTGAGGTCCAAGGAGAGGCGGTCCAGCGACCGCAGGGCCCGGGCGGTGACGGTTGTGTCGCCCTTCAACAGGCCGGGCTGCGCCGGGTCGTAGGCGATCCGGACGTCGTAGTTCGCCACGTCGTAGCCGGCGTTGCCGTCGTCGGGGAAGTAGGGGTCGCCGGCCCCGGCCGCTCCCGCGGGGACGGTGGCCAGGGCGACGCCGAGGACGGTGGCGGCCGCCACCAGGGTGGCGGCCTTGCGGCGGTGGTGGCTCGGTGGTGTGCGCATCTGCGGCTCCTGGGGACGGGTGGTCAGGACCGGACGGGGGAGGAGGTGGTGGCGGGGGTGGCGGGTGTCTTGGTGGCGAACTGCCACACCACGCCGATCAGGGCGTTGGTGCTGGTCGCCTGCGTCGCGGGGTCGACGTTGGCGAGGTTGTCGCATGCGCTGTGGAGGCAGTCCGAGACGCCGCTGCTGAACCCGGACGACGGGATGCCGGCGTCCCCGAACGACTGGGTGTCGGAGCTGTCCAGCGGGATGTCGAACGTGGCGAGGCCCCGGGCGCCGAACCAGTTCTCGAAGGCCTGGAAGGCCGCGGTCTCACCGTTCTTCGCGTCCTTCACCACAAGGTACTGCTGGAGGTTCCTGCTGCCCGCCTGGTCGAGGTTGAGGTACAGGTCGATGGCCTTGCGGTCGGCGGTGGAAAGGTTCTTGACGTAGTCCGCCGAGCCGGCCATCCCCAGCTCCTCCGCTCCCCACCAGGCGAAGCGCAGGTGCCGCTCGGGCTTCAGCTTGGCCTTGGCCACCTGCAGGGCGGTGGTCAGGACGGCCGCCGAGCCGGAGCCGTTGTCGTTGATCCCCGGGCCCATCGGGACGCTGTCCAGGTGGGCGCCGGAGAGCAGTACGTGGTTCGGGTCGCCGCCCGGCCAGTCGGCGATCAGGTTGTAGCCGTCCTTGCCGTCGTGGGAGAAGTGGCGCAGCTGCGTCCGGAAGCCGGCCCGGTCCAGGGCCTGCTTCACGTACGCCACCGACTCCGCGTACCCCCGGGTGCCGTGCGCGCGGTTGCCGCCGTTGCGGTCCGCGATCCGTTGCAGGGCCTGGAGGTGCGGCATCACCTCCGCCGCCGCGACGGCGGGGACGGCGGACAGCAGCAGGGCTGCCCCGAGGGCGAGGGCGGTGAGGGACACCGGACGGGGGGAGGGCATCACACGGGAGCCTTTCGGAGGCGGGGCCGGGGCGCTCCCCCGGCGGGTTGCACCCACCCTGGTCCGTCGGTGTCAGGAACTTGTCGAGAGGCTGTCGTGAACCGGTGGGGGATGCCTCCGGAGGGCGAATTACGATCATCCTCATGTGCGCACATGTCGTGGTTGCCGAGGACGATCCCAAGCAGGCCGACCTGGTCCGCCTGTACCTGGAGCGGGAAGGGCATCGTGTGGTCGTCGTCCACGACGGCCGCGCCGCGCTGGAGCAGGCCCGGAGCGGCCCGACACAGCTCCTGGTCCTCGATGTGATGATGCCCGTCATGGACGGACTCGACGTCTGCCGCGCCCTGCGCGCCGAATCCGCCGTCCCGGTGCTGATGCTGACCGCCCGCAGCACCGAGGAGGACCTGCTGCTCGGGCTCGACCTCGGCGCCGACGACTACCTCACCAAGCCCTACAGCCCCCGCGAACTCGTCGCCCGGGTGCGCGCCCTGCTGCGTCGCGGCTCCCGCCCGCTGTCTCAGGACGCCGCCGCGCAGACGGCGACGCCCGTCGCCCCGTCGGCGGCGGTGCTGACCACCGGGGCCCTCACCGTCGACCCCCTGCGCCACGAGGTCACCGCGGACGGACGGCCCGTCAGCTGCACGCCCGGTGAGTTCCGGCTGCTGGAGGTGCTGGCCGCCCAGCCCGGCCGGGTCTTCACCCGGGCCCAGCTGCTGGAGCACCTGCACGGCATCGACCGGTACATCACCACCCGGACCGTCGACACTCACGTGATGAACCTGCGTCGCAAGATCGAGCCCCAACCACGGCTCCCCACGCGTCTCTTGACTGTCTACGGCATCGGCTACAAGCTTGCGGAAGGGCCGCGCGGTGCGTCGTGACACCCCGCCGCACCGCAGCCTGCTGCTCCGGCTGCTCGCCCTCTCCGCCCTGGTCTCCCTCTGCTCCATCGCCGCGACGGCCTGGCTGACCGCCCGCACCACGACGGGCGTGATCAGGCAGGAGCGGCGTCAGGTCCTCGCGGACCAGGCCCGGATCTACCACGAACTGCTCGGCTACGCCGCGACCCACCCCGACTGGACCGGCGCGGAGTCGACCGTGCGGCGGCTCGCCGCCGACACCGGGCAGCACATCCTGCTGGCCACACCGCGCTTCGAGCCGGTCATCGACTCCGCGTCCGCGGCGCCGGCCCCGAACACGGCCGCGGACCGCACGGCCCTGCCCCACACCCCCACCACCACCGTCGACCCGCTCTCCGTCGATCTCGCCATGCTGCCCGATGCCCCCGCCGACCGGATCGACGCCCGCGCCGTGGGCCCGTTCCGGCTGACGACCGCCGAGCGCACGGCCATGGAGGAGGCCGCACGGAACCGGGCCGGCTGCCTGCGGTCGGAACTGGGCGTCGAGGCGACCGTCACCGACGACCCCGCCGGACACCCCGTGGTGAGCGTCCCCGGCGACCACGCCCCCAGCGCGCGCTGCGCGTCCCCCCTGGTGCTGGACGCCCCGACCCGCACCGAGAGCGCGGCCCTCGCCGACCTCACCGCACTCGTCAACGCCTGCCTGGAGCGCCAGCAGATCCGGCCCGTCACGCTGTCCCTGGCGCTGCAGTGGTCCCCGTCCCGTGACCCGGCGCAGGAACAGGTGATCTCCGCCTGCCTCGCCAACTCCCGCCGGCAGCAACTCGTCCGGTACGTGGCACCGCCCGTGCTGCTGTTCGTCGGCGCACCCGCCGGGGCGGAGGATCCGGCCCCCGTCCTGTCCGCCCCCCACCGCGGGCGGGTCGCCGAGGTCGCCGCGCTGGTCCTGGCGATCACCGTGGCGATCACCACGACGGTCGGACTGCGGCTCTCCCGGCCGCTGAACGCACTCACCCGCGCCGCCAGGCGGATGACCGACGGGGACCTCTCCGCCCGGGTGGCCACGACCGGCCGCGACGAGATCGCCGGACTCGCCGCCGCCTTCAACGCCATGGCTCAGCGCCGCGAACAACTCGAGGAGCTGCGCCGGGCGATGGTGGGCGACATCGCGCACGAACTGCGTACCCCGCTCAGCAACATCCGCGGTTGGCTGGAGGCCGTCGAGGACGGCATCGTCACCGCCGACGGAGCCCTGACGAGTTCGCTGCTGGAGGAGGCCCTGCTGCTTCAGCACGTGATCGACGACCTGCGGGACCTCGCCGCCGCCGACGCCGGCGAACTCGCCCTGCACCGCCGGCTCGTGGACGCCGAGGACCTGCTCGCCCAGGTCGCCACCGCCCACGGCGCCCGGGCACAGGCGTCGGGCGTGACCCTGACCGTCGAACCGGTCGCGGCCACGGCCGGATACGAGGTGTTCGCCGACCCGGTGCGTTTGCGCCAGATGGTGGGCAACCTGGTCGCCAACGCCGTCCGGCACACCCCGGAGGGCGGCACGGTCACCCTGCGGACCCGCCTGGACGCCGACGCCCTGCTCATCGAGGTCGCCGACAGCGGCAACGGCATCGCTGCGGCGGACCTGCCGCTGGTGTTCGAGCGCTTCTGGCGGGCCGAGAAGTCCCGCAACCGCCAGAGCGGCGGCAGCGGTCTCGGCCTCGCCATCGTCCGGAAGCTCGCCGAGATCCACGGCGGCGACGTCCACGCGGCCAGCACGCCTGGAACCGGCTCGGTGTTCACCGTGCGCCTTCCCACCACGGCTGCCGCCCCACCGCAGGCCCCCGGCGGCCGGCGGAACGACCGTTGAGGGTGCTCAGGACATCAGGCACGACGCCTGAGGGACTCGTCGGCGACGCTACGCCTGGCCCCGTCCAGGGCTACGATCACCGGCCGCGTGATCCGACGTTACGAGCACTGTGCACCGGGCGAGTTGGTCCACGTCGATATCAAGAAGCTCGGCAACATTCCCGACAGCGGCGGCCACAAGGTCCCGGGCCGACAGGCCGGGTGCACGACCCGTTCCGACGCCCAGTACTCGCAAGCCCACACCGCGTGGGAGGCCTGCCGTTCGGCCTCCGCCAGCCGCGCCGACTCGGCCGCTGCTCCTCGGCCAGCCCGGCCGCCTCCAGGTCACCACTCCAGGGCCGCAGCACCGACGCCATCGGGTTGCAGTTGGCCGCGCCAGCGCGGTGCGGTCCCGGGCGTCATCGAGGTGCGGCCTCAGCACCGTCACGAAACCGCATCCTGATGAAATCGATTTGCGGCCACGAACAATTCGGTCCGGGAGACTCAAAGAACCACGCCAAGACGCATTGAACTGTTCCACGAAGATGCCACCACAGACCTCCCGAAGATATCACCGAAGATTTCACCGCGGATAGCCCCGGAAGCACCATCGCAGGCTCCTGGCCATGGGCCACGGCGCTGCTCGCCCGGTGGAGCCCGAGGCTACCTGCCCCGCCCCCACAGTCACACCGCCGGGCCTGCGCCAGGTGGGGTGGCCGCCGCGTCTGGCCCTGGCCCCGCGGGCGGGGCCCGTCCGGCCCGGCATCGTCCCGTGCTGCGCCCTGCGCGGCGGTGGGTGTGCCGTACTACTTGTGGAGGGTCTCGGAGCCATGTCTGTTCTTATCTGGAGTCGTCGATGTCTGTTCGCCGTGTCGTGCCCAACATTCAGTCAGAGACTGCGCAGGAGAACCGGGAGTTCTATGGCCTGCTGGGCTTCGAGGAGGTCATGAACCACGGCTGGATCATGACCCTCGCCTCAGCGTCCAGTCCGGCGGCGCAAGTCAGCTTCATGACCAGCGACGAGACTGCGCCGGTCACCCCCGACATGAGTGTCGAAGTGGATGATGTGGACGCGGCCTATGCGGCCATGCGGGACAGCGGTGCGGAGATCGTCCACCCCCTGCAGGATGAGGAGTGGGGCGTGCGGCGGTTCTTCGTCCGTGACCCCAACGGCCGCGTGGTCAACGTGCTGAGCCACCGCTGACGCCGCTTTCCGCACGGCCGGAAAGATGCCGGTCACAGCCACTCGTTGACGGCTGCGACCAGCACGGTCGCTTCGTAGCGGACCGCGTGCTTGTCGTACCGGGTGGGTGCGCCACGAGGTGACATGGAGTCGAGTGAGGTGTGAGACCTGCACCGCCGGGTTGTCGCAGCAACCTGACTGAAGCTGGGGGCAGTTCGTCTCGGGGGATGTCGAGGTGAGCGGTAAGCAGCCCTGACAATGCCGGGACGGACCGGCACTGCCAGACGGTCCGGGTCCGGCTAGCGAGACGGGAAGGTGTACGCGAGGGACCAGCGTTTGACGCCACCGACTCCTACCGACTCGCCAGCACCAGGGCGCGAACGGAGCAGCGCGCCAAAATCGGGTGACATCTGACTGGGCGGCCTGAAGCGGTGGATGATCGACGAGGATCGTTGCCATGACCTACGTGATCGAAGCTGCTCGTCCGGACGACTCCGCGCAGCTGGGGCCGCTGCTGCTGAGGGCTTGGCTGCAGACATACCCCAACCCGGAGGTGGGGATCGACGAGGACTGGATCCGTGAGCATCGCGGCTCGTCAGCTACCGCGGAAGGCATCAACCAGTGGCGGGAGTTCATCGAGGCAGCGAACCAGGAGCCGGACCTGCTGTTCTGCCGTGTCCTCCGTTCTGAAACCGAGATCGTCGGCGTTCTCTGCGGGCGCCGCGGCGAGATGGTCACTCTCGGACCGATGTATCTGCTGAACCACGTCCAGGGCCAGGGACTCGGTGGCCGCATGATGACCGAGTTCCTCACCTGGGCCGGAGCCGCACCCATAGGCCTATGGGCCACCGACTACAACGACAGCGCGGTCCGCTTCTATCAGCGCCACG
>NZ_JAHSQD010000153.1 GCF_020103755.1 Streptomyces sp. LS1784
ACGGCCGGACGGTGACGCTCCAGCAGTGGACCGAACAGCCGGGCACGGGCCTGGACGAGGCCGCCCTGCTCGCGATCGCCGACGACCCCACCTGGCAGTTCTGACCCACCGCCCACACCGACCGCCCCACACCGACCGCCCACGCCGACCGGCGTGGGCGCGGCCCGGCTGGGAAGCGGCTCTGATAGCGCCGGCCGCCGCCCGCTCCATCTGCAGGAACACGTCCCTGACGTGCTGCTCACCAACAGGCCCATCCCGGTCACCGCCACGGTCATGGTCACGGTGGGGTGCGGCGCGCCAAGCGACCGCACCGCCTGCCAACTGCTCCCGGACATGCCCGCCGGCGTCGGCGGGCACCCGGTCTCGCTGCTCACCGGCCGGTGAGCCGACCCTCCATGCACACCTTCCCTGCTAGGAGCCCGTCTCCGTGGCATCCCACCGCCGCCCCAAGCCCGCAGGCCGCGTACGCGTCTCGGTCATGACCGCCGCCGCCGCGACCGCGGTCGCCCTTTCCTCCCAGACCGGTGCGCACGCCGACCCGACACCGACAAAGGACGAGGCCAAGAGCCAGCTCGACCAGCTCTACCACGAGGCCGAGGTCGCCACCGAGAAGTACAACGCGGCCACCGAGAAGCAGCAGACCCTGCAGAAACAGGCGAACGACCTGCAGAACCAGATGGCACGCCGGCAGGCACAGGTGAGCACCGCCCAGAGCGGTCTCGCCGAGATCGCGGCCGACCAGTACCGCAACAACGGGATGTCCCCGACCGTCCAACTCATGCTCTCCAGCGACCCGGACTCCTTCCTCTCCAAGGCCGACTCGGCCCAGCTCGTAGGCCGGACGCAAGCCGACGCGCTCAAGGCACTCAGGACCGAGCAGAGCAGACTCGACCAGCAAAAAGCCGAAGCACAGCAGAAACTGACGGACCTGGACGCCACCGCCAAGGACCTGAAAGCGGCCACGGAGGAGGTCCGGGCAAAACTGGCGAAAGCACAGGCCCTGCTGAACTCCCTGACACAGCAGGAGCGCGACCAGCTCGCCCAGGCCGATGCCAAGGCCGCCGCCGACGCCAAGGCCGCCGCTCACACAGCCTCCCCAACCCGCGCCTCGCGCAGCGACAGCCGCACCGGCCTCGACAGCAACACGAACCCCAAGACCACCAAAGACGCCGGCACTGCCACTGGCCCGTACGCGGCAGCCGCGGTCGCTGCCGCCAGGGCCGAGGAAGGCAAACCCTACGTACGGGGCGGCACCGGCCCGAACTCATTCGACTGCTCGGGCCTGATGGTATGGGCCTACGCCAAAGCCGGCATCACCCTGCCGCGCACCTCACAGGACCAGGCCTCGGCCGGCACCGACATCGGAACCGACATCTCCAACGCCCGCCCCGGCGACCTCGTCATCTTCTTCAACGACCACAGCCACGTCGGCATGTACGTGGGAGGCGGACAGATCATCCACGCCCCACAGCCCGGCAAAACCGTCCAGTACCTGGGCGCCACCGTCATGCCAATCGCAGCGATCATCCGCATCTGACAAAGGCAGTCGTCGACGACCAGGGCGCCGCCGTCACCGTCGGCGGCGCCACCAGGGCTCCGGAGGCCGCTCGCCCCAGCGGCCGCACCGATGCCGTCCTGACGGCCCGCAGCCCTTCCTACGGCTTCGAAGAGATCAACGACGTTCGGCTCGCCCCACCGGCATCGAGACCGAACTGGTCAGCTGCGAATCGCGGGTTCTTGCGTTGGTCTCCTGACTGGACGGCCCGGACCTCAACGCCGTGACCGACCCCGATGCCTACCCGCCTGACGTCCAACGGCGCGCCCTGCGAACCCAGCTGGACCTCATCCTCGAAAGGCTCCGCAGCCTGTGGCCACCCACGACCTGACCATCACCGAAGCCGCACCCGACGACCCGAGAGTCCTGCAGCTGGTCCGCGACCTCGATGCCGACCTCGCCGCGCGTCACCCCGACGAGCCCGGCACCGGCGGCGCCCATCTCAACCCCGACACCCGCCTCCTGCTGGCACAGACCAGCGGCCGCCCCGGCGGATGCGCCGCCGTCCAGCCGTTCCCCGACAGCGCGGCCGAGCTCACGGGCATGCACGTCACACCCGAAGCCCGCGGACACGGCATCACTGCCCGGCTGCCGGCCGAGGCCGAACGCACCGCCGCCGCTCTCACAGACCCCGAGGGCGCCGGCTATCGCCTGGAGGCTTGACCGTGCTCAGCCGCCTTTCCATCGGTCTGCGCACCGCGCTGGCGGCCGGCCTCGCGGCCCTGCTGCTGCTCGGCGGCGGCGCCTGGTGGCTGCGGGGCCACATGTACGACGCCCAGCTGCAGGCCACCGACGCAGAGGCGAAGTACCAGGCGCGAGAGATCGCCCGCGGCTTCACCCACGGCCAGCAGTTCGCCGGGAGCGATCTGCTCCCGTACATCATCCTCGACAAGGATGGCCAATTGGTCAGCCTCGGCGGGCCGCTTGCCACTCAGCACCTGACCGGCCTGCTGCCCCCGCCCGCCCCACCGCGCGCGCCCGAGAACTGGCAGCCCGCGGGCGGGCGGATCACCATCGGCCCCACGGGCCCGACTGCCGCCGACCACTACTCAGGACGCACCTTCACCGCCATGGGCAGCTGGCGCATGTACTACCGGGCCGCGGACACCAGCGGGCCGACGAAGCCCCTGCTCGGCCCGATCACGGTGTACGTGCTGGCCACCCCGTTCGCCGCCGAGGCCTCGCTGCGCACCGTCGACGCGGTCCTGCTGGCCGGCGTGCCGGCCGCCGCGCTCCTGGTGGCGCTGGTGGCCTGGGCGACGACCAGCCGGGCGCTGCGCCCGGTGGAGGCGATCCGCGCCGAGCTGGCCGAGATCGGCGAGCACCGGCTGGACCGCCGCGTCCCGGTGCCGCGCTCCGGCGACGAGATCTCCCGGATGGCCCGGACCACCAACGCCACGCTGGACCGGCTGGAGCGCTCGGCCGTGCAGCAGCAGCGCTTCGTCGCGGACGCCTCGCACGAGCTGCGCAGCCCGATCGCCGCGCTGCGCACCAACCTGGAGGTCTCGCTGGCCCACCCCGAGCGCACCGACTGGCCGGCCGCCACCCGGGAGGCGCTCACCTCGGTCGAGCGGCTCCAGCAGCTCACCGAGGACCTGCTGTTCCTGGCCCGGAACACGCACCCGGCGACGGCCGGTCAGCCCACCATCGTCGACCTGTCCGCCGTGCTGCGCGAGCTCGCCGACCAGTACCGCCCGGTCCTCGACGCCCGACTCACCCTGCGGGTGGACGTACCCGAGGCGGTCCTGGTGCACGGCAGCCGGATCCCGCTGCACCGGCTGGTGCGCAACCTGCTCGACAACGCCCAGCGGCACGCAGAGGAAGAGATCGTGCTCGCGACCCGGCAAGCTGGGCACCGCTGCCTGCTGGAGGTACGCGACGACGGCCCAGGCGTCCCGCCGGCCGAGCATGAGCGGATCTTCGAACCGTTCACCCGGCTCGACGAGGCCCGCAGCCGGGACGCCGGCGGCAGCGGTCTCGGCCTGGCCATCACCGCCGACATCGCCACCCGGCACGGCGGCACTGTGCGGGTCGCCCCGTCCCAGCGCGGCGCCCGCTTCGTGCTGGAGCTGCCGGCCGCCGTACGATACGGCCCTGCGGAACCCCCTGGACAGGATGGCCACAAGGCACTGCGCGCATTTCCCGAGGTTTGACATGGCGGCCGGCGGCGAGGCGCAGTCGACACTGGAGTACCTGGCGTGGAGCAGGCGGTCGCGCTCCGCGCCGAGCTGCTCGCCCGCGGGGCGGGCCTGGCGCCGGACGCGGGTGAGACCCCGCAGCAGGTGCTCCACGCGTTGTCGGGGCGACGGCTGCTCGGGTCGATCGTGCTGAGTGTGTCGATGTGGGGGCGGGTCCGCGCCGTGATCGGCCGGGACACCTTGCCGAGGTGGATGTCGCGGCGCACCACCGTGGCACCGGGGGCGAACGGGGTGCCGGTGCCGGGGGGCGGACCACGGCACCTGCCCGGAGCCCAACCTGCCGGGCCCGACCCTTGTCCCGGGTCTCGGCGGTCGCCGGCGATCGAGACCCACTTCGGATCGCTGCGGCGGTTCACCACCAAAGGCGTCGGAGCCCGCTGAGCGCCCGGCGACGGCCGGTCGGGGAGCGAGGGGCCGACGCCCTGGTCCGCCTCACCGTCCACGCCGACGGCACCGCGTCCGGGCCGTTCCTCCAGCCGGTGGAGTTCATGAAGATGCGCTCCCAGCGCCTGCGATGGCCGAAGAACCCGGCCGACGGCGGCACCGTCGCCGAGACCACCACCGCCACGCTGCCCGCGCACGGCAAGTTCGACCCGTTCCCGCTCGCCGCCGGTCTGCGCCTGCGCGACGTCGTCCACGCCGTCCAACCGCACCAGGACGGCCGGACACTGTGGCTCTACTCCCTCACTCCCGGCCTGGGCCGCCGCGACCTTCCGCGACGGCAAGGACGTCCGCCTGGTCCGCCAGTACGGTGGGCGCTGCCTGCGGGACGACTTCGAACGCACCCTCACCTGGTGGCACGACACGGGCGAGCCCGGAGTCGAACGTCTCGGACTCACCGTGACCCGCGACGGTTGGCACGCCTGGCTCGACGACCCCGACCAGGCGATCTGACCCTCCAGCCCCGCCCGGCTAAGCGCACGCGGATGGCAGGGCTTCGGCGTAGTCGTGGCTTGAGCGTGTCACCCCGATATGTTCTGGTGGCGGTCCGGATGCAGAGCGGGCACGGGCTTCCCCGGGTGACGATGTGAGGGCCACGCCAGAGTGCGCAGGGCGGCCGTGGACGCTCCGACCACCCCGGCGCACAACAGGTCCCCGTGCTCCTGACACGTGAGCGCGAGGACCTGCACGGTGACGGCCTGGTCCTACTCGACGCCGCGCTGGGGAGGACCGGGCCGTCGTGCCACAGCGGTCCGCAATCCGGTCAGTTGTCCAAGCTCAGCCGGACCTCTGCCGAGCTGGCGCGAGCGAACGTGAAGTCGAAGTGTTCGACCTTGCCCATGCCATCAGCGAACGCGCTGCGCACTTCACCGCTGGAACTGTGGACGTGGAGTGCGGCGAAGTCGCCGTCAGGGCGCGTGTCCTTGACCCAGCCGTACACGCGGAGGTTCCCGTTGCTGCAAGCCAGACGGTATTCAGCTTCGGCACCAGGAATGCTGGTGACCTTGTGGGCTCCGCAGGCAGCAGCGCTGGCATTGGCCGCGCTGGCGAGGATGAGGCCTGATGAGGCGAGGAGCAAGGAGCTTGCGGCGGCGAGAGCTCGGTGTGAACGCGGCAAGAAAAGGGTCCTTTCTCTGCGTGCAGGCGTGGTGAGCTGGCTGGCCCACCGGAATTGAGACCATACGCACCGTGTCTCACTGCTTTCGGGGATCGCTTCTCGTAACCACCCGAAGGTGTACGGACTGCGGGTATGGCGCTGACTGGCTCTGTACGCGAGGGAACAGCAGATGTCCACCACTTCGGGAGGCGGTCCCTGGAGCCGCGGCGTTCGAATTGTTCACGAGCTGCGGCAGCACCGGTTGCCGGTGCTCAGTGACGGTACGCGGCTGTCGCGATCTCGATGAAGGATCGGATCAACGGGTTGGTGTCACCCTCGTTCCACACCGCCACCACTCGGCTCGGCGGCATGTCGATCAGCGGCACCACGGCCAGCTCCGCGGGCAGGTCGTGTCCGAGCGGGGCCAAGCCGACCGTGCCGTTCCACAGCACGGCCTGCAGGCATTCCTGGACGGCGCGCACCACTGGGCCCTCGCGCGGACTGTCGCCGTTCCAGTACGACTGCCAGATGGGGTCGGTGCCCTGCGGGAACTGGAACCAGCGGCGGTCGCTCAGCTCGGCCAGCCGCAGTCCGTCGCGGCGGGCCAGCGGATCGTCGGCGCGCAGGACCACGCCGACCGGATCGGTCCGCAGGGAACGCACCGTCAGGGCAGTCTCGTCGAACGGCGCCCGAGTCAGCGCGACGTCGACCAGCCCGGCGCGCAACCCGCAGGTGGGGTCGGTCAGATCGGTGTCTCGGATGCGGATGTCGATGCCGGGGTGGCGTCGGCGGTAGGCGGCGGCCAGCCTGGCCACTCCCGGGTCGGTGCCGTCGCCCAGGATGCCGACGGTGATGGTCGCGACGCCGGCCGCCGCGCCCACGCGTACCCGGACGCGGTCGGCATGGTCGAGTAGGGCCCGCGCCTCGTCGAGCAGCACCGAGCCCACCGGCGTGAGCGTGACCCCCGCGGGCGAGCGGGCGAACAGCAGGGCCCCGACATCGGCCTCCAACTGCTTGATCGCCCGGCTCAGCGGCGGCTGACTCATGTGCAGTCGGGTGGCGGCCCGGCCGAAGTGGAGTTCCTCGGCGACCGCCACGAAGTAGCGCAAGGTCCGTAGCTCCACGCTGCAACAATACCCACGAGGTATCGGCGCCGCGGGATGGGTCTTGGACACCGGCAGGTCCCCGGCGGTGCACTCGTGAGCATGACCGAAGAAGCGAAGACCAGCGAGCCGCAGACCCACCCCGCTGTATCGGTGGTGGGTCCCGGCGACGGCGAGACGATCGTTCTGGGCACCACGCACATGCGCGTTCTGGAGGACGGCAGCCACACCGGGCACCGCCTCGCGATCGCCGAGTCCGTCCTCGCCCCGCACACCCAGGGACCGCCCCAGCACCGCCACACCCGACACGACGAGGGCTTCTACATCCTCTCCGGCACCGTGCGGTTCACCGTCGGTGACGAGGACTACGACGCCACCACGGGCACGCTCGTGGTGGTTGCGCCCGGCACCCCGCACACCTTCGCCAACCTGACCGACCGACCCGCCGTCATGCTCAGCACATTCACCCCCGACCTGTACGTGCAGTACTTCCGAGAACTCCAGGAGGAGCTCGCCGGCGGCCGGCCACTGACGCCACAGGCCAACATCGACGCGATGAGCCGCTACGCGACCGAGCCCGCCACCGACCTCGCCTGAAGCCGACAGCACGGCACGGCCCGGCCACCCTCCTTTCGACCGGCAGGGTGGCGGCGCTGCCGCCCTTCGGCGTCCGGGTCCCTCGGACGACGGACCGGGCCTTCACCAGGGCTCTTCCGGCAAGCAACGCAATCGACGGGTCCCCGTGAACCGGTGGCCCATGAACGGGAACCATGAACATCGCCTATTGGATCGTCGCGGGACTGCTCGCGCTTTTCTACTCCTACGCAGGCACGCTGAAGGTGATCCGCAGCCGCGATCAACTCCGACCGATGATGGCCTGGGTCGACCGCATACCTTTGCCTGCCCTCAGGGCGCTGGGAGCGGTCGAAATACTCGGCGCGACCGGCCTGATCCTGCCACCGCTGACCGGCGTCGCTCCCTCGCTGGCGCCGACCGCGGCCATCGGCTTCGTATTCCTGCAGACCGGCGCGATCACCGTCCATCTGACTGGCGAAGACCGCCGGATCGCACTCAATACCGGGCTCACCGCCGCCGCGGTCGTGACCATCTGGCTGGCCGCCCGGCTGTGATCGAGCACAGTTCCCCCAGGGGCCGCGGGAGCGAGCTCCCGCGGACCCTGTCGGGTGACCACTCGACCTGTCTCCTCGCCGCGGCCAGGGAGCCAACTCTCGGAAGTCGCCGACAAGTCCGACGCGCGCCGGGCCTGGCCGAACGCCGGACCGTCCTGCGTGCCGCCGAGTTCACCCGGCGGGTTCGTCAGCTCACCTCGGCGAGGGCGAACCCCTCCCCGTCGGGGCCCGCGTCGGCGATCCGCTCGCCGTCCGGGCCCCACGCGCCGCTGCGGCCCGTGCACGGGCCCGCCTCGCTCGGGCCGACGAGGTCGGCCAGGACCACGTACAGCCCGAACTCCCTGGCCCGTACCGGATACACCTTCTCGAACGAGTCGTTGTCGGCGTCCAACGCCGAGCTCGCCAGATAGACGGTGCAGCCGTCCGAGGCGGCCCGCTCGGCGATGTCGGGGAAGCGGTTGTCGTAGCAGGTGGCGAGCGCGAATCGGACGCCGTCGAGGGTGAAGCGCCCGTCGGCGGTGCCCGGGGCGAAGACCTCGGCCTCGACGCCGTACAGATGCCTCTTGTCGTAGCGGGCGAGGAGCGCGCCGTCCGGGCCGACGACCAGCGAGGTGATACCCGGCCGGCCCTCCGCCCCGGCCATGAGCACCGGTCCGTTGACGACGGCCGCCGCTCCCGTCGCGCGGCAGGCCTCCCGTACCGGATCGAGCCGGGCGTCTGCCTCGGTGAGACAAGCGGCCGGGGTCGTGCGGATGAGGGTCGGTTCGTAGCCGGTGAGGGCCAGCTCGGGGAAGACGACGACGCGCGCGCCCTCGGCACCGGCCCGGCGGATCAGGCCGGACACCGTTCGGACGTTGCCCTCGACATCCCCGGCGGCTGGGGCGAACTGCGCAGCTGCGGTGATCACATCCGCCATCATCCCGCCTGTCCGCCGCGGGCGGAACCCCAGGCCCCGGGGCGCTCTGATTGTCCGAAACCTGGCGGCTCGGCGGCCACCGCCCCGGTGGCGGTGAGTTCGGCTTCGGCGGCCGCGAACGCTCCTGCCCGGGGTGGGCGTCCGCCTGCTGCAGCCCGCTGCGGTGCCGGGTCCGGGCCGTGCCCGCAGGGGCCGGCTCGAAGAGTACGACACCGAGCGCGGGACCTGGATCGCCATGATCGACAGCAGGATCGTCTCCAGCGCCCCGGGCGTTCCAGAACCGGTTTACGGCAAGAGCAACGGCAACCGATGGCCGAGGTCACGGACAGGCATGGCCGGCCCGCTCCAGGCCGCGGGGCGGGCCGGCCCGGTCGACGACCATGCGCAGGTGTTGAGCATCTCGACCAGAGCGTTCTTCTCGCTCGCCGTGGTGCTGAGGCCGTAGACGTACTTGATGTTGGCCCAGGCCCTGGAGTAGGTGCACCAGTAGGCGACGGACGGCGGCCGTCAGGAGTCGGGGCGCTTGTCGCCCTCGGCCCGGTTGCTGGCCGCGGACACGGCGAGCAGTTGGGAGTGCTCCAGGTCGTTGGCGAAGGAGCGGCGCTTGTCGGTGGTCCAGGTGTCGGCGCCGACTGGCGGTGAGCGTCATTCCAAACGCGCGCTATCCTGCCTCGTTCCGGCCGGGCCGGGTTCCTGTCCGGTGTCCGTCGTCGGGGCGGTGAGGCCTGCGGGCGGCCGGCCGCAGCTTGCGTACTCGCTCCCGCAGGATCGACAGCCCACGTTGCCAGCCGATCCGCTCCGCGATCACGGTGGCCGGCATCGTCGGGGTCTGTTTCAGCAGCTCACGGATGGCAGGTTCGAAGACGTCCACGGCCGAGCCCTTCAACGGGCGCTGGTAGACCGGCGGCCGGTCCGAGGCCAGAGCACGCGCCACGGTACCCCGGGGAGATCCCCAGCTGCCGGGCCACAGCCCGTGCCGACAACCCCTCGCCCCGATGCAGCCGCCGGATCTCGGCCCAGTCCTCCACCCCGATCACCTCTTCCCTCCCGACTCCCGTACCAGTGAAGTCAGGATGATCAAGAGATCACGCAGTGACCCGCTTTTGATCCGCCGTCCGTGGTCCTCGTTTCACCCGTTGCCGACAGCTGGGACCGAGATCTGCGCCGCTTCGGAGACTGAAGCCGGCCGCAGGGCATCGGCCTTCTGGCAATCGGCTGTGCCGCTTCGCTTCGTCCGGATAAATGCCGATTTTCGGATGCTAGTACGCTGGACCATTCATCGAAGAATCTCATTCGGAGTCTCACCCGTGGATCCTGTTGTCACTGACCGGCTGGTGCTGCGTTCCTTCACCGAGACGGATCTCGACGACCTGCATGACATCCAGCGCCGTCCGGACGTGACCCGGTATCTGCTGTGGGACACCCGTACCCGGGAGGAGACGCGCACCGCGCTGGCCACCAGGATCACGCAGTCCGAGCTGGCCGGGGAGGGCGACAACCTGGCTATCGCGGTGGAGTTGCGCGAGTCCGGTCGGCTCATCGGCGAGTTCAACCTGGACTGGCTGAGCGCCGAACTGGGCCGCGCCGAGATGGGTTTCGTGATGAACCCCGACCACGGCGGCCGCGGGTATGCCACCGAAGCCGGCCGCGAGGTGCTGCGGCTGGCGTTCGAGCGGCACGGCTTCCACCGGGTGATCGGCATGTGCAACGGGAGCAACGTTTCGTCGATGCGGCTGATGGAGCGCCTCGGCATGCGTCGGGAAGCGTTCTTCGTGCAGGGCGAGATGCTCAAGGGGCAGCGGGCGGACCTGGCCGTGTACGCGATGCTGGCCACCGAGTGGGCCGGCGCGGACGTCACCGCTCAGGGAACTCCCGCCGCCCGGGGGTGACGTCCGCGCGTCATGGTGGTCTCCCGCCGACTGGAGGGCGGCGGCCACCACGGCGGGGCCGCTGGCGCGAAGGTAGTCCGCGAGCGTGTCACAACGTCGGCGGAGCTGGTGCCTGAGGACCTTGCCGGTGACGCCCTGTGGGATGTCGGTGACCGAGCCTGCGGATTCGCCGGGACGTCCGCGACGACATCCGCGAGGCATTCCTCAAACGGATGGCTCGGGCAGCGCGCGGTGCTTGGAGGCGACGGACGCGGCGCTCGGTGCAGCGGCGGCGGCCGTTGGAGCGGCTGCGGGGATCAGCGCGAGGGCGAGCGCGGCCGGCGTACCGTCACCCAGTGGTTGGCGCGGCGCCGGCCGGGTTGGCGCGAATTCGCGGCAGCACCGGATCCGGGGTGTGCCGCCGTCCGGCTGGAGGCCGGACTTGAAGGTAGGCGCTCCAGTCCGGTCACTTGCGCGCTTCTGCGGGTTCTGTGGTGGGGGCGCAGGGTCAGTAGCCCGGTCTGCCGGGCCTCCGTGAACATTCCTGCGGCGCGGTGCGGCGCCGTTCGTGTGGCCACCCGGTCGGGTCGGTGTCGCCGAGACGGAGCAGGTCGAACGTGACGAAGTGGGCCGACCTGCGCTTCCACGAGGCGGCCGCGGCCCGGCCCTGCGCGCGGCGGTCTCGTATTCTCGTGCCGCCGGAGAGGAATCCGGCGGGCGGGAAGGGAAGCTGACGGTGTTCGGACGAAGCAGGCGGGACGAGCCCTTCGAGGCGCTGCACTGGGACGAGATCACCCAGTTCACGGTGGGCAGGACGTTGCGGAACACGTTCCGCACGTCGAAGCGGGGCGAGGGCGCACACGCGGTCCGGTTCGTGAGGACGCGCGGGGGCGACGAGTACATGGTCCCTGGCGTCTACATCGTCCCCGTGGAGCCGGCCGGACCGCTTGCGAAGGGCGGTTTCCGGCTCTTCGAGGACGAGGCCGGGCGGCAACTGCTGTGTACGGTGCTGCCGGACGGTTCCGACCGTTACCGGGTGACGGACACTGCCGGCCGGGAGCTCGGCTCCGTCCGTCGCACACCGGTCACGAAGCGGCTCACCCAGCAGGGCCTGTGGATGGAACAGCTCGGGCACCCGGTCATCGTGGCCCCACGGGCCTGGGCTCGGGGAGGGCCGGGAGCGTCCCTGGGGCGTGGGGCTGGCCACGTCCTCGACGGGATCGTCGACTCCCTGCTGTCCTTCGGGTCCGACGAAGCGACGGGTTCCGGGGGGAGCCTCAAGCCGGTGGTCTGGGCGACGGTCGTGGGCGCGGGGGAGGGGGCGGACGGGACGGGGGAAGCGGTGCTGACCTTCCCGCGCCGCTCCGACGGCACGCGCTGGTACTTCGTCAAGCGGGACGGCTGGCTGGACAAGCGTCTCGCCTTCGCGCTGGCAGTGCTGCGCGAGACCGACACCATCGGCGGCGACCGCCGCTGAACCGCGCCCGCCTCCGGGCGTGCTCGGCGCGGCCGAACCCTTGCCGTCGGGTTCGGCTGCCCGGACTGCCTGCACGGCCCGGACCGCCTGCATGGCCTGAACGGCCTGAACGGCCTGGACCGAATGTTCGGTGGTGAGGCTTGCCTCCGACGGCAACACCGCTGCCCGGCACAAGACGTGGCGGCTGGAGGGCGCGGCTGGGCTGGACGCGGTCGCTTCGGTGCTCGGGACGGTCCGCTCGGAGACGGGCGGCACTGCTCGGGGCGCTGGCCGCATGGGCGCGCCGCACGCGAAGGCGGTCAACGAGGCCGTGCTCGCCTTCGTCCTCGGCGGTACCGCGCCCGGGGCCGTGGGTGGGGGTGGCCCGGCCGACGCGTCCCGTACGGGCACGGCGGAGCCGTGAGCGCGGGGGAGGCCGATTCGGTACAGGCCGATCCGGTACAGGCCGGCGGAACGTCCGGGTGGCCTGTTCAGTGGCCTTGCTGGTGTTCGGGCATCAGGGCGAGGAGGCTGTCGGGGATGGTGTCGCCGAAGGTCTCTTCGAGGTGCTTGGCCGTCTCGGCGTCGGCCCGGCTCATGCGGGCGAACATGTCCTGCTCGTAGGCGTCGAGGCCGGATTCGAGACGGCCCGGGTGGGCGGCCAGGGACTTGCCGAGTTCCGCACCGTCGTACAGGGCCCAGTTGGCGCCTTCGCCGTTGGGGGCCAGCAGGTGGGCGGCGTCGCCGATAAGGGAGATGTAGGCGTGCAGGGTGTCGCCGCGTTCACGGTGGGCTGTGAGCGCCCTGTCTCCTGCGGGGGCGAACATCGAGCCGCCGCCGACCGCCTTCGCGGCGGCCGGGTGCCGGCTGTCAGCGTCGAACAGGTAGGTCTCGACGAACGACGTGCCGACGTACTCGGGTATCGCCTTCGACACCAGCGGGCGTATCCGTGACCAGGCGCCGTCCGCGCCGACGAGCACCCTGGCGGTCACGCTGCTGCCGTCGGCGAAGGCCACCTCGTGCCCGCCGCCGATCAGGGCGCGGGCACCGCTGACCTTGCACCCCCAGCGGACGGTGCCGGCGGGCAGCGCGTCGAGCAGCATCCGGCGCAGGTCCGCGCGCAGCGCCTCCGGCCGGCCGTCCGCGTCGAGGGCGAGCTGTCCGTTGTAGTCGTGGATGTCGAGCATCCCGCCCTGTGCCCGCGCCGTGGGCGAGGCTTCTGCCTCGTAGACCACGGCGGGCATGCCGTTCAGGTGCAGGACGCGCGCCAGCGTGAGTCCGCCGAGCCCGGCGCCGATGATCGTGACGGGGTGCATCGTGCCTCCTTCGTGAGCGGGGGCGGCGCGGTCCTCCGACCCATTTGGCGCAACGTTCCAATATGGAGCGATGCTCCAAGTTAGCTCAGTGCTCTAACTTGGTGCAGTGATCCAACTGTGTCATATTGGGGACGCGCCAACACGAGCACGCCGGACTCAGCGGCGTAACCAGGTGCTCTCCCGGGAGCAGATCATCGACACCGCGATCGACCTTCTCGATACCGGTGGCGAGGGCGCCCTGACCGTCCGGGTGATGACCGATCGCCTGGCCACCGGGTCAGGGGCGATCTACTACCACGTCGGCAACCGGGACGAACTGCTGGACGCGGCGACGGAAACCGTCATCACCGCGGCTCTGGCGACCAAGCCCGCCGGGGCGCAGGCCACACCCGAGGACGAGATCCGCGTCGTCGCACTGGCGGTGTTCGACGCCATCGCCGAACACCGCTGGCTCGCCACGCGGTTGACCCTCCAGATCATCCGCAACCCCGTCGGCCCGGTGACGGTGGGGATCTTCGAAAGGCTCGGCCGGCAGGTGGGGGCCCTGGGCGTCCCACAGGCTCGCTGGTTCGACGCCGCCTCGACGCTCGTGCACTACATCCTCGGCGCGATCAGCCAGAACGCCCGCATCGAGGGGGACACCTCAGGCGTCGACCCCGATGCGGACCACGAGGAGTTCTTCGACGCGGCCTCGCAGGGGTGGCAGGATCTCGACGCCGAGTCCTACCCGTTCCTGCACGCCATCGTCGGCCAGATGAGAGAGCACGACGACCGCGAGCAGTTCCTCACCGGCATCGCCGTCGTCCTCGACGGCCTCACCCACCTGCGCTGACCCCGCCCCACCGGGTCGGCAGCCAACTGGACTTCCTTGAGGGGGAATCTCTCATGCGTGACGTAGTCATCGCGGGCGGCGGCCCGGTCGGCCTGTTCCTGGCCGGCGAACTGGCCCTGTCCGGCTGCTCGGTCCTGATCCTTGAGCGGGACCGGGAACCCACCTCGCCGCTGAAGGCACTCCCGCTCGGCATGCGGGGCCTGAACGCGGGCTCGGCCGAGACGTTACACCGCCGCGGCCTGCTCGAAGCGATGATGGACGCCTCCGGCGCCGACGAGAAGGAGGTCGGTGCGGACCCCGACGCGGGTGAAGCGCCCGCTCCCCGCGACGTGTCCCACTTCGCGGGCATGGGCCTGGACGCGGGTGGCATCGACGCGTCCGCTCTGCCGTTCCGGCTGCCCGGCCCGGCGATGCAAGGGTTCATGACGAGCGTGGAAGCCGTCTCGACGGTGCTCGCCCAGCGGGCCGCCTCGCTCGGCGTGGAGATCATCCGGGGCGTTCCCGTCACCGCCGTGACGCAGGACGACGACGGCGTCACCGCCACTGCCGACGGACACGAATACCGGGGGCGCTGGCTGGTGGGCTGCGACGGCGGGCGCAGTGCGGTGCGCGAGCTCGTGGGCTTCGACTTCGTCGGCACCGACCCGCTGTTCACCGGCTACGTCGCCAAGGTCGCCTTCGCCGACCCCCAGCAGCTGCCGCTCGGCTTCAACCTGACGCCGACCGGCATGTACCTGCGCACGCCCTTCGAGGGCCATCTGGGCATGAACGACTTCGACGGCGGCACCTTCGACCGCTCCCAGCCGCTGACCCGCGAGCACCTCCAGGCGGTCCTGCGCCGCATCTCCGGCACCGACGTGACGCTGACCGACGTCGAGCTGGCCTCCAGCTTCACCGACCGCGCCATGCAGGTCACCAGCTACAAGAAGGGCCGCGTCCTGCTCGCCGGTGACGCCGCGCACATCCACTCACCGCTTGGCGGCCAGGGCCTCAACCTCGGCATCGGCGACGCCGTCAACCTCGGCTGGAAGCTCGCCGCCACCGTCCACGGCACCGCGCCCGAGGGCCTGCTCGACACCTACACCGACGAGCGCCACCCCATCGGCGCCGCCGTCCTCGACTGGTCCCGCGCCCAGGTCGCCACCATGAAGCCGGGCCCCAACGCCCCCGCCCTGCGCAAGCTGGTCCTCGACCTGATGAGCGCCCCCGACGGGGTCACCCATGTGTACCGGCAGACCTCGGGACTGTTCCACCACTACGACCTGGGCAGCGAGCAGCCGCTCGTCGGCCACAGCGCCCCCGACTTCCGCTTCCAGGACGGCACCCGCCTCGGTGAACTGCTGCGCCAGGGCCAGGGCGTGCTCCTGGACTTCAGCCGCGACCGTGCGCTGCAGACCGCGGCCAAGGGCTGGGCGGGCCGGATCCACCATGCGGCCGGACCGGTACGCAACGACCTCGGATTCACTGCCCTGTTCATCCGGCCGGACGGCATTGTGGCGTGGGCGGACGACCACGCCGACACCGAAGCATTCCAGCAGGCCGCGACCCGCTGGCTCGGCCACCCGCACAACTAGGGCCTGTGTGATGTCGTGATCAATATTGCGGTTTCGTGCTTGCTCGAAAGCGGGATCCGGTAGGACGTTGCGTGTGACACGTAGGCAACTCACCGACGAGCAGTGGACGTTCATCGAGCCGT
>NZ_JAHSQD010000154.1 GCF_020103755.1 Streptomyces sp. LS1784
CGCCGGGAGCCCGGCGCCGAGCGGCAAGCCCGCGGGGACCGGCAAGCCCGCCGCGACGGGCAAGCCGTCCGCGGCCGGCGAGCCGGAGGGCTTCTGCACCCACGAGCCGCTGCCCGCCGGGCAGAAGTGGGTGTACCCGGCGAAGGGCACCAGTGCGACGACCCTGGTCTACAAGGAGACCAAGGACGCCTGCGGCGTGAACGACGTCGTCTTCGAGCCGGTCGGCGCGGACAAGAGCGCCCCGTTCGCGCCCACCGCCAAGGGCCACCTGAGCTCGGTGCTGGCCCCGCCGAAGGACGTCAACCTGGCCGACCTGGTGAAGCACGTCAACGAGTGCCTCGCCACGCCGCTCAGCGACAAGGGCTCGTACCCCTGCTCGGCCGGCGACTACAAGGTGGCGATCGACGCCTCCGGCAAGGTCACCGAGCTGTGGGAGCGCGCCCACAGCTGATCCCGCGCCGCTCCCGGCGCCGGTCGGCTCACATCGCTTCGAGCTGCTCGGCGCCGCCCGCGCAGCCGAGCTGCTGCTCGGCGGCCCGCTTGGCGAAGCCGCTCGCCAGCTCGCCCATCCGCTCCCGGCCGGGTCCGTCGGGGAAGGGTTTTCTGCCCTTCGCGGTGATCCGGAGGACCGCCCGGTAGACCTCGGTCCGGCCGTTCACCGAGCAACCGAAGGCGGCTGCTCCGAGGCTGTCGCCGCCGGACCTCACATCTCCGAACTCCGCGTCGGCGGCCAGGGACCGTCCGTCCTCTCCAGAGATCCGGCAGTGCAGGGAAGGCTTGGCCTCGGCCGTCGCCGGCACGTACTCCGTGGTCGCGAAGACCCGGGGGGCGCGGCCCAACAGCTCGGCGATCCCCGGGTCGTCGAGCAGGCCCCGGCACTCTCCGTGTGACAGGGCCACGGCCGGCGGCCGGTACTCGGTGTGGTCGAGGTACAGGTGCCAGCCGAGCAGGCCGCCGCCGAGCAGCAGCGCCGTTCCGCCGGCCAGCAGTGCCTGGGATCGCTTCATGAGCACAGGTCCTTCCTCGCCTCCACCAGTGCGGCCCGGGTGAGCTGTTCGAGTTCGGCCCGGACGCCGTCGCCGGAGTCGTCGGGGGTGCGGGCGGCCTCTCCGGTGGCGACCTCCAACTGGATGTAGTCGTTCGAGCGGTACCTCCCGCCCAGACAGCTCGCGGCCACGGCAGTGCCGCCCGGCCACGACGAGCCGAGGCCGGCGATGTCGAAGCTGCGCGCGTCCGGGCGCTTGGCGGCCTCGGAGGTCAGGGCGAGCTCACCCTTGTGCCCGACGGACGTGAAGGTGATCGCGGTGCGCCCGTCGACCCGGATGACGCAGGTCTGCGGGTCGCGGCCGATGTAGGACTTCGTCTGCTCCTCCACGTCCTGCTCGCCGTTGGGCAGCAGCCGCCCGAGCGGGGTGTCGGGGCCGGTGGGCATCCTGCAGAGGTGGGCGGCGCGGCCGGGCGGGTCGGTGGGACGGTGTCCCTGCCAGTCCCGGTAGCCGACGAACCCGGCGGCCGCCACCGCCAGGACCAGCAAGCGGGGAAGCCACCAGCGGCTGTCGAGGCGCCACGCCCACCGGTTCGCCAGGAAGCGGATCCACCGAGCCGCGAGATCCTTCACGCGCTGCCCTTCGCGTTGGCGGAGTGGTTGTTCGTGACGCCGCCGTTGTAGCCGTCCATCACGCTCTTCCCGGCGCTCTCGGCGAGGCGCTCGATGTCCTCAAGGCTCATCCCGGAGCCGCTGCCGGCGTCCTTGACGGCCTGCTTGACGCCTCCCACCGCCTGGTTCTGGGCATCGGCATCGTCGTTGCGTGCGGTCTGCTGGCCGGCTGCCGTGGTGTCCTGCTTGTTGGCCTCGATCACGCTCTCGGCGATCGAGTCGACGATCTTCCCCGCGATCTCGCCGCCGACCGGTACCTTCTCGGTCACCGTGCCGATGACGCTGTTGAAGGCGTCCTTGGCGTAGCCGACGTTCTTCTCCAGCGCCTCGTTGAACTCCTTGTCGGACTTGGCGTGCTGGTAGTGCACCTCGTCGACCCGAGCCTCGTTGAGGATGCCGCTGGCGATCCCGCCGGCGTGGGCGATGTTGTCGATGTCGACGTTGAGCCGGGCGAAGTCGGTCTGCCCGCCGTCCATGTGGCCGCGGATGAGGGCGGTGGTGTACGCCTGGTTGGCGTTGACCACGGCGCCGTAGGACTCCGGATCCCGTCCGAGCGCGTCCAGCAGGCCGGCCACGCTGGACTTGCCGAGATTGGCCGGGGAGCCGTTGACGGGCAGCGCATGGGTATGGGAGAGGGCGTTCTGGATGTCCCCGATGTACTCGGCGCTCATGTGCCCGAGGCTGCCCCGCATGGCGGCGAGCTTGCCGTCGCCCTTGATGTCGTCCAGCCCCCCGTCGTCGCCGTGCCGGCCGAAGGTGTCCACGACCCGCTTCATCAGGTCGGCCTGCTCGGTGGTGTGCCTGTCCGGCGGAACGGGGCCCGGCTCGTCGTACGGGTGGCCGGTGGTGGCCGCCTCCAGGGCGCGGCCGAAGGCGGCCGGTCCGGCCTGCTTGCTCGCGTCCCACACCTTGGAGTCCCGCGAGGTGGTGTCCGGGATCCAGTCCTTGTCGTGGGCGTAGTAGTCGAAGTAGTCCGAGGGCTTGGGCTTGCCGCCCTTGTTGACCGTGCCGTCCTCGTTGTACGCGGTCGGCTGTTCGGTGAAGAACTTGTTGGCCGCCTCCGGGCTGTGCGCGAGCGCCTCCAGGACGGCGGTGGTGGGGCGGAAGCCGGAGCCCGCCTCGTCGCCCCCGGTCAGGTTGAAACCGTGGATCTTGGAGCCGGGCGGCGGGGCCGGCCAGTACCTGTCCTGGGTGTCGAGCTGGGTGACGTGCTCGGCGATCGGGTTGATGAAGTGGGCGTCGTAGTTCCCGTTCATCAGGATGCCGGAGAGCACCTGGTAGCCGTACGGCACGTAGTCCAGGCCGGAGGCCCGGTAGGGCTTGTCCCAGACCGGCTGGGAGCCGGCCTTGCGCAGCGCTGCGGCCCACTCGTCCGACAGGTGCGGCTCGGTGGTGGTGCGGGTGGCGGTGGCCAGGCTGAGCCCGAGGTTCTTCTGGAGTTCCTCGTAGGCCTTCCAGCGCGGGGACTTGTCGTCGCGGGGGTGCGCCGGGTCGCCGACCATGCTGTTCCAGGACTTGATCAGGCCGTCCGGGCCGAGGTCCTGGTAGAACTTGGTGGAGAACTTCGGGTCGTTGCCGTGCGCGGCCAACAGTGAGTTCAGCTCGGTGAGTTCGGGATCGGATATGTCACCGCCCCTGGCCGCGAGCTGGGCGGCGCGCTTGCCGTCCGCCTCCGGGCCGCCGCCGATGGCCTTGCCGTTGAAGGACTTCTGCCCGTCGGTCATGCTGTCGGAGCGCAGCGCCCAGGCGATCCGCTCGTCGGCGGCGGTGGCCTCCGCGACCGCCGCGTCGATCGCCTTGCGGGCGGCCCCCGCCTTGTCGCCCCACTCCTTCTGGTAATCCCGGTAGGCCTCGTAGTCGTGCCGGGTCTCGTTGTCGGCCGGGGGCCAGCTCACGGTGCCGTTGTCGGTGACGGTCAGTCCGGCCGTCCGGGTGTCCGCGACCGCCTTGTCGAGCTTGGTCTTCGCCGCCTTGAACTCGGTCGACGCCTCCGTGAAGGTCGAGGCGAAGGCGTTGGCCTCGGTGACGGCGGCGGTCAGCTGCTCGTTGGTGCGCTGGAGGCCGGGGCGGGCCTGGTCGGCCGAAGGGCCGGTCCAGCAGGCGGAGTTGACCTTGGCTATGACCGTGGTGTCCCAGTCGCCGTCCATCGCCTGGAGCTTCTGGGCGACGGTGGTCCAGGCGGTGGCGGCGGTGTCCAGGACGCCGAAGTCGGCGGTGCTGAGTTCGTGGAAGTCGACCATTGCAGCTGTCCTCTCAGGCGCCGAGGTCGTGCTGGACGGCCGACTCGTTCTGGCGGTAGTTGGTGGCGGTGGCGCGCAGCGCCTGGGTGGTCTGCCCGATGGTGGCGCCGAGGGCGGCGACGCACTGGTCCCAGGTGCCGACGGCGCCCGCCGCGGCCTTGCCGGTGCTCCAGTTGGCGAGCGAGGTGGAGACCTTGGTGGTGGCCTCGTCGGCGCCCCGGCCGTCGGTGTTGAGGCGCGCGTGGATCTGGTCGGAGCTGTTCCCCGCGGTGGTGAGCGCGTTGGGGTCGGCGCTGAAGCCGCCCCCGCCCCCGCCGCCTCCGCCGCCCGACGCCGAGGCCGAGTTGATCTGTGTGCGGGCCGCCTCCTGGGCGCGGGCCTGAGCGGTCAGGTTCCCGTCCGCGTCGTAGGCCCAAGGGTTCATCATGCGGTCGAACGCGGTCGCCCGATCAGACATGTCGATCGATCCCCTCCCGTGCCGGCACGCTGTTCCGGCACCCCCGTCGGCAAAGAATTCGGCAAGTACGCAAAGAGTTCGACAAAGGGTACAGGCGGGTTCCGCTTTTGCCGAACCCCTAGGGGGGAGGGGGCCCGGCGTCATACCGCAGCAGCAGACGGGCTCGTCATTCGAGCCCATGGCCCTTGCCGCACAAGACCGTTACGTTGGTGCCGTGTCCACAGCTGTCATCAAGACGGACGGCCTCACCAAGAGGTTTCCCCGCGTCACCGCCCTCGACCAGCTCACCGTCGAGGTGCGGCCGGGTGTGGTCGGTCTGGTCGGGGCCAACGGCGCGGGCAAGTCCACCCTGATCAAGATCCTGCTCGGGCTCGCCCCGGCGACCTCCGGCCGGGGCGAGGTCCTCGGCCTGGACGTCGCCACCCGGGGCTCCGAGATCCGCGCGCAGGTCGGCTACATGCCCGAGCACGACTGCCTGCCACCGGACGTCTCCGCGACCGAGTTCGTGGTGCACATGGCCCGGATGGCGGGCCTGCCCGCCACCGCCGCCCGTGAGCGCACCGCGGACACCCTGCGGCACGTCGGCCTCTACGAGGAGCGGTACCGCCCGATGGGCGGCTACTCGACCGGCATGAAGCAGCGGGTCAAGCTCGCCCAGGCACTGGTGCACGACCCGAAGCTGGTGCTGCTGGACGAGCCGACCAACGGCCTCGACCCGGCCGGCCGGGACGAGATGCTGGGCCTGATCCGCCGGGTGCACACCGACTTCGGCATCTCGGTGCTGGTCACCACCCACCTGCTCGGCGAGCTGGAGCGGACCTGCGACCACCTGGTCGTGATCGACGGCGGCAAGCTGCTGCGCTCCTCCTCCACCGCCTCCTTCACCGAGGCGACGGCCGTCCTCGCGGTCGAGGTCAGCGACCACCCGGAGGACCACGGCCTGGAGCCGGGCCCGGCGGTCCGCGAGCGGCTCGCCGCGGCCGGCCTGTCCGTCCAGCCGGAGGGCTCGCACCAGCTGCTGGTCCGGCTGGCCGACGACTCGACGTACGACACCATCCGCGACGCCGTCGCCGAACTCGGTCTCGGCCTGGTCCGGTTGGAGCAGCGCCGCCACCGGGTCGCCGAGCTCTTCACCGACGCCCACGAGCGGGACGCCCAGGCCCCGCAGGACAGCAGGGGAGGGACGAACGATGTCGCTGCCTCCTGAGACCAGGTCCGCCGACACCGGCGTCATCCACGACATCGGCTACCGCGGCTACACCGGTCCCCGGCTCGGCCGTTCCTACGCCACCCGCGCGCTCTTCACCCAGAGCCTGCGCGCCGCGTACGGCCTCGGGCGCTCCGGCAAGTCCAAGGTGCTGCCGATGCTGGTGCTGGGCGTGATCACCGTGCCGGCGCTGATCATGGTGGCGCTCTCGGTCGTGATGAAGCGCGACGAGCTGCCGGTCGAGTACGCGGGCTACCTCTCCATGCTCAGCCTGGTGGTCTCGGTCTTCCTCGCCTCCCAGGCGCCGGTGCTGCTCTCCCGGGACCTGCGCTACCAGACCGTCCCGCTCTACTTCTCCCGCCCGATCACCCGCACCGACTACGTCAGGGCCAAGTTCGGCGCCATGGTCTGCGCCCAACTGCTGCTGATGGTGGCCCCGTTGCTGGTGCTGTACGTCGGCGCGCTGCTCGGCGGGATGGACTTCGCGCACAACACCGGGCACTTCCTGTACGGCCTGGTCGCGGCCGTGCTGTACGCCCTGGTGCCGACCTCGGTGGCCGTGGTGATCGCGGCCGCCACCCCGCGCCGGGGCTTCGGGGTGGCCGCCATCATGGGCTACCTGGCGGTCAGCGCCGCGCTGGGAGCGGCCGCGGTCGGGATCAGCAACCCCAGCACGACCGGCTCCGACGCCGCGCAGTGGATGTCGCTGATCTCGCCCACCGACCTGGTGGAGTCCCTGGTCAACGAGGTGTTCGGCCTCGGCGGGGGGCTCGACCGCCGGCACGCGCCGGGCGGCCTCGGAACGGCGGTGTTCGCGCTCGTCGCGGTGACCATGGTGGCCGGCTCGTACCGGCTGCTGCTGCGCCGCTATCGGAACGTGTGAGAGGGCGACATGGCCACCATCAGCATCGACAAGGTCTCCCGCTGGTTCGGGAACGTGGTCGCGGTCAACGACATCACCATGGCCATCGGCCCGGGCATCACCGGCCTGCTCGGTCCCAACGGGGCGGGCAAGTCCACCCTCATCCACATGATGAGCGGCTTCCTGGCCCCTTCCAGCGGCTCCGTCACCCTGGACGGCGCGCCGATCTGGCGCAACCAGCAGGTGTACAAGCAGATCGGCCTGGTGCCCGAGCGGGAGTCGATGTACGACTACCTGACCGGCTGGGAGTTCGTCCTCGCCAACGCCGAACTGCACGGCCTGCCCCAGCCGGGCGCCGCCGCCCGCCGCGCGCTGGACCTGGTGGAGATGGCCTACGCCAAGGACCGCCGCACCGGCACCTACTCCAAGGGCATGAAGCAGCGGGTCAAGATGGCCTCCGCGCTGGTCCACGACCCGTCCGTGCTGCTGCTCGACGAGCCCTTCAACGGCATGGACCCGCGCCAGCGGCTCCAGCTGATGGACCTGCTGCGCCGCTTCGGCGAGGACGGCCGGACCGTGCTGTTCTCCTCCCACATCCTGGAGGAGGTCGAGCAGCTGGCCCGGCACATCGAGGTGGTGGTCGCCGGACGGCACGCCGCCTCGGGCGACTTCCGCAAGATCCGCCGGCTGATGACCGACCGCCCGCACCGCTACCTGGTCCGTTCCAGCGACGACCGCCGGCTCGCCGCCGCGCTGATCGCCGACGGCTCCACCACCGGCATCGAGGTGGACGACCGGGAACGGGCGCTGCGGATCGAAGCGGTGAACTTCCAGGGCTTCACCACCCTGCTGCCCAGGGTCGCCCGGGAGGCCGGCATCCGGCTGTACACCGTCTCCCCGGCGGACGAATCGCTGGAGAGTGTCTTCTCGTACCTGGTCTCCGCGTGAGTACCGCCGCCAGGACCGTTGTTGCCCAGGCCGTTGTTGCCCAGGAAGGGGCCGACCGACCATGAACCCCACCGTCGCCAGGCTGACCCTGCGCGGGCTGCTGGGCCGCCGCCGCGGCCTGCTGCTGCTGGTGGTCCCCGCCCTGCTGCTGGTCATCTCGGCCATCGCGAGCGTGTCCAGCGCCGACCGGCACGACATGGCCGGCAACATCCTCGGCGCCCTCGGCCTCGGCACCCTGATCCCGATCCTCGGGCTGGTGGTCGGCACCGGGGTGATCGCCAACGAGATCGACGACGGCTCGATCGTCTACCTGCTCGCCAAGCCGCTGCCCCGGTGGCGGATCATCACCACCAAGCTGGCCGTCGCGATCGGCGTCACCTGGCTGTTCTCGGTCGTCCCGACGCTGCTGGCCGGGCTGCTGCTGGTCGGCACCCAGGACGGCGTGGCGCTCGGCTACACCGTGGCGGTGCTGGTCGCCGGGGCCGCGTACAGCGCGCTGTTCCTGTTGCTCGGCGTGGTCACCCGGCACGCGGTGGTCGCCGGGCTGGCGTACGCCCTGATCTGGGAGTCGACGGTCGGCAACTTCGTCGAGGGCGCCCGGACGCTGAGTGTCCAGCAGTGGGGCCGCTCGGTGGCCGAGGCGGTCGCCGGACAGAACGCGATCAGCTCGGACGTCTCGCTCGGGGCCGCCGTGCCGCTGCTGCTGGTGGTCACGGTCGCGGCGACGGTGTTCGCCTCGGTGAAGCTGGCCGGGATGACCCTCGCCGGCGAGGAGTGAGCCCGGTACGGCGCGGAGCCCCGTAGGGCACCGGACCCGGTACGGCAGCGAGCCCCGGACGCCCGTGAAGGCGTCCGGGGCTCGCTGCACCCGGGTCTCGCGGACGTGCGGGAGTGCGGCTCAGAGGGTGCGGTTGCGGCCCGCGCCCCAGCCGGCCGCGCCGACCACCAGGACCAGCACCAGCATCAGCACCAGGGTGGCCTCCCAGCCGCCGGTCAGCTGGTGCAGTGCGCCCGCGCCCACCGGGCCGGCCGCCGCCACCAGGTAGCCGATCGCCTGCGACATCCCGCCCAGCTGGGCGGCACCGGCCGCGGTGCGGGTGCGCAGCACGATGAACGCCAGGCCCAGACCCAGCGAACCGCCCTGGGCCACACCGAGGATGGTCGCCGACACCCACGCGGCGGAGACCGGCGCGACCAGCAGCAGGGCGATGCCCAGCCCGTTCAGGGCGGCCATGGTCACCGCCAGCGCGCGCTGGCTGGTCATCCGGCCAGCCATCAGCGGCACCAGGAAGGCGCCCGCCACCTGCACCAGGTTGGAGAAGGCGAAGACCAGACCGGCCTGGCCGCGCTCCATGCCGTGGTCGGCCAGGATGGTCGGCATCCACGCGACGAGGGTGTAGACCAGCAGCGACGAGATGCCCATGAAGAGGCTGATCTGCCAGGCCAGCGGGGACTTCCAGATGCCCTCGATCGGCCTGGTCGGCGCGCCGGCCGCGGCCGCCGCTCCCAGGTGCTGCTCCTGGCGGGAGCGCAGCACCTGCGGCAGCCAGGCCACCGCCGCGATCAGCGCGAGCAGCGACCAGGCGCCCAGCGAGGCCCGCCAGCCGCCGCCGAGCGCGTGCTCCAGCGGGACGGAGGTGCCGGCCGCGAGCGTGGCGCCGACCAGCATGGTGGTCGAATAGACGCCGGTCATGGTGGCCGCGCGGTCCGGGAACTCGCGCTTGACCAGGCCCGGCATCGACACGTTCAGCACCGCGATCGCCACGCCGATCACCACGCAGCCCGCGTACAGGGCCGTCACCGACGGCAGCACCCGCAGCAGCACGCCCGCGCCGAGCACCAGCACCGCGCCGAGCACCACCCGCTCGGCGCCGAAACGGCGGGTCAGCCGGGGGGTGAGCGGGGCGCCGACGCCCTGGAACAGCACCGGAACGGTGGTGATCAGCCCGCTCGCGGTGGCGGACAGGCCGAAGGTCCGCTGGATCTCGCCGACCATCGGGGAGACCGCCGCCAGGCAGGCGCGCATGTTCAGCGCGACCAGCACGATGCCGGTCAGCAGCAGGAGCGGATGGGCCAGCCGCGAGCGGACGGGGAGCGGGGCAGGAGTGGTGACAACCGGCTGCTGGGCACGGGTGACGGCCATGGGTGTGCTGATCTTTCGTGAATGTGCGTGGATGCGGACGGCGGAAGGGAGGCTCGCGCCGTCCTACTTCCGGGCCGCGATGGCCGCGAGCAGCTGCTCGACGGCCGCGGTCGGGCCGGCGAGCAGCGCACGGCACGCCGCCTCGGCCCGGTCCGGGTCACCGCCCTCGATCGCTTCGACCAGCGCCTCGTGGGTGGCCACGACCGCCTCGGGCATGTCGTGGTCGCCGAAGGCGGAGGTCATCGCCTCGCGTACGGAGGCGCCGAAGTAGCGGTACACCTCGGCCAGCGCGGGGTTGTGCGCGGCCTCGACGACGGCGGTGTGGAACTCCAGGTCGTGCTCGACGGTGGCCTCGCGGCTCGCCCGCTCGGGGTGCGCCGCGAACACCTCGGCCTCACGGGCCAGCGCGGCGCGCATCCGCCGGATGTCCTCGGGAGTGTGCCGCAGCGCGGCCAGTCGGGCGCCCTCGGTCTCCAGCGCCGCTCGGACCTCCAGGACGTCCCGGATGCCCGAGCGCTGGACGCCGCGCAGCACGGACGCCGGGTCGCTGGTGGAGCGGACGAACGTCCCCTCGCCCTGCCGGGAGACCAGCATTCCGGCGTGCACCAGCACCCGGATCGCCTCCCGGACGGTGTTCCGCCCGACGTGCAGCTGCTCGGCCAGCTCGTGCTCGGTGGGAATCCGCGACCCCACCGGCCACGCCCCACCCGCCAGCTGCTCCCGCAACTGCTCGATCGCGGTGTCCACCAGGGAGCGCCGCCCGGCCGCCTGCAAACCGCCGCTCATGCCGGACCTCCCTTCCCACCGCACACGCCATCATCGGTCGTCGGTCATCCTACAACTGCTTGCCCGGTCATCCTACAACCCACCCCTGAACAGCACATGAACACCCGACCGGCCCTCCGGGCCGGGCCGCTCGGGGCACTGCGCGCGGCGGAAGGCCGCAGCGCGGAGGACGGGGGCCCGCGGGCCCGCGGTCGGCCCCGCCGGAGGCGTCAGCGCTGCGGGTAGAGGCGCTCCAGGACCGCGGCGACGCCGTCCTCGTCGTTGCTGGTGGTGACGGCGTCGGCGACGGCGAGGAGTTCCTCGTGGGCGTTGGCCATGGCGACGCCGTGGGCGGCCCAGCCGAACATCGGGACGTCGTTGGGCATGTCGCCGAAGGCGATGGTGTCGGCGGCGCGGACGCCGAGGCGGCGGGCGGCGACGGCCAGGCCGGTGGCCTTGGACAGGCCGAGCGGGAGCAGCTCGACCACGCCGGCGCCGGCCATCACCACGCCGACCAGGTCGCCGGCGGCGTGCCGGGCGGCCTCGGCGAGGGCGTCGTCGGTGAGGGCGTGGTGCTGGATGTACAGCTTGCTGAGCGGAGCGTCGAACAGCTCGCTGCGCTCGACCCGGACGACCGGCAGGTCGGAGCCGATCAGCAGCTCGTAGCCGGGGCCGGCCAGCACCTGGCCGTCGAGGCCGTCCTGGCCGGCGGCGATGGCGAGCGGGCCGGTCCGGGCCTCGATCTTCTCGATCGCGATCGCGGCGAGCCGCCGGTCCAGGGTGAGCGAGGTGAGCAGCTTGTGCGCGCCGGCGTCGTACACCTGGGCGCCCTGGCCGCAGACCGCTATCCCGGTGTAGCCGATCTCGTCGAAGATCGGGCGGGCCCAGACGGCCGAGCGCCCGGTGACGATGATGTGCAGCGCGCCCGCGCCGGTGGCCGCGGCGAGGGCGGCGCGGGTGCGCTCGGAGACGGTCTCCCCGCTGGTGAGCAGGGTGCCGTCGAGGTCGGTGGCGACCAGCCGGTAGGGCAGGTCGCCACCGTCGGGGGAGGCGGGGCTGGGGCTGATGGTGCTCATGGGCCGTACGTCTCCCGGGAGTTGCAGGTCGTGCTGGGCGGTGCGGACCGGGTTACTTGACCGGTTCGAGGACGGCCCGCCCGCCGAGGAACGGCCGCAGCGCCTCGGGCACGACGACCGAGCCGTCGGCCTGCTGGTGGTTCTCCAGGATCGCCACGATGGTGCGGGGGACGGCGACCAGGGTGCCGTTCAGGGTGGCGAGCGGGCGGGTCTTGCCCTCCTCGCGCATCCGGATCGACAGCCGGCGGGCCTGGTACTCGGTGGTGTTGGAGGTCGAGGTGACCTCGCGGTACTTGCCCTGGGTGGGGATCCACGCCTCGATGTCGAACTTGCGCGCGGCCGAGGCGCCGAGGTCGCCGGAGGCGACGTCGATCACCCGGTACGGCAGCTCCAGCGCGTTGAGGAAGTCCTTCTCCCACTGGAGCAGGCGGCGGTGCTCGTTCTCCGCGTCCTCGGGGGTGGTGAAGACGAACATCTCCACCTTCTCGAACTGGTGGACGCGGATGATGCCGCGGGTGTCCTTGCCGTAGGTGCCGGCCTCGCGGCGGAAGCAGGACGAGTAGCCGGCGTAGCGCAGCGGCAGCTTGTCGGCGTCGAGGATCTCGTCCATGTGGTACGCCGCGAGCGGGACCTCGCTGGTGCCGACCAGGTACCGGTCGTCCTCGGCGAGGTGGTACACGTTCTCGGCGGCCTGGCCGAGGAAGCCGGTGCCGTCCATGGCGGCCGGGCGGACCAGGGTCGGGGTGATCATCGGGGTGAAGCCGGCCGCGGTGGCCTGGGCGATCGCCATGTTGACCAGGGCGAGCTCCAGCAGCGCGCCGACGCCGGTCAGGTAGTAGGAGCGGGCACCGGCGACCTTGGCGCCGCGCTCGGTGTCGATCGCGCCGAGGATCTGGCCCAGCTCGACGTGGTCGCGGGGCTCGAAGCCCTCGGCGGCGAAGTCGCGCGGGGTGCCGATCTCCTCAAGGGTGACGAAGTCCTCCTCGCCGCCGACCGGGGCGGCCGGGTCGATGAGGTTCGCCAGCGAGCGGAGCAGGCGGTCGGCCTCCTCCTTGGCCGCGCTCTGCTCGGCGTCGGCGGCCTTGACCTCGGCGGCCAGGTCCTTGGTGCGCTGGAGCAGGGCGGCCTTCTCGTCGCCCTTGGCCTGGGCGACCTGCTTGCCGAGCACCCGCTGCTCGTTGCGCAGTTCGTCGAAGCGGCTGCCCGAGGACCGGCGCCGCTCGTCGGCGGAGAGGAGGGCGTCGACCAGGTCGACGTCCTCGCCACGGACGCGCTGCGAGGCGCGCACTCGGTCAGGGTCCTCACGGAGCAGGCGAAGGTCAATCACAGGCCCAAGCGTACCGGGAGACCGTTCCTTCACCGGTACGGCTTTTCCCCTGGGGATAACTCACCCGGGCCTGTGGATAACCCGTGTGGGGAACTCTCCGTCGCCGGGTTATCCACAGGCCCGGCCCCGGGCCTGTGGATCAAAAGGGAGGATCGCCTTCCGCGTGAACGAACCAGGGGATTGAGGTTTCAAACCTCGATCCACCTTCCCGAGTGAGGGAATTGAAGCACTCGGACGGGTGATTTGCTGGCAACCGGGTGACTCTGGCCCGATTGGTCATCTCTGCGACGCAAACCGATGGTCCGACCTGTTCTGAGCAATGGCTATACCGGTTTGTCGACTCATCCCCAGGCCTGTGGATAACTTCCGGCTGTGGACAGCGGAGAGCCCTGTGGACAGCGGTCTCCGGCTCCGGGCCCCTGTGGATGACGGGTGGGGCCGCCCGCCCCGCCTGATCGGCCCGGTCCGAAACTGTCGGAAAAGGTCGGAAAGACAAAAGATGTAGCCAGGATGTCCGGAGGAGTCCGGATGTCCCGAGGGCTTCAGCCGGCCCGCGGGCTGCGGACGCCCCGCGGGCTTCAGATGTCCCCGCGGCCGTCGAGCGCGCGGGAGAGCCAGTCCGCCGCCGAGGTGAAATCCGCGTCCGAGGTCCCCGGCCGCCGGTGGGTGGACTGCTGCCGGTCGGCGCGCGGATAGGAGCCGAGGTACCGCACCTGCGGGCAGATCCGCTTGAGCCCCATCATCGCCTCGCCGACCCGGCGCTCGGACAGGTGGCCCTCGCAGTCGATCAGGAAGCAGTAGCTGCCCATGCCCTCGCCGGTCGGGCGGGACTCGATCCGCATCAGGTTGACCCCGCGCACCGCGAACTCCTGGAGCAGCTCCAGCAGAGCACCCGGGTGATCGTCCGGCAGCCAGACCACCATCGAGGTCTTGTCCGCGCCGGTCGGCGAGGAGACCCGCCCCGGGCGGCCGACCAGGACGAACCGGGTGGCCGCGCTCTTCGCGTCCGCGATGTCCTTGACCAGCGGCTCCAGCCCGTAGACCGGCGCCGCGAACTCGCCCGCGAACGCGCCGTCGTAACGGCCCTCGGCGACCAGCCGGGCGCCGTCCGCGTTGGAGGCGGCCGACTCCCAGCTCGCCTCCGGCAGGTTGGCCGCCAGCCAGCGGCGCACCTGCGGCTGGGCCACCGGGTGGCTGGTCACCGTCTTGACCCCGGACAGCTCGGTGCCCGGCCGCACCAGCAGCGCGAAGGTGATCGGCAGCAGCACCTCACGGTAGATCATCAGCGGTGCGCCGGAGGCCAGTTCGTCGTTGGTCGCGGTGACCGCGCCCTCCACCGAGTTCTCGATCGGGACGAACGCCCCGGCCGCCTCCCCGCCGCGCACCGCGTCCAGCGCCAGCGCCACCGAGGACAGCGGCACCAGCTCCCGGGTCGCCGCCTCGGGCAGGGTGTGCAGGGCCGCCTCGGTGAACGTGCCGGCCGGTCCGAGGTAGGTGTAGCGGGTGGCCGACATGACGCCTCCGTGGGGATCTCGGTGCTGCGCGGGCAGAGTGAGCCGAAGCAGTCACGATAACGATTCCGCGGCCCCGGCAGGAAAGCGTTCCAGAGGCCGGGACCGCGGCGGTGAATCCCGGGGGTCCTTCTTCGAACCCCCGGGGAACTACCCCTCCAACAACTGCTGGCCGAGGTAGCCGCCGGGCGGCGCACTCGGCGGCAGCGCGTACAGGCCGCCGGCCTCGTGCCGCAGGAAGCGGGACAGGCCGTCGCCTCGGGAGAGCTTGCGCTGCACGGGGATGAAGCCCCTGCGCGGGTCGGTCTGGAAGGCGAGGAAGAGCAGCCCGGCGTCCGGCGAGCCGTCCGGCGACAGCCCGTCGTGGTACGAGAAACCGCGCCGCAGCATCACCGCCCCGCCGTTGGCCGCCGGGGCGGCGACCCGGATGTGGGCGTCGGCCGGGATCGCCAGGGTGCCGTCCGGGCCCTGCGCGGTGAGGTCGACCGGGGAGCGCTCACCGGCCCCGGCGGGCGCGCCGAGCGGGGCGCCGTCCGACTTGCGCCGCCCGATCACCCGCTCCTGCCGGTCCACCGGCAGCGCCTCCCAGTGGTCCAGCAGCATCCGGATCCGCCGGAACACCAGGTACGAGCCGCCGGTCAGCCAGGCCGGCTGGTCGCCGCCGGCGGCGCAGAACACCTTGGCGGCGAAGCCCTCCTCGTCCGGCCTGGGGTTGTTGGTGCCGTCGATCTGGCCCATCAGGTTGCGTCCGGTCACCGGCTGCGCGGCGGCGCCGGGGGTGCGGGCGAAGCCGGCCGACTGCCAGCGCAGCGCCGCCGTACCGGTGGCCAGCCGCTGGAGCACCCGCAGGGCGTGCACCGCGACCAGGGCGTCGTCCGCGCCGATCTGGACGAACAGGTCGCCGTCGCCGCGGGCCGGGTCGAGCGCGTCGCCGGGGAAGGCGGGCAGCGGTTCGAGCCCGGGCGGGCGGCGGTCGGCCAGCCCGGCCTTGTCGAACAGCGCGCCGCCGAAGCCGACCGTGACGGTGAGCGAGCAGGGCCCGGCGTCCAGCGCGACCTGGTTGTCGAACTCCTCGGCCGGCTCCCCGGCGGTCAGCCGATCGGCCGCCTTCGTCCAGCGCTGCAGCAGGGTGCGCAGCCCGTCCCGGCCGACGCCCTCGGCCAGGTCGAAGGCGGCAAGCTGGACCCTGGCCTGTTGCGGGTCGGTGATCCCGGCCTGGTGCTCGCCGCGGAACGGCACCCGGGCCGCGCCCAGCGCCCGACCGGACGGGCCCGCCGCAGCCGCCGTCCCGCCGGGCCGCCCGTCCACGGCGAC
>NZ_JAHSQD010000155.1 GCF_020103755.1 Streptomyces sp. LS1784
GGAGGCGTCCGCGGTGTGGGGCGGGGCCGAGCTGCCGTCCCGGCCGGGTCGGGACACCGACGGGATCCTGGCGGCGGCCGTGGGCGGCGAGCTGGACGCGCTGCTGGTCGGCGGCGTGGACCCGGACGACCTGCCGGACCCGGCGCTGGCCGACGAGGCGTTGGCGGCGGTGCCGTTCCTGGTGTCGCTGGAGTTGCGGCCCTCGGCGGTGACGGCGCGCGCCGACGTGGTGCTGCCGGTGGCGGCGGTGGCGGAGAAGGCCGGCACCTTCCTGGACTGGGAGGGCCGGGTCCGGATGTTCGAGTCCGCGCTCAAGCCGGACCAGCAGATGGGCCGGCACCTCCAGTCCGACCTGCGGGTGCTGGGCATGCTGGCGGACGCGCTGGGCCGGCGGCTGGGCCTGCCGGACGTCCGGGCGGCCCGGCTGGAGCTGGACCGTTTCGCCCCCTGGGAGGGCGACCGCACGGCCGACCCGGCGGCGCACCCGGGCCCGCTGCCCCGGCCGGCCACCGGCCAGGCGGTGCTGGCGGGTTGGCGGATGCTGCTGGACAACGGCGTGCTGCAGCAGGGGGACCCGCACCTGGCGGGCACCCGGCACCGGGCGGTGGCCCGGATCTCGGCGGAGACGGCCAAGGAGATCGGTGCCGAGGCGGCTGCCGAGCTGCGGCTGACCGGCCCGGCCGGCTCGCTGACCCTGCCCCTGGAGATCACCGACTCGATCCCGGACCGCACGGTCTGGGTCCCGCTCGACTCCACACCGGGCGGCACCCACCGCGCGCTCGGCACCACCGTCGGCCACCTGGTCACGATCGCCGCGGCCGAGCCCGAGTCCGAGTCCGAGTCCGAGCCCGAGCCCGAGCCCGAGCCGACGGTGCAGGACCGGCCGGCGCAGGACCAGGCAGCGCAGGACCAGACCGGGGCGACCGCGGACGAGACCGCGGGCGAAGGGGAGGACCGATGACTTCGCAGCCGTACGAGACGCTCCACTTCTTCGGGCAGGACCCGTGGTGGCTGGTGCTGCTGAAGGCGGTGTTCTGCTTCGCCTTCCTGGTCCTGACGGTGCTGATCGCGATCGTCTGGGAGCGCAAGGTGGTGGCCTGGATGCAGCTGCGCATCGGGCCCAACCGGCACGGCCCGTGGGGCCTGCTGCAGTCGCTGGCGGACGGCGTGAAACTGGCGCTGAAGGAAGACCTGGTGGTCAAGGGCGCGGACAAGCCGGTCTACATCCTGGCCCCGATCGTCTGTGCCATTCCGGCGTTCATGGCCTTCGCGGTGATCCCGTTCGGCCCGGCCGGCAACGAGGTGTCGATCTTCGGCACCCGCACGCCGCTCCAGCTGACGGACTTTCCGGTCGCGCTGCTGTACATCCTGGCGACGGCCTCGATCGGCATCTACGGCATCGTGCTGGCCGGCTGGTCCTCCGGGTCGACGTACCCGCTGCTGGGCGGGCTGCGTTCGGCCGCGCAGATGATCAGCTACGAGATCGCGATGGGCCTGTCCTTCGCGGCGGTGTTCATCTACTCCGGCTCGATGTCGACCTCGGAGATCGTGGCGCACCAGCAGCCGACCTGGTTCGCGGCGCTGTTGCCGGTGTCGTTCATCGTGTACGTCATCGCGATGGTCGGGGAGACCAACCGGGCGCCGTTCGACCTGCCGGAGGCCGAGGGCGAGCTGGTCGGCGGGTTCAACACCGAGTACTCCTCGCTGAAGTTCGCGATGTTCATGCTGGCCGAGTACGTGAACATGGTGACGGTCTCGGCGGTGGCCTCGACCCTCTTCCTGGGCGGCTGGCGGGCTCCGTGGCCGGTGTCGACCTTCTGGGAGGGCGCCAACCACGGCTGGTGGCCGATGCTGTGGATCACGCTGAAGATCCAGCTGCTGCTGTTCTTCTTCATCTGGCTGCGCGGCACGCTGCCCCGGCTCCGCTACGACCAGTTCATGAAGCTGGGCTGGAAGGTGCTGATCCCGGTCTCGCTGGTGTGGCTGGTGCTGATCGCGAGCGTGCGGGCGCTGCGTAACGAGGGCTACGGCTTCGGCGAGGTGGTGCTGTACGTGGGCGCCCCGGTCGGGGTGGTGCTGCTGCTGGCGCTGCTGCGGGACTTCCTGCGGAAGCAGCCGGAACCCGAGGACGTCCCGCCCAAGGCCGACTTCGACCCGATGGTGGGCGGCTACCCGGTCCCGCCGCTGCCCGGTCAGGTGCTCCCGCCGGTGCCGCGCCGGCGCAGCCGCGCCCCGAAGCAACTCCACGACGCCCTCAACGGGGCCGACCATTCCGAAGGGAGCTGAACCGAGATGTCCGACCAGTCCGACCAGTCCGATCGTACGGACCGCCCCGAGCGGGCCGACCGTCCGTCGATCCTCGGCCCGGCCGCCGGCTTCGGCGTGACCTTCAAGGCCATGTTCAAGAAGCGGCTCACCGAGCAGTACCCGGAGCAGAAGAAGCCCACCGCTCCGCGCTTCCACGGCCGTCACCAGCTGAACCGGCACCCGGACGGCCTGGAGAAGTGCGTCGGCTGCGAGCTGTGCGCGTGGGCCTGCCCGGCCGACGCGATCTACGTGGAGGGCGCGGACAACCGGGACGAGGAGCGCTACTCCCCGGGTGAGCGCTACGGCGCGGTGTACCAGATCAACTACGCCCGCTGCATCCTGTGCGGGCTGTGCATCGAGGCCTGCCCGACCAGGGCGCTGACCATGACCAACGAGTACGAGCTGGCCGACTCCTCCCGGCGGGACCTGATCTTCACCAAGGAGCAGCTGCTGGTGGGCCTGTCCGAGGGCATGGTCGACACCCCGCACGCGATCTTCCCGGGTACCGACGAGGGCGCGTACTACCGGGGCGAGGTCACCTCGGCGGCGCCGGGGACGGTTCAGCAGGAGCGCACCGACCGGGAGAGGGAGGTGCAGCAGTGAGCGCGCAGCTGGCGGAAGCGGTCGGGACGACCTCGACGGGTGAGGCCGTCCAGTTCTGGGTGCTCGCGGTGATCGCGGTCGGCGGCGCACTCGGCATGGTGCTGATGCGCAAGGCCGTGCACAGCGCGCTCTGCCTGGCGGGCACCATGCTGGCGCTGGCGGTCTGTTACATGGCCCAGGGAGCGGTGTTCCTGGGTGTGGTGCAGATCGTGGTCTACACCGGCGCGATCATGATGCTGTTCCTGTTCGTGGTGATGCTGGTCGGCGTCACCAGCGAGGACTCCTTGAAGGAGCAGCTGAAGGGCCAGCGGTTCGCCGCGGCGCTGTGCGGGCTGGGCTTCGGCGTGCTGCTGATCGCCGGGATCGCCAACGCGAAGCTGAACCACTTCACCGGGCTGTCCGAGGCGAACGCCGAGGGCAACGTGCCGGGCCTGGCCCGGCTGATCTTCACCCGGTACGTGTGGGCCTTCGAGGTCACCGGCGCACTGCTGATCACTGCGGCGATCGGCGCGATGGTGCTGACCCACCGGGAGCACGTGAAGGCGCCGAAGACGCAGCGCGAGCTGGCGGCGCAGCGGATCAAGGACAACATCCAGGTGCCGCCGCTGCCGGCGCCGGGCGTGTACGCGCGGCACAACGCGGTGGACGTCCCGGGGCTGCTGCCGGACGGCACGATCGCCGAGGACTCGGTGATGGCGACGCTGCGCGAGCGCGGCCAGGTCCGGGACGTGAGCCAGGCGATGCTGCAGCGGATGGCGGAGCTGGAGAACACCACGGCGGACTGGCTGGGCCGTCCGTCCTCGGAGCGGCCGGCGATGGCGCCCCCGCGCAAGTCGCTGAAGCCGGTTCCGACGAACGGCCGGCCGGTGCCGGCGAACGGCGAGCCGGTGCCGGCGAACAACGTGGAGCACCCGGCCGACGAGGAGGGCACGGAGTGAACCCGGTCAACTACCTCTACCTGTCCGCCCTGTTGTTCACCATCGGCGCGGCCGGGGTGCTGATCCGGCGCAACGCGATCGTGCTGTTCATGTGCGTGGAGCTGATGCTGAACGCCTCGAACCTCGCCCTGGTGACCTTCTCCCGGCTGCACGGGACCCTGGACGGCCAGATCATCGCATTCTTCACGATGGTGGTCGCGGCGGCGGAGGTCGTGGTCGGCCTCGCCATCATCGTCTCCATCTTCCGGACCAGGCACTCCGCTTCGGTCGACGACAGCAACCTGATGAAGCTGTAGGCGGAGGGCCTTCGGTGAACTCTCTCATTCCGCTGCTGGTGGCGGCTCCACTGGCGGGCGCCGCCCTGCTCCTGCTCGGCGGCCGGGCGCTGGACCGGTACGGCCACTGGCTGGCCACCGCGCTCGCGGCGCTCTCGTTCGGCTTCGGCCTGGCCCTGTTCTCGGACATGCTCGGCCGTGACGCCGAGCACCGGGCGGTCACCGAGCACCTGTTCAGCTGGATCCGGGTGAACGGCTTCCAGGCCGACGTCTCCTTCCGGCTCGACCAGCTGTCGATGACCTTCGTCCTGCTGATCACCGGCGTCGGCACGCTGATCCACCTCTACTCGGTCGGCTACATGGCGCACGACGAGCGCCGGCGCCGCTTCTTCGCGTACCTGAACCTGTTCCTGGCTGCCATGCTGCTGCTGGTGGTCGCGGACAACTACCTGTTGCTGTACTTCGGCTGGGAGGGCGTGGGCCTGGCCTCGTACCTCCTGATCGGCTTCTGGCAGCACAAGCCGAGCGCGGCGACGGCGGCGAAGAAGGCCTTCATCGTCAACCGGGTCGGCGACGTCGGCCTGTCCATCGCGATCATGCTGATGTTCGCGGAGTTCGGCTCCTTCGCCTTCGACCCGGTCTTCGGGGCCGCGCACGAGGCGAGCGAGGGCAAGCTGACGGCGATCGGGCTGATGCTGCTGCTGGCGGCCTGCGGCAAGTCGGCTCAGGTGCCGCTGCAGTCCTGGCTGGGGGACGCGATGGAGGGCCCGACCCCGGTGTCGGCGCTGATCCACGCGGCCACCATGGTGACCGCGGGCGTCTACCTGATCACCCGCTCCGCGACGATCTTCGACCTGGCGCCGGACGCGCAGACCGCCGTGGTGGTGGTCGGCGCGGTCACGCTGCTGTTCGGTGCGATCGTCGGTTGCGCCAAGGACGACATCAAGAAGGCGCTGGCCGGCTCGACCATGTCGCAGATCGGCTACATGGTGATGGCGGCCGGGCTCGGCCCGATCGGCTACGCCTTCGCGATCATGCACCTGGTGACCCACGGCTTCTTCAAGGCCGGGCTGTTCCTCGGCGCCGGGTCGGTCATGCACGGCATGAACGACGAGGTGAACATGCGTCACTACGGCGGCCTGCGCAAGTACATGCCGGTCACCTTCGTCACCTTCGGCCTCGGCTACCTGGCGATCATCGGCTTCCCGGGCCTGTCCGGCTTCTTCTCCAAGGACAAGATCATCGAGGCGGCCTTCGCCAAGGGCGGCACCGAGGGCTGGATCCTCGGGCTGTGCGCGCTGGTCGGCGCGGCGATCACCGCGTTCTACATGACCCGGGTGATGGTGCTGACCTTCTTCGGTGAGAAGCGCTGGCAGCCGACCGGTGGGACCAGCGGCGCCGCTGCGGGCGACGACAACCTCCCGCACCCGCACGAGTCGCCCAGGACCATGACCGTCCCGATGGTCCTGCTGGCCGTCGGCTCGGTCTTCGCGGGCGGGCTGTTCGCCTTCAACGACTCCTTCCTGAAGTGGCTGGAGCCGGTCACCGGGTACGAGGAGGGCAACTCCCCCCTCGCCCCGCTGACCGTCACCCTGCTGACCACGGCATGCATGCTGGCCGGCGTCGGCGTCGCGTACCTGATGTACGGGCGCTCGCCGGTCCCGGTGGTGGCGCCGGTGGGCTCCCCGCTCACCCGGGCGGCCCGCCGCGACCTGCTGCAGGACGACTTCAACCACGCGGTGCTGGTGCGGCCGGGCTCGGCGCTCGCCGCGGCGCTGGTCTTCTTCGACAGCCGGGGCCTGGACGGTGTGGTCAACGGCTTGGCCGCCGCGATCGGCGGGCTCTCCGGCCGGCTGCGGCGGGTCCAGAACGGCTTCGTCCGCTCGTACGCGCTCTCCATGTTCGGCGGCACGCTGGTGCTGGTCGCCACGACTCTCCTGATGAGGTCCACGTGATGACTCGTCCTGATATCCGTCGGGGGGTGGGCGCATGAGCGCGCTTCTGACCGCCACCTGTGCCGTTCCGGCGGCCGGCGCGGTGCTGACCGCCGCGTTGCCCGCCGGGTCCTCCGAGGGCCGGCGCAGGACCACCAAGGCCGTCGCGCTGGGCGTCTCGGCCGTCACCCTGGTGCTGGCCGCCGCGGTGGCGACGCGGTTCGACCCGCACGGTGCCCGCTTCCAGCTGACCGAGTCGTACAGCTGGATCCGTTCCTTCGGCATCACCTTCTCGCTCGGCGTGGACGGCATCGGCGTCGTGCTCGCCCTGCTCACCGCCGTGCTCGTGCCGCTGGTGATCCTCGCCTCCTGGCACGACGCCGACCCGCCCTCCTCGGCCGCCGACGGGCCGGGGGCACGTCCCGGCCGCCAGGCCGGGGGAGAGGGGCCCAACGCGGCCAGGCCCGACGGCACCTTCGAGAACAGGCGCCGCACCCAGGGCTTCTTCGCGCTGATCCTGGCGGTGGAGGCGATGGTGGTCGTCTCCTTCTACGCCACCGACGTCTTCGTGTTCTACGTGTTCTTCGAAGCCATGCTGATCCCGATGTACTTCCTGATCGGCGGCTTCGGCGACCGGGCCGGCGGCCCCGAGTCGGCGCGTCAGCGCTCCTACGCGGCCGTGAAGTTCCTGCTCTACAACCTGCTCGGCGGCCTGGTGATGCTGGCCGCCGTGATCGGCCTGTACGTGACCGCACAGGACCAGGGCTTCGGCACCTTCGACCTGCCGACCCTGACCTCGGCGATCGCCGACGGCCGGATCCAGCTGACCGGTACCGCCGAGAAGGCGCTGTTCCTGGGCTTCTTCTTCGCCTTCGCGGTGAAGGCCCCGCTGTGGCCGCTGCACACCTGGCTGCCGAACGCGATGGGCGAGTCCACCGCCGGCACCGCGGTGCTGATCACCGCGGTGGTGGACAAGGTCGGCACCTTCGCGATGCTGCGCTTCTGCCTCGGGCTGTTCCCGAACGCCTCGAAGACCTTCGCCCCGGCGATCCTGGTCCTCGCGCTGATCGGGATCGTCTACGGCGCGCTGCTGGCGGTCGGCCAGAAGGACATCAAGCGCCTGGTGGCGTACGCCTCGATCTCGCACTTCGGCTTCATCATCATGGGCATCTTCGCCCTGACCAGCCAGGGCCAGAGCGGAGCCACCCTCTACATGGTCAACCACGGCCTGTCCACGGCGGCGTGGATGCTGGTGGCCGGCTTCCTGATCTCCCGTCGCGGCTCGCGGCTGATCGCCGACTACGGCGGCGTGCAGAAGGTCGCCCCGGTGCTCGCCGGGACCTTCCTGATCGGCAGTCTGGCCACCCTGTCGCTGCCCGGGCTCGCCCCGTTCGTCAGCGAGTTCCTGGTGCTGGTGGGCACCTTCACCCGCTACCCGGCGATCGGCATCGTGGCCACCTTCGGCATCGTGCTGGCCGCGCTGTACGCCCTGCTGCTGTACCAGCGCACCATGACCGGCCCGGTGAAGGACGGGGTGCGCACGATCCCCGACCTCAAGGCCCGCGAACTCCTCGTGGTCGGCCCGTTGGTGGCGCTGACCATCCTGCTCGGCGTCTACCCCAAGCCGCTCACCGACCTGGTCAACCCCTCGGTGAACGCGACGCTCACGCAGGTCCACCAGACCGACCCGGCGCCGGCCCACCCGGTCGCCGCCACCTCAGGAGGTGAGCAGAAGTGAGCACCACCGCGATGCTCGCCGCCGCCGGCGGCAACACCGCCGGCATCCCGGCACCCCACATCGAGTACGGCCAGCTCTCCCCGATGCTCGTGGTGTTCGCCGCCGCCCTGGCCGGCGTCCTGGTGGAGGCCTTCGCGCCCCGCCGGTTCCGGCACTGGACGCAGGTGACGCTCGCCCTGGCCGGGCTGGTCGGCGCCTTCGTCGCCGTGGTGGTGCTGGCCGCGCAGGGCTACGGCTCCACCAAGGTGGACCTGCTGGCCATGGAGTCCGTCGCCCTGGACGGCCCGGCGCTGTTCCTCCAGGGCGTGATCCTGCTGGCCGCCGTGGTCGCGGTGCTCACCTACGCCGAGCGGAGGCTGGAGCCCAAGGCCGGCGGCCGGCCCGCCGACGCCTTCGCCGCCCAGGCCGCCGCCACCCCCGGCGGCGAGCAGGAACGGGCCGCGGTCCGGGCCGGCTTCGCCACCAGCGAGGTCTTCCCGCTCACCATGTTCGCCGTCGGCGGCATGCTGCTGTTCCCCGCGGCCAACGACCTGCTGACCATGTTCGTGGCGCTGGAGGTCTTCTCGCTGCCGCTGTACCTGCTGTGCGCGCTGGCCCGGCGCCGTCGGCTGCTCTCCCAGGAGGCGGCGGTCAAGTACTTCCTGCTCGGTGCCTTCGCCTCGGCGTTCTTCCTGTTCGGCACCGCGCTGGTGTACGGCTACGCGGGCAGCGTACGGCTCGGCGACATCGGCGACGTCATCTCCGGCAAGGCGATGACCACCCCCGCGCTGCTGAGCACCACCCAGAGCGACGCGCTGGTGCTGACCGGCCTGGCGATGCTGGCGGTCGGCCTGCTGTTCAAGGTCGCCGCGGTGCCCTTCCACTCCTGGACCCCGGACGTCTACCAGGGCGCGCCGACCCCGGTGACCGGCTTCATGGCGGCGGCCACCAAGGTCGCGGCCTTCGGAGCCTTCATGCGGCTGTTCTACGTGGCCTTCCCGGGCCTGCGGCTGGACTGGCGGCCGGTGATGTGGGGGGTGGCGATCCTCACCATGGTCGTCGGCGCGGTGCTCGCGGTGACCCAGCAGGACGTCAAGCGCCTGCTGGCGTACTCCTCGATCGCGCACGCCGGGTTCATCCTGACCGGCGTGATCGCCGTCAACAAGCAGGGCATCTCCTCGGTGTTGTTCTACCTGCTGGCGTACTCCTTCGTGACGCTCGGCGCGTTCGCCGTGGTCACCCTGGTGCGCGACTCCAAGGGCGAGGCGACCCACCTGTCCAGCTGGGCCGGGCTCGGGCGGCGTTCGCCGCTGGTGGCGGCGGTGTTCGCGCTGTTCCTGCTGGCGTTCGCCGGGATTCCGCTGACCTCCGGTTTCACCGGGAAGTTCGCGGTCTTCCAGGCCGCGGCCAGCGGCGGGGCGACCCCGCTGGTGGTCGTCGGTGTGCTGAGTTCGGCGGTGGCCGCGTTCTTCTACATCAGGGTCATCGTGCTGATGTTCTTCTCGGACCCGCAGCCCGGCGGCCCCACGGTGGCGATCCCGAGCCCCTTCACGGCGACCGCGATCGGGGTGGGGGTGCTGGTCACGCTGGGTCTCGGACTGCTGCCGCAGTACTTCCTCGACCTCGCGTCCAAGGCCGCACTGTTCGTGCGCTGACCTTTGCGTCCGCCGTTCCCGACCAGGGCCCCGTCCGGGCCGCGCCCAGTCCGCGCGGCCCGGACGGGTCTTTGTCGGGAGCCGGGGCCGGGGGAGTCCCGACCGGCTCTCCCGCCTTTATTTCCATCCGAATTCACCCCCACCGCCGTCCGGCCCGCACAGCCGCCCTGACCAGGGCATCAGGCCCGATCATGACAGGATCCGCACGCCCGTGCAGTGATCCACTCGCGACCGGATACCCTGCCTGTATGGCCAGCGGCGGCACTCAGGGACCAGGCCGCTAGATCGACCAGGGACAGAGGAGTGGTCTTCGTGACCGTCGTGGAACCCTTCGGGCTCAGCGTGCAGGACCGCGACCTGACCCGGGACGTCCAGGCCGGACTGGACGCGGTGGAGGCGGCGCTCGGTGAGGCCGTCAAGAGCGACGTCCCGTTCATCACCGTCACCGCCAGCCACCTCCTCGAAGCCGGCGGCAAGCGCTTCCGTCCGCTGCTCCTGCTGCTCGCCGCCCAGTTCGGCGACCAGGGGGCGCCCGGCGTGGTGCCCGCCGCCGTGGTGGTCGAGCTGACCCACCTGGCCACGCTGTACCACGACGACGTCATGGACGAGGCGCCGGTGCGCCGCGGCGCACCGAGCGCCAACTCCCGCTGGGACAACTCGGTCGCCATCCTCACCGGCGACTTCCTGTTCTCCCGCGCCTCCCAGGTGCTCTCCGACCTCGGCCCGGAGGCCGTGCGGATGCAGGCCGAGGCCTTCGAGCGGCTGGTCACCGGCCAGATCCTGGAGACCCGCGGCCCCGGCCCGGACATGGACCCGCTGCTGCACTACCTGGACGTCCTGGAGGGCAAGACCGGCTCGCTGATCGCCGTCTCCTGCCGGATAGGAGCGCTGATGGCCGGCGCCGAGCGCGAGCTGGTGGACACCCTCGGCGAGTTCGGCGAGCGGATCGGCATCGCCTTCCAGCTGGCCGACGACGTGCTCGACATCGCCAGCGACGGCCACGAGTCCGGCAAGACCCCCGGCACCGACCTGCGCGAGGGCGTGCCGACCCTGCCGACCCTGCTGCTGCAGCAGATGCCCGCCGACCCGGCCGACCCGGACGACACCCGGCTGCGCGAACTGCTCGACCAGGACCTCTCCGACGACGACCTGCACGCCGAGGCGCTGCGCCTGCTGCGCGCCCACCCCGCGCTGGAGCGCGCCCGCGCCGAGACCCTGCGCCGGGCCGAGGAGGCCCGGGCGCTGCTCGCCCCGCTGCCGGACTGCCCGGCGAAGGCCGCCCTGGAGGGCCTCTGCGACGCGGTGGCGATCCGCACCATGTGAGCCCGGCCGGGGCCGTCGGGGCCGGGCTGCGGTGAGGCCGGGCCCGGGCCCTCGGCACGCCCCGGGATGGGGGAGACTGACACCCGTCAGCACACGCCTGCCGGGAAGGTCGCCATGCGTCGCGTCGTCATCGCCGAGGACTCCGTACTGCTGAGGGAGGGACTGACCCGGCTGCTCACCGATCGCGGCCTGGAGGTCGTCGCCGGAGTCGGGGACGGCGAGGCCCTGGTGAAGGCCATCCACGACCTGGCGGCGGCCGACGCCCTGCCGGACGTCGTGGTCTCCGACGTGCGGATGCCCCCGACCCACACCGACGAGGGCCTGCGCGCCTGCGTCGAGCTGCGCGGCCGCTACCCGCAGCTGGGCGTGCTGGTGCTGTCGCAGTTCGTGGAGGAGCGGTACGCCTCGGAGCTGCTGGCCGGCTCCACCCGGGGCGTCGGCTACCTGCTCAAGGACCGGGTCGCCGAGGTGCGCGAGTTCGCCGACGCGGTGGTCCGGGTCGCCGAGGGCGGCACCGCGCTGGACCCGGAGGTGGTGCAGCAGCTCCTCAGCCGCAGCCGCAAGGGCGACGTTCTGGCCAATCTCACGCCGCGCGAGCGCGAGGTGCTCGGGCTGATGGCGGAGGGCCGCACCAACGCCGCGGTGGCCAAGCAGCTGGTCGTCTCCGACGGCGCGGTGGAGAAGCACGTCAGCAACATATTCCTCAAGCTGGGCCTGGCCCAGAGCGCGGAGGACCACCGCCGGGTGCTGGCCGTGCTCACCTACCTCAACTCCTGAGGCCCGCCCCTCCGGTTCCGCGGCCCCGGCTCCCGGGGCACGCCCCCCGGGGGAGCACATCTCGGCCATGCGCCCGCCGGGTGCTCGCGCACGCCCGCCCGAGCCGGAATGATCTCCGGCGGGCGGGCGTTGACAAGCATGTGCGGTGCAGCCGCGGGCCGGTGAAATTACTGACGCGGTTCCGGCCGCCGTCGTGTCGGCCCGCATAGGATGCGAGAGGTGCACCAGGCGGACGGGGCACGGGGCCGCGCCCGCGGTGGTGTGCCCACGAGGAGGTCCGCGGCAGTGACCAGTCAGGTCGATCAGTCAGAGGCAGTGGACGGCTCGGACGGCAACGAGGCCCGTGCCGGGAGCGGGGACGCGCGCTCGGGTTCGGCCGCGCCCGCCGGGCCACCTGCCCCGGGCGGCCCTCCGACGAAGCCGGGCAAGCCCATTCGCAGACTCGATCGGGTGATCATTCGCTTCGCCGGCGACTCCGGTGACGGCATGCAGCTCACCGGTGACCGGTTCACCTCGGAGACGGCGTCCTTCGGCAACGACCTGTCCACGCTGCCGAACTTCCCGGCCGAGATCCGGGCGCCCGCCGGCACCCTGCCGGGCGTCTCGTCCTTCCAGCTGCACTTCGCGGACCACGACATCCTGACCCCGGGCGACGCCCCGAACGTGCTGGTCGCGATGAACCCGGCCGCACTGAAGGCGAACCTGCCGGACCTGCCGCGCGGCGCCGAGATCATCGTCAACACCGACGAGTTCACCAAGCGCGCGCTGGCCAAGGTCGGTTACCCGGCGGACCCGCTGACCGACGGTTCACTGGGCGGCTTCCACCTGCACAAGGTGCCGCTGACCACGCTGACCCTGGAGGCGCTCAAGGACAGCGGCCTGGCCCGCAAGGACGCGGAGCGGGCGAAGAACATGTTCGCCCTGGGCCTGCTGTCCTGGATGTACCACCGGCCCACGCACGGAACGGAGTCGTTCCTGCGCACCAAGTTCGCCAAGAAGCCGCAGATCGCCGAGGCCAACATCTGCGCCTTCCGGGCGGGCTGGAACTTCGGCGAGACCACGGAGTCCTTCGCCGTCTCCTACGAGGTGCCGCCGGCCAGGCTCCCGGCCGGGCGCTACCGCAACATCTCCGGCAACCTCGCCCTGTCCTACGGGCTGATCGCCGCCGCGCAGCGCTCCGGGCTGCCGCTGTACCTGGGCTCGTACCCGATCACCCCGGCCTCGGACATCCTGCACGAGCTGAGCCGGCACAAGGACTTCGGGGTGCGCACCTTCCAGGCGGAGGACGAGATCGCCGGCGTCGGCGCCGCGCTCGGTGCCGCCTTCGGAGGGTCGCTCGGCGTGACCACCACCTCCGGGCCGGGTGTCGCGCTGAAGTCCGAGACGATCGGCCTGGCCGTCTCACTCGAACTGCCGCTGCTGGTCGTGGACATCCAGCGCGGCGGCCCGTCCACCGGCCTGCCGACCAAGACCGAGCAGGCGGACCTGCTGCAGGCGATGTTCGGCCGCAACGGCGAGGCGCCGGTGCCGATCGTCGCCCCGGCCACGCCCGCGGAGTGCTTCGACGCGGCGCTGGAGGCGGCCCGGATCGCGGTCACCTACCGCACCCCGGTTTTCCTGCTCTCGGACGGCTACCTGGCCAACGGCTCGGAGCCCTGGCGGATCCCCGACGTCGACGAACTTCCGGAGATCGACCCGCAGTTCGCGACCGGCCCGAACCGCGAGGACGGCGCCTTCTGGCCGTACCTGCGCGACCCGCGGACGCTGTCCAGGCCCTGGGCGCTGCCCGGCACGCCCGGACTGGAGCACCGGATCGGCGGCATCGAGAAGCAGGACGGCACCGGCAACATCTCCTACGACCCGGCCAACCACGACTTCATGGTTCGCACCCGGCAGGCCAAGGTCGACGGCATCACCGTGAAGCCGGTCGAGGTGGACGACCCGACCGGCGACGCCCGGGTGCTGGTGCTGGGTTGGGGCTCGACCTACGGGCCGATCACCGCCGCGGTGCGCCGGGTGCGTGCGGACGGCGGCGAGGTCGCCCAGGCGCACCTGCGCAACCTCAACCCGTTCCCGGCCAACCTGGGTTCGGTGCTGCGGAGTTACGAGAAGATCATCGTGCCCGAGATGAACCTGGGGCAGCTGGCCCTGCTGCTGCGGGCGAAGTACCTGGTGGACGCCGAGTCCTACAACCAGGTGCGCGGACTGCCGTTCAAGGCGGCCCAGTTGGCGGACGTGCTGTGGGCCGCGATCGGCACCCTGGACGAGGAGGACCACCGATGAGCGAGCGGAGCGAGCGAACCGTCAAGAGGTGCGCGTGGGCGAATGCCCGCGCCGAGCGTGGCGAGGCGGGAGCATGAGCGAGCGGAGCGAGCACACCTTCCCGTCCCTGCGACTGGTGCCCAAGGCCGAAGGCCCGCAGAGCGCCCGGGACTTCAAGACCGACCAGGAGGTGCGCTGGTGCCCCGGCTGCGGGGACTACGCGATCCTGGCAGCGGTGCAGTCCTTCATGCCGGAGCTGGGCATCCGGCGCGAGAACACGGTGTTCGTCTCGGGCATCGGCTGCTCCTCGCGCTTCCCGTACTACATGAACACCTACGGGGTGCACTCGATCCACGGCCGGGCGCCGGCGATCGCGACCGGGCTGGCCACCGCGCGCCAGGACCTGAGCGTCTGGGTGGTGACCGGTGACGGCGACGCGCTGTCGATCGGCGGCAACCACCTGATCCACGCCCTGCGGCGGAACGTCAATCTGAAGATCCTGCTGTTCAACAACCGGATCTACGGCCTCACCAAGGGCCAGTACTCGCCCACCAGTGAGCTCGGCAAGATCACCAAGTCCACCCCGATGGGCTCGCTGGACGCGCCGTTCAACCCGCTGTCCCTGGCGATCGGCGCGGAGGCCACCTTCGTCGCACGCACCATCGACTCGGACCGCCAGCACCTCCAGTCGGTGCTCCGGGCGGCCGCCGAGCACGAGGGCACGGCGCTGGTGGAGATCTACCAGAACTGCAACATCTTCAACGACGGCGCCTTCGAGGTGCTGAAGGAACCCGGCAGCCGGGACGAGGCACTGATCCGGCTGGAGCACGGGAAGGCCGCCCGCTTCGGCGCCGACCTGGCGAACGGGGTCTTCCGGGGCCCGGACGGCGAGCTGTTCACCGCTCCGGTCACGGCTGACAACGAGGCGGACGTCCTGGTCCACGACGCGCACGCGGCCAGTCCCGCCACCGCCTTCGCACTCTCCCGGATCGCCGACGCGGACACCCTGCACCACACGCCGATCGGCGTGCTGCGCAGCGTGGAACGCCCGGTCTACGACGAGCTGATGGCGGGCCAGCTGGCCGCCGCCACCGCCGGGCGCGGCCCGGGCGACCTGGCCACGCTGCTCGCCGGCAACGACACCTGGACGGTGGACTGACCGTCTGCCGCAGTGAGCGGCGCCCCCTGTCCCGGCCGGGACAGGGGGCGCCGCCGTCGTTCCCAGGCCGATGCGGTGCGCGTCAGTAGACGCAGGGGATACCGCCGTCGGACTGGGCGTCGACGGCGGGGCCCTGCATGGGCAGGTTGGCGGCCGGGTCGGCCGGGGCGGTGCCGGGTGCGGGCTGCTCCGTGGCGATGCCGGTGAACGTGGTGCCGAGGGTGACGACGACGTGGTCGGCGCCGGTGGCGGCGGATTCGGTGGCGCTCACGCCGTAGCGGGCCGCGATCTGCTCGGCGGCTTCCTTGGCCCCCTTGCCGTAGGTGACGGTGGTGGTCTTCGGCCGGGTGGCCGCCGGGCCGGTGCGGCCCTCCTTGAAGCCCAGGCCGGCCAGGGCCTTGGCCTCGGCCGCGGAGGTGACCCCGGCGGCGGAGGAGGCGTTGAAGACGTCGACGGTGACGGGCCTGGTGGCGGCCGGGGGCGTGGTGGCGGCCGGCGGGGCGGCGGGGGCCTGGGTGGCCGGCGCTGCG
>NZ_JAHSQD010000156.1 GCF_020103755.1 Streptomyces sp. LS1784
GTCGGTGCGGCCGGTGCTGGTGCTGGTGCCGCGGCGCGGCTGCCGGCCGGCAGCCGCCCGGGCCGGGACCCGAACGAGGTCAGCGCCGCGCAGGCCCGGGCGATGCAGGCCGACCTCGACCAGCGGCTCGCCGAACTGGGCACCGGCCGGGTCCGGGCCGCCGTTCCCACCACCGTCCCGGTGTTCGTCCACGTGATCCACGACGGCGGCGCCGGACGGCTTGACCAGGCCGCCGTCGCGGGCCAGATCGACCACCTCAACAGCAGCTACGGCGGCCAGGGCGAGGGCAACGCCCCGAGCCCGTTCCACTTCCAGCTGGTCGGCACGGACTGGACCGACAACGCCTCCTGGTACACCGGCATGACCCCGGGCTCGCCGGCCGAGCGGGCGATGAAGACCACCCTGCGCAAGGGGGACCAGGGCACCCTCAACCTCTACACCGCCCGGCTCGGCAAGTCCCTGCTCGGCTGGTCGACGTTCCCGAACGCGTACCGGACGAACCCGACCGACGACGGCGTCGTGGTGCTCGACGCCTCCCTGCCGGGCGGCGCCGCCACCCACTACGACGAGGGCAACACCGCGACCCACGAGATCGGCCACTGGCTCGGCCTCCTCCACACCTTCCAGGGCGGCTGCCGGGCCCCGGGCGACTACGTGGACGACACCCCGGCCGAGCGCACCGCCGCCTCCGGCTGCCCCGAGGGCCGCGACACCTGCCCCGGCCCAGGGCTCGACCCGATCCACAACTTCATGGACTACAGCTATGACTCCTGCATGACCCAGTTCACCCCGGGCCAGGTCCAACGGATGGCCAACTCCTGGGCCGCCTACCGGAGTTGAGTCGAGTCTCGGTCGGCCTGGAGGGCGGCTCAGCAGAACACCACGAGGTAGAGCAGCGTCCGGCCGCCCGAGGCGCGGAACTCGTACGCCAGGTATTCCAGGGCAGAGGCCTCCAGCCAGGCGCCCGGGCGTTCCTCGGGGGCGAGCAGGGAAGGCACGAAGAAGCCCGGTGAGGCCTCGTGCAGCCGGCCCCACAGGCCCAGCGTCATCTCGTCCGCGTGGACCGCCAGCCGCTTCGCCAGCCGCCGGTCCACCGGGCCGCGGGCCAGCCGCCAGTAGCGTCCTTCGGAGTCCACGAAGCCGCCCGACTTCAGCGGGTCGTGGAGCACCCAGCTGTCGTCGTCCTCGTCCTTGGGCGGCAGGGCGGCCAGGACCTCGGCGAAGCCGCCGGTACGACGGCGCGGTTTGCTCGGCATCCGGGCATCCTCCCAGCTCCTGACCGCCCGTCGCACTTGGAATTGAATGCGGCGGGCCGCTTCCGGCGTGGCAGATACCGACCGTTTGTCCGATTTGATCTATGTTCAGAGGGTCCGGACCGATCAGGAGCAACCGAAGGAGCAAGGGCATGAGTGCCAATCCCCGGATCGTCGTCGGCGTGGACGGCTCGCCCGCCTCGGAGCAGGCGCTGCGCTGGGCGATCGACTACGCGCGGGCCGTCGGCGGGACGGTCCACGCGATCGCCGCCTGGGAGTACCCGGCCTTCTACGGTTGGGCCGGGCAGGGCGTGCCGACCGTCGAGACCTTCAACCCCGAGGAGATTGCCGGGAAGACCCTCAGCGAGGCCATCACCAAGGTGGCCGGCGACGACGCCGGCGTACGGATCACCGAGAGCGTGATGCCCGGCAACGCCGCCCGGGCGCTGCTGGAGGCCGCCAAGGGCGCCGCTCTGATCGTCGTCGGAAGCCGGGGCCTGGGCGGCTTCACCGGCGTGCTGCTCGGCTCGGTCAGCCGCCATCTCACCGAGCACGCGCCCTGCCCGGTGGTCGTGGTGCGCGAGGGCCAGACCGCCCCGGAGCAGTCGGCGTAGCGCACCGGGGTCGATACCGCGCCGGGCCGCCGCACGGACCAGAATGGAGGCATGCCAGAAGGTGACTCCGTCTACCGCGCGGCGGCCCACTTGCACGAGGCCCTCGCCGGACAGCCGCTGACCAGCGCCGACCTGCGGGTGCCCGCGCACGCCACCGCCGACCTCACCGGCCGCCGGGTGCTGGAGGTCGCCCCGCGCGGCAAGCACCTGCTCGCCCGCTTCGACGGCGGCCTCACCCTCCACACCCACCTGCGGATGGACGGCCGCTGGGAGGTCTACCGCCCCGGCGAGCGGTGGACCGGCGGCCCCGACCGGCAGATCCGCGCCGTCCTCGGCACCGACCGGGGCACCGCCGTCGGCTACCGGCTGCCCGTCGTCGAACTGCTGCGCACCGCCGACGAACGGCGGATCGTCGGCCACCTCGGCCCCGACCTGCTCGGCCCCGACTGGGACCCGGTCGAGGCCGTCCGCCGGCTCCTCGCCCGCCCGGGCCGCCCGCTCGTCGAGGCCCTGCTCGACCAGCGCAACCTCGCCGGGATCGGCAACGTCTACGCCAACGAGCTGTGCTTCGTGGCGGGCGTCACCCCCTGGACCGAGGTCGGCGAACTCCCGCACCCCGACCGGCTGGTGGAGCGCGCCCGACAGATGCTGGAGGCCAACAAGCTGCGCCCCGGCCACATCACCACCGGCGACACCCGGCCCGGCTACCAGCACTGGGTCTACGGCCGGGCCGGACGGCCCTGCCCGCGCTGCGTCACCCCGGTGGTCACCGGGCGGCAGGGCTCGCCGCCGCGCGACCGGTCGGTGTACTGGTGCCCGTACTGCCAGCGCGGCCCGGCCCCGGAGGTCACGGCCGCTCGACCAGCGCGGGGTGGCGGGGGTCGTCCACCCGTACGGTGACGTCGGCCGCCTCGGCGGGCCCGGTCTCCGCCTCGTAGCGGGCGAAGGCGGGCAGCGTCCACTGCTGGTCGGCCGGGGTGCGGCGGGCCAGTGCGGCCGGGCCGAGGGCCAGGTGGACGGTCAGCTCCAGCGGCAGCCAGCGGCCGAGCAGCAGGGCGCCGTCCAGCAACAGCACGCCGCCGGGCGGGAGTTCGGTGTACGGGGCGCGGGTCGACCGGTCGGTGACCGGGTCGCGCAGGGAGGGCAGGACGCGGCCGCTGCCGCCCGGCTCCAGCGGGTCGAGCACCTCGCGCAGCAGGGCGCCGTCGTCCAGCCAGAGGTCGTGGAAGGCGTCCGCGTCCTGGTGGCCGTACTCCAGCCGGATCGAGGCAGGGCGCAGGAAGCCGGAGGCCGAGACCCGCAGCGTCGGGTGGCCGCGCAGCCGCAGCGGCTCCACCAGGGAGTCGGCGAGCGCTTCGGGCCGGGCGGCGGCCGCGCCGTCCACGGCGACCCGCAGGCGCCGGCCACCGGCGTCGGACAGGGCGGTGATGCGGTCGGCGAGCAGCTCGGCCAGGTTGTCGGGGGAGATCGGGCGTACCTGCATCGGGTCGTCCTGCCGTTTCGTGTGGTCCTGTCGTTTCGTCGGGGCGCTCAGCGCAGGGGGAGGGCGTGCAGGATGTCGTCGTGACCCGCGTAGAGGAGGTTTCCGTCGAAGGCGAGCGTCCAGACGTCCTTGCCCGGGCCCGAGTCGTGGAAGGTCCACCCCAGCTCGCCGGTCGAGGTGTGGATCGCGCTGACCCCGCCGACCGCCGTACCCGGGACGAACAGTGTCCTGTCGCCGACCAGCGGACGGGTGCGGCGGTCCAGCGGGAACGGCAGTCGGCAGGACCAGAGCACGGTTCCGGAGTGCGACTCGTGGCAGGTGACGACGCCCTGGTCCCACGGGATGTACACCTGCGAGCCGTCGTGGAGGGGCGGCAGGGCCCGCCGGGACTCGCCACGGGCGGGGGAGTACGTCCAGCCCGGCTCGCCCGTGGCCTGCAGCATGCGCACGCCGCCGTTGCCGTCGGGGACGTAGAAGTTCCCCGAGCCGGTGACGCACCAGCGAAGGTCCTCGTCACCGGGGGCGGTCCACCGCTCGCGGCCGGTGGCGGCGTCCCGGGCCACCAGCTCGGCGCGGCCGCCGAGGAAACGGGCGCAGGCGAGGAGGCCGCCTCCGCTGTGGGTGGTGGGGATGACGGGCTGCTCCTCCCGCTCGGTGCGGACGGACCAGAGCAGCGCGCGGTCGGTGACCCGCAGCGCGAAGAGGCGGTTGTCCGTCGGGGTGCCGTCGGCCTGCGGGCGGCCCCAGGAGTAGCCGTAGAGGACGCCGGGGCCGGAGCGGTCGTAGCCGGCGAGGCGGATCTGCCCCTGGAGCTCGTCGGGCAGCGGCCGGCTCCAGTCGGCGGCGGGGTCGGTGAAGTGACGGGCCTCGACGTGGCCCTCGTAGGTGGTGAAGAGGTGTTCCGGCCCGACCACCACCTTGCCGAGCATGTCGAGGTCGCTGGGCCAGCTGCGGGCGGCCGGCGGGTCGACGACCAGCAGCCGGGCGGCGGTGCCCTTGGCGGGGTCGAGGACCTGCAGACCGTTCTTGGAGAGGTAGACCGGGCGGCCCGGCGGGTCGGTGAGCCGCTCCGGGGTCATCGCCTCCGGGCCGCGGTAGGTCCAGACCGGCGTCGGCCCGGACAGCGCGGTCGGATTCGGCCTGGTCGGCTCCGGCGTCGGGAGGGCGCCACCGACACCCGAACGGCCGAACGCCCAGGCGGCCCCGCCCGCTGCGAGCACCCCGGCCCCGACCAGCATCCGGCGCCGGCTCGGCCGCGGGCGCACCCCGCCGCCCGCGATCACGTCCTCGGAGGCCTCGCCGCCGGCGGTTTCCTCGTCCCACTGCCACGACGTTCCACGCGCGGGACCCCCGGACGACGGCGACTGCATGCGGCTCTCGCTTCCCCACCGGCGGCCTCACGCCGCCACCCGCCCGGAGAATATCGAACGGCTCCCGAACCGTCCCAAACCCCCGCAACGCCCGTACACGGGGTCGTGGCACCCCGTACGAGGCCCGCCCGGGAGCCCACCGGAGGTACGCCGTGACGGCCGGGACGATCGCACCCGGGCGGATCCCCCGAGGTTGACCGGTGGCGCGACGGGATGTGCCCGGCATGCCGTCCGTGCCGGTGCGCGCCGGGCTCCGGGGCCGGCACAAGAGCATGCGCCATCCGCACGCGACCGGTGGGGCCGCTGGTACGCGGCCCGGGCCGTGGCGGGGGAGGGGCTGGAGCACGCGGCCGAGCGGCTGCTGCGCGAGGTCGGCTCGACCCACCGGGTGGACGACGTGGCGCTGCTGCTCACGGCTTTCGGCTGAGCGGCCGTAAGACGGGGCCCGACCAGGCGACTTTCGTCGGCACGAGGCGACGACGAAGGAGGACGGCGGGGGCTCCGTCCGGACCGATAGCCTCGACGCGTGGAAGCGATCGCGCGGGCCTGGAACACGGTGGTACGGACAGCTCTGCCGGGGCCCTGGCGGCCCCGGCGGGTGGTGGGCGAGGCCGTGCTCGCCCTGCTGATGGGCGGGTTCGCCGCCCTGTTGGAGCTGCTCTCCAACACCGGCCTGGCGGTGCCCTTCGGCCTCGCCGTCGCGGCGCTGTGGGTGCTGCGCAAGGGGTTGCCGGCCACCGTGCTGCTCGCCGCCGCGGCCCTGGCCGGCTGGGGGGCCGGGCCGATGCCGATGCTGGTCTGCGCGGGCTGGACGGCCGGCGCGCGGATCCGCCGGGTCTGGTCGCTGGTCGGCACCTTCGTCGTGAGCTGGGTGCTGTTCACCGTGACGGGCGTGCTGAAGGACGGCGCCTCGTTCTCGCCGAAGCTGCTCCTGTCGCTGTCGCTCGGCTTCTTCCTGGTGATCGCCGTGCTGCCCGCGCTCTACGGCCGCTACCGGGCACAGCGCCGCGCCCTGCTGGACGCGCTGCGCGAGCGCAACGAGCAGCTGCTGCGCGAGCGGGTCATGGTGGTGCACCAGGCGCGGCTGCGCGAGCGGCACCGGATCGCCCAGGACATGCACGACAGCCTGGGCCACCAGCTGGCGCTGATCTCGGTGCACTCGGGTGCGCTGGAGGTGGACCGGACGCTCACCGACCGGCAGCGCGAGGCGGTCGGAGTGCTGCGGCAGGCGGCGGTCGCGGCGATGCGCGAGCTGCGCGAGGTGGTCGGGGTGCTGCACGACGAGTCGACGGCGCTGCCGCCCGGCACCGGGACGGCTGCAGGGACGCCGGCCCGGGGCGGCGCGGACGGGGTCGAGGGGCTGGTGGAGTCCTCCCGGGCGGCCGGGGCGGAGATCGAGCTCACCCGGGAGGGCGAGCGGCGTCCGCTGCCGGCCGCGGTCGACCACGCGGCGTACCGGATCGTGCAGGAGGCGCTCACCAACGCACACAAGCACGCCCCCGGCGCGCCGATCGGTGTCGCGCTGCGGTACGAGCCGGACGCCCTGGTGGTGGAGGTGACGAACAGTCGCGCGCCGGAGCTCGTGGGCGCACGCGTCGGCGTGGGCGCGGCGGTCAGCGGCGGTCAGGGGCTGACCGGCCTGCGGGAGCGCGCCCGGCTGGTCGGCGGCATGGTGCACGCCGGGCCCACGCCGGAGCAGGGCTTCCGGCTGGCGGCCGTCCTGCCGTACGAAGGGGCGGAGGCGGAGGCCACGGACGGGGCCGAGGGCTGGATGCCGGACGGCCCGTTGCCGGTCGAGGAACCGGAGCGCAGGCGGCGCAGCCCGGCGGTGGGCTGCGCCCTCGGGGTGGTCGTGATCGGGCTGATCGTGCTCGGCCTGCTGGTCTGGGGCGTGGTCGCCTTCGTCAAGGGCACCAACGACGCGACCGTGCAGATGCCGATGTACGACCAGATCAGGCTCGGCACCGCAGAGTCCGAGGTGCTGCAGACGCTGCCGCGCGGCAACGACTTCTTCACCGACACCTACAAGGGGACAGGGCCCGAGGTGCCGGCGGGCGCGCACTGCCGCTGGTACGTCCTGAGCGGTGCGCCCGGCGCCGGCTGGAACGAGGAGCACGTGGCGCGGTTCTGCTTCCGGGACGGGGCGTTGGTGGAGAAGCAGGAGTACGTGGCGAAGAGCTGAGTGCCCCCGTGCGCGGGCGGGTGCTTCGACCGGGACGGGCCGGGCCGGTTCAGAGCGTGGTGGTCCGGATCGGGGTGGTTCGGAGGGATGCCGCCGGGATGTGAGGATGGTGCCGCAGCCGAAGCACCGTTCGAGGGGAATGACCAGCGTGATCCGAGTCCTCGTCGCCGACGACGAGCCGCTGATCCGGGCCGGGATCAGGATGATCCTCGGCTCCGCCGACGACATCGAGGTGGTCGCGGAGGCCGCCGACGGCCGGGAGGCGCTGGAGCTCGCGCGGGCGCACCGGGTGGACGTGGTGCTGCTGGACATCCAGATGCCGGTGATGGACGGGCTGACGGCGCTCGGGGAGCTGGCAAAGGCCGCCCCCGGCGCGCGGGCGCTGATCCTCACCACCTTCGGGGAGCGCGAGAACGTCCTGCGCGCCGTGACCGAGGGCGGTGCCGGCTTCCTGCTCAAGGACACCGCGCCGAACGAGCTGATCCAGGCCGTCCGGGCGGCGGCGGGTGGGAACGCCTTCCTCTCCCCGGCCGCCACCCGGCACATCGTCGACTCGCTGGCCTCCGGGCGCAGCGCCTCGCTGGCCGCCCGCGGCGTGGCGGCGCGGCGCCGGCTGGAGGTGCTCACCCCGCGCGAGCTGGAGGTGTTGGCGCTGCTCGGAGAGGGTCTGTCCAACGCCGACGCGGGGGCGCGGATCCACATGAGTGAGGCGACGGTGAAGACCTACGTCAGCCGGATCCTGGCCAAGCTGGGCTGCGAGAACCGGGTCCAGGCGGCGCTGCTGGCGCGGGATGCGGAGCTCGACGGCCGTCGCTGAGGGTGCTTTCGCAGTCACCATGAGTGTCGGGCGTGACGGATTCCACTCGGCGGCGGCGCGGAACCGGGAACTCCGGGTGCGGTGGTGACGGTGCGTCAGCTGACGGTTCCTCCGCGTGGATGGTGTGCCGGCTTTCTCGGATGGACAGGTGTGAGTGATGGCACGGAATGTGACCGTTTGATCTTGAAAATTCGGTCAAAAATGGTCAAATCGGGCATGATTTCTTGATCGATACCGCCGGTAACAGTCAACTGACCTGCGACGTCCAAGAATTGCTTGCTGCGTCCGGGTGATGGCCCCTAGCTTCATTGGCGGCGCAACGAGCGCCACCCGGGTTCACCCCGACGCACTGCCCGCCGACTGACCCGCGGCGCGAGGGCGGTGCCCGCCGACCAGGCCGGCTCGAACAGGCCGTCGGCGTGCGGAGGTGACCGGGGCGGCACGGCACGTCCGACACGTGTCCGGCCGCCCGTCGAGTGAGGTGAGCGAACAACTGCCGGCCCATGTCCCGGGCCTGGTTCCGCATGCCCACCCGGGACTTGTCGAGAGGACCTGTATGAATCCCCGTCACGAGACCGCCGCTGCCACCGACACCACCGCCACCACCAAGCGCAACCGCGTACGGATGGCGGTCGTCGCGGGAGCCGCCGTCGCGGCCCTGCCGGTGGCCGGCCTCGTCACGGCCACCTCGGCCTCCGCCGCTACCGCCTCGGCCTGGGACGCCGTCGCCCAGTGCGAGAGCGGCGGGAACTGGAGCATCAGCACCGGCAACGGCTTCCACGGCGGACTGCAGTTCACCCCGTCCACCTGGGCCGCGTACGGCGGGACCGCGTACGCCTCCCAGGCCAACAAGGCGACCAGGGCGCAGCAGATCGCCGTCGCGGAGAAGGTCCTCGCCTCGCAGGGCCCGGGCGCCTGGCCCGTCTGCTCGCAGAAGGCGGGTCTGGGCAAGGGCGGCGCTCCGGCCGCCGTCGACGCCTCGGCCGGCACGCCGGCCAAGGCGGCCGCTCCGAGCACCAGGGCGGCGAAGCCCGCCGCCAAGCCCGCTGCCGCTGCCGCCAAGCCCGCGGCCGAGCCGCAGGCGCCCAAGGGGCGGCCCTCGGCCAAGCCGGTGCAGTCCGCGCCGGTCGCGCCGAAGAACACCGCCGGTGGCGGCTACACCGTCAGGAGCGGTGACACCCTGAGCGACATCGCGGCCAAGTTCGGCACCGACACGGACAGCCTCTACCGGAAGAACGCGCGCACCATCGGCGGCGACCCGGACCTGATCTTCCCGGGCCAGATGCTGACCGTCTGACGGGAAGCCGCCTGACGTAGCCCTGCCGACCGGCCGAGCGGCCGCCCCTGCACCGGGGTGGCCGCTCCGGCCGGTTCCGGGGCGTTCCGGCCGGTTTCGGTGTGTTCCGGGCCGTTCCCGGCCTGTTCCCCGCGCCGGTAGGGTCGGCCGATGGTCCGACTGATCGGCGACAGTGAGCTCACCGCCTCCCCGGTGGTGGCCAACAGCACCATGAACCGCGAACGCGGGCTCAACGGGGTGAACAGCTACGCCCGCGAGCTCGGCTTCGACCCGCTGGACTGGCTGACGCAGCACGGCGGCACGACGCCGGGGTGGCTGGACCTGTGCAGTGGCGAGGGCCGGGCGCTGGTGGAGGCGGCGCGGCGGCCGGCCCCGGGGGCGGCACGGGCCGGAGCCCCACGGGCGGGCGTGGAACTGACCGGCGTGGACCTGGTCGGCCCGCTGGCCCCGCCGCCGGACCTGGCGGCGCTGCCACACCTGCGTCTGGTCACGGCAGCCGTCGCGGACTGGGCGCCGGAGCGGTCCTACGACCTGATCACCTGTGTGCACGGGCTGCACTACCTCGGCGACCAGCTCGGCGTGATCGCCCGCGCCGCCTCCTGGCTGACGCCGAACGGCCGGTTCGCCGCCCACTTTGACGCGGAGTCGGTGCGCCGCCCGGACGGCTCCGGCGCGGCCCGCGCGGTGGTGGCGGCGCTGCGGGCGGCAGGCTTCGAGTACCGGGCGCGCCGGCACCTGCTGGTCCTGGACGGCGGACGGAAGGTCGTGCTGCCCTTCGGCTACGCCGGAGCCGACCCGGCGGCCGGGCCGAACTACACGGGCCAGCCGGCAGTCGGGTCGTACTACCGGTAGCCGGCGCGCACGCCGGGGACGAGGGCGCATCGAGGCGTGGTTGAACGTTGAACGCAACGTCCGAATACCGCCGGAGGTTTGAAGCGCCGCGGACCAGGATCGAGTCATGTCCGAGATCGGAACCAGGAGTTCTGGAGATATGACGATGAACGGTGCGGCGGTGCTCGACGGCAAGGTGGCGCTGGTGACCGGCGGCAGCCGGGGGATCGGGGCCGCGGTCGCCCTGCGGCTGGCCGAGGACGGCGCCGACGTGGTGCTGACCTACCAGGGAGGTGCGGAGCGGGCCGAAGAGGTCGCAGCCAAGATCACCGCGATGGGGCGGACCGGCTGGGCCGTGCGGGCGGACAGCGCCGACCCGCAGGCGGTGCAGGGCGTGGTCGAGGCCGTCGCCGAGCGGTTCGGGAAGCTGGACGTCCTGGTGAACAACGCCGGCGTCGGCGTCCTCGGCCCGATCGGCGACCTCACACTGGACGACGTCGACCGGGTGCTGGAGGTGAACGTCCGGGCGCCCTTCCTGTACGCCCGGGCGGCCTCCGCGCACCTGGCCGACGGCGGGCGGATCGTCACCGTCGGCAGCTGCATCGCCCAGCGCGTCGCCTTCCCCGGCGCGACGCTGTACGCGACCAGCAAGGCCGCGCTGATCGGCCTGACCAAGGCGCTGGCCCGGGAGCTCGGGCCGCGCGGGATCACCGCCAACCTGGTCCACCCCGGGCCGATCGACACCGACATGAACCCGGCCGACGGCCCGTCGGCGGAGGCCCAGAGCGGGCTCACCGCGCTCGGCCGCTACGGCACCGGCGCGGAGGTCGCCGCCGCCGTCGCCTACCTGGCGGGCCCGGACGGCCGGTACGTCAGCGGCGCCGAGCTGGCGGTGGACGGCGGCTTCGCCGCCTGACCCGCGGTAGCGGCGGGCACGGTGTCGTGCCGGGCGGTTGTCGGCGCCCGCGCTTACGATCACCCGGCACGACACCGTGCTCCCGCACCGGGACCCCGTACCGAGAGGTGTGCCATGACCGCAGCGGAAGACCCGATCGGGCTGCTCGCCCGGGCCCTCGCGCAGACCGCCGGGCTGATCGACGGCACCGGCGTCGAGCTGGCCGGCCACCCGACGCCGTGCCGCTCCTGGGACGTCGGTGACCTGATCAGCCACCTCCTGCACGACCTGCGGCAGTTCACCGTACGGGCGAAGGGCGGGCAGCCGGACTGGTCTCGGCCCTTCGAGCGGGTCGAGGAGGACTGGCTGCACGCCTTCGAGGCCGGGGCGGAGGAGCTGGTCGACGCGTGGCGCGCGGCCGGTGACCTCGGGGGCACCCTGGAGGTCCCCGGTGTCGGGACCCTGCCGGCCCGTTTTCCGGTGGACCAGCAGATCGCCGAATTCGCCGTCCACGGCTGGGACTTGGCCCGAGCCAGCGGCCAGTCCACCGAGGGCCTGGACCACGAGGTCGCGCTCGCCGCGCTCGCCTGGGCCGGCGGCGCCCTCAACCCCGAGTACCGCGGTGCCGAGGAGGAGCACCACGCCTTCGGCCCCGCCGTCGCCGTCCCCGAGGATGCCCCGGCGTACGACCGGCTCGCGGCCTTCTTCGGCCGCGACCCGGCGGCGGCCCTCGCCCCGTAGCCCCCTACCCGCGGCTCCAGCGGAACCCGACCTCGGGGTAGCGCGGGGACGGGGCGTCGAGCAGCGGGGCGGGGCGGTCGCGGAGGAAGCGGTCGACGAAGGCCCGGACGTAGGTACGGGTGAGGGCGGTGGCGCGGTCGGGGGCGATGGTGCCGAGCAGAGCCGCGTAGACCTCGGCGGGAAGGCGGCCCGGCAGGTTGCCGGGGCCGGCGGCGTGCGGCAGGTCGGTGAAGCTGAGGTGGCCCGCGCCCAGGGTGCGCAGCTGGCGCCCCCACGCGTGGTGGTGCTCGCGCCAGCGCTGCCAGGTGTCGTGGTCGTCGATCGAGGTGAGCAGCAGGAACGGCCGGTCCAGCCCGAGCTCCGGGACGGGGGAGCCGAACAGGCCGCCGTCGAGGTCGAGGCCGATCCGGAAGCGCGGGTCCTGGCGCAGCGCCTCGGCGGCCGCGGCTCCGCCCATGGAGTGGCCGAGCACGCCGATCCGCCCCTCGTCGACCCGGAACGGCAGCCGGCCGCCGGTCAGTTCGCCGGTGACGAAGCGCAGGTCGCCGACCCGCACGGCGATCTCCTTGCGCTCGGCGGCATCCCGGTCCGGCGGGTCCTGCGACAGGACGCTGCGCACCAGCCGGCCGTCCGGGAACTCGACGGCGGCGGCGTCGTAGGTGTGGTCGACGGCCGCGACGAGGTAGCCGTGCGCGGCCAACTCCTCAGCCAGCGCGGTGCAGTTGCTGCGTCCGCCCGTGCGGCCGTGTCCGAGCAGCAGCAGGGGGAGCGGGCCGGGGCGGACGGGCGCGTCGGCGCGGGCGGTGGGGCGGACCCGGGCGAGGGTGCCCGGGTCCAGCGGCAGGACCTGCTCGATCGCGGCCGCGACCCGGGGGGTGGTGTAGGGGGCGCGGGGCCGGCCGGCGGTGCCGCGTGCCGGGTACCAGAGCTGCACCATCAGTTCGCGCGGGCCGGGGGCGGGCGCGAACGGGTCGAGCCGGTCGTGGTCGACCAGGTGCAGGCTCGTGGTGCCGACCGGCCGGCCGACGGTGGGCGCGGGCAGGTCGATGGTGCGCGGCGGTGCGGCCAGGGCGGGCCCGGCGGGCAGCAGGGCGGCGGTCCCGCCCAGGCCCGCGAGGGCGAGCAGTGAACGGCGCCTGATCATGCGTCATCCTTGCCGGCTCGGCGACGGGTCCGGTCAGCCTAGGTGGTCTGGTCCGGTGGCGCCAGAGCGCGGGGATGCGGGGGCGGCGACGAGACGGGGGACGGCTCAGGGCCTGGCGGCCTGCCGGGCGGCGGCCTGTTTGATCGCCTCGCGGATGCGCGGGTAGCTGCCGCAGCGGCAGATGTTCTGGATCTGGTCGATGTCCGCGTCCGTCGGGTTCGGGGTGTGGCGCAGCAGGGCGACGGCGGTCATGATCTGGCCGGGCTGGCAGAAGCCGCACTGGGCGACGTCGCAGGCCAGCCAGGCCTCCTGGACCGGGTGCAGGACCTCGCCGTCGGCCAGCCCCTCGATGGTGGTGACGCTGTGCCCCGCGCAGTCTTTGACGGAACGGGTGCAGGGCTGGAACTCCCGGCCGTCCAGGTGGCTGGTGCAGGCACGGCAGACGCCCACCCCGCAGCCGTACTTGGGGCCGGTGACGCCGAGCTTGTCGCGTAGCACCCAGAGCATGGGCATGTCGTCCGGGGCTTCGACGGTGACGGGCCGCCCGTTGAGGACGAAGGTGTGGGTGGACATCGGGAGTCGGGATTCCTCAGCTGGTGGTCAGAAGGTGCCGGTGGTCAGAAATTGATCGGGAAGGAGCGCGGGCCGGTGCCGGTCGCGCGGGCGTAGGCGTTGGCTACGGCGGCGGAGGCAGCCGGGACGCCCAGCTCGCCCGCACCGCCGGGCGGTCCGCTCGGGGGCATCAGGTGGATCTCGACCACCGGCGGGGTGTGCCGCTGCCGGGCGTAGTGGAAGTCGCCGTAACTGCCTTCCCGGAAGGCGCCGTTGTCCAGGTGGTTGCCGGCCTGCAGGATCACCGAGATGCCGTCGACCAGCGCGCCGGTGAGCTGGGCCTCCAGGCCCTTGGGGTTGATCACCCGGCCGACGTCGGCGACGACGACGGCCTTGGTCACCCGGGGGTCGGCCCGGTCGGTGGCGTCCAGTTCGACCAGGTAGGCGGCGCCGGCGCCGTGCTCGTCGTGGTAGCCGATGCCCTGGGCCTGGCCCGGGGGCATCGGGCGGCCCCAGTTGCCTCTCTTGGCGAGTTCGTCCAGCACCGCCCGCCCGGAGGCGCTGCGCATCCGGGCCCGGCGGAAGGCCAGCTCGTCCTGGCCCATCCGGCGGGCGAGTTCGTCCATCATGATCTCGTCGGCGACCCGGACGGTGCCCGAGTAGACCGAGCGCCAGCTGCCGGTGTGCAGTTCCAGGGGCAGCTCGGCGAGCAGCTGGGTGGGCACTCCGACGTCGTACGGGATCTTCTCGGTGAGCAGGAAGAACAGTTCGGAGGCGGTGAGCCCGGCCAGTGGGAGGTTGTAGCCGGCGGCGGTGAGCATGTCGCCGAGGCCGTGCCCGAGGTCGGTGCGGACGCCGGCCACGTGGTGCTCCCAGCTGAACACCTGGCCGAGGCCGTAGGTGGCGCGGATCAGGTGGTGGCTGGCCGGGCGCATCCGGCCGTGGCGCATGTCGTCGTTGCGGGTCCACATCAGCTTGACCGGGCGGCTGGCGGCCTTGGAGACCTGGGCGGCCTCCAGCGCGGCGTCGAAGAACAGCCGGCGGCCGAACGAGCCGCCGCCGCGCACCACGTGGACGGTGACGGCGTTCTCCGGCAGCCCGAGTTCGGCGGCGATGGTGCCCTGGGCGAGGATCGGGCTCTGCGCGGCGAACCACAGCTCGGCCCGGTTCGGCCGGACGTCGGCGATCGCGGTGAGCACCTCCATCGGGGCGTGGTTGACGAAGGCGAAGTCGAACTCCCCTTCCACGCGGTGGGAGAGCAGCGGCGGCGGGAGGGACGGCAGGTGGGCGGCGCGCAGCCGGGAGCGCACGTCGGCGTCGGACAGGCCCGCGACCGGCCCCGGGTTCCAGGTGGTGCGCAGTGCGTCGCGGGCCTTGAGCGCCTGGTCGAAGGTCTCGGCGAGGACGGCGACGCCGCTCGGGATCCGCACCACGCCGAGCACCCCGGGCATGGCGCGGGCGGCGGAGGCGTCGAGTGACCTGAGGGTGCCGTTGACGGTGTCCGGGCGGGCGACGACGGTGGGCACGGCGCCCGGGATCCGGAGGTCCCCGGCGTACTCGGCGCGGCCGGTGACGATGTCGCGGGCGTCGATCCGGCCGGTCGGCCTGCCCACCAGGCGCAGCTGGTCGGCGGTCTTGGGGACGGCCGGGACGGCGGGTGCGGCGACGGTGGCGGCCTCGGCGGCGAGGTCGCCGTAGCCGAAGCGGCGGCCGTCGGGGGCGAGGACGGCGGAGTCGGCGGTGCGCAGGGTGGTCGCGGGAACGTTCCAGCGCTTGGCGGCGACGGTCACCAGCCGGGCCCGGGCGGCGGCGGCCGCGGCGCGCACCGGATCGTACAGCGAGCGGATCGAGTTGGAGCCGCCGGTCAGCTGGTTGAACTGCAGTTCGGGGCGGGCGTCGGAGAGCGGGACGTCGACGTCGGAGAGCCGGGCGTCGAGCTCCTCGGCGACGATCATGGCGATCGCGGTGGTGAGGCCCTGGCCGACCTCCAGCCGGGGCAGGTGCAGCGCGGCGCGCCCGGCGGTGGTGACTTCGAGGACCAGCAGGTGCGAGGTCGGCAGCCCGGCGATGATCATCGCGTCGCCGAGGTCGACGATGTCCGGGATGCCGGGCAGGCCGATCAGCTGCTGGGGGAGGGCGGTCTCCCGGGCGGGCACGGCGGCCCCGGCGGGGGTCGGGGCGGCCTGCACGGTGGTGGGTGCGGCGGCGTCGAGGCCGAGGCGGGCGGCGACGGTGAGGGTGGGCGCGGCCAGCAGGTAGGTGAGGAAGCGCCGGCGGCGGGTGGCGCCGTCCGT
>NZ_JAHSQD010000157.1 GCF_020103755.1 Streptomyces sp. LS1784
AAGGGCTTCACCGTTCGACTTGCATGTGTTAAGCACGCCGCCAGCGTTCGTCCTGAGCCAGGATCAAACTCTCCGTGAATGTTTACTCGGCCCCGACATAAAGCAGGGCCGGTTCACACTCGCGTTGAGCGGCACGGCAACCACCGGAATAAGGCGGTCCCGCGCACTGCGTCCTCGCTAGTGTTATTTCAAAAGGAATCTCCAACCCCAGTCGCAATGACCGAGGCCGGGGATGTCAACATATCTGGCGTTGACTTTTGGCACGCTGTTGAGTTCTCAAGGAACGGACGCTTCCTTCGGACCGCCTTCCAGCGGACCCTCCGGGCTTCGTTCTTTCGTGTTTCCAGCTTATCAGACGCTTTCCGCTCCGTTTTCCGGAGTTTCATTCATCGGATTCACTTTCCGTTTTGTTGCCCCGGTCTCCCGCGGCGACTCCGGAACTGTACGGGGAGGGGCCCGCCACATGCAAATCGTCCCGCCCTGCGGTCGCAGGGCGGGACGATCCGTTGTTCGAGCACCGTCAGGCGCGGCCCATCTCCTCGGCGATGGCCGCCGCGAAGGCGTCGATGTCGGCCTCCGTGGTGTCGAAGGCACACATCCAGCGGACCTCGCCGGTGTGCTCATTCCAGAAGTAGAAGCGGTAGCGCTTCTGGAGCCGCTCGCTCACCTCGCGCGGGAGGATCGCGAACACCGCGTTCGCCTGAACCGGGCGGACCACCTCGACGCCGTCGATCTTCCGGACCGCGGCCTCCAGGCGGCTGGCCATCGCGTTGGCGTGGCCGGCGTTGCGCAGGTAGAGGTCACCGGAGAGCAGCGCCTCGAACTGGACCGAGACGAAGCGCATCTTCGAGGCGAGCTGCATCGAGGTCTTGCGCAGGTACTTGATGTTGCGCACCCGCTCCGGGTTGAGCACCACCACGACCTCGCCGAACAGCAGGCCGTTCTTCGTCCCGCCGAAGGAGAGCACGTCGACGCCCACGTCGGTGGTGAAGGCGCGCAGCGGCTGGCCGAGCGAGGCGGCGGCGTTGGCCAGGCGGGAGCCGTCCACGTGGACGAGCATGCCCAGCTGGTGGGCGTGCTCGGTGATCGCGCGGATCTCGTCGGCGGTGTAGAGGGTGCCGAGCTCGGTGCTCTGGGTGATGGAGACCGCGAGCGGCTGCGCGCGGTGCTCGTCACCGAAACCCCAGGCCTGCTGGTCGAGCAGTTCGGGCGTGAGCTTGCCGTCCGGGGTCGGGACGGTGAGCAGCTTGATGCCGCCCATCTTCTCCGGCGCGCCGCCCTCGTCCACGTGGATGTGGGCCGTCTCGGCGCAGACCACCGCGCCCCAGCGCGGCAGCAGCGACTGGAGGGCGACCACGTTGGCGCCGGTGCCGTTGAAGACGGGGTAGGCCTCGGCCTTCTCACCGAAGTGGCGGCGGAAGACGTCCTGGAGGTGGGCCGTGTAGTCGTCCTCGCCATAGGCGATCTGGTGACCGCCGTTGGCGACGGCTATCGCGGCGAGGACCTCCGGGTGCACGCCGGCGTAGTTGTCGCTGGCGAAGCCGCGGACGGCGGGGTCGTGCCGCCGTACCGCGTCCGTACGGGTGGAGTCGGTCATCGGGCTGTCAGCCACAGGTGCTGTCCGTTCAGTTCTGCTGCGGGGCGGTCCCAGAGGCCCGCCAGGTGTCCGGCGAGGTCGGCCGTGTCGGTGAAGCCGGTGAACTTCGCCTCCGGCTTCTCGGCCCGCATTTCGGGACTGACCAGCGCCTTGATGACCAGGATCGCAGCCGCCGCGGTGGGCTCGCCGTCCGGGGCGGTGGTCTCCTTCTTGAAGGAGTCGGCCATGGCGAGGGTCCACGCCTCGGTGGCGGCCTTGGCCGCCGCGTAGGCGGCGCCGCCGGCAGTGGGCTTGTGCGCGGCCGCGGCGGAGATCATCGCGTAGCGGCCGGCGGAGCTGCGGACCAGCGCGGGCTGGAAGGCCAGCGAGGTGTGCTGGAGGGTGCGCACGACGGTGTCGTGCAGGAAGTCCCAGTCGTCCAGCCTGGTGTCGAAGAAGGTCTTGCTGCCGCGCCAGCCACCGACCAGGTGGAACAGGCCGTCGACGTGGCCGTGCTCGGACTCCAGGTGGTCGGCCCAGTCGTGGACCTCCTGCGGGTCGAGCAGGTCGATCACCTGGCCGCTGACCTTGGCTCCGCGGACGGCCACCCGGGTGGCGTCCAGGGCGGACTCCAGCCGCTGGGCGTCGATGTCGGCGCCGATCACGGTGGCGCCGTCGGCGGTGAGGCGGCGCAGCACGGCGCGGCCGGCCGGGCCGCTGGCTCCGGCGACGGCGATGACCTTGCCGGCCAGCGGGGCGTTGGTGGAGGTGGTCACGCGGCGGCTCCCTGGATACCTGCGCCGGTGATGCCGGCGGTGGCGGCGATGACGCCGCTCAGCTTCTTGTTGAGGGCCTCGTAGAACATGCTCAGCGGGAACTCGTCCGGGAGCACGGCGTCGCACAGGGCCTTGTTGAGGGCCTTGCCGTCGGTGATGTCGAGCGGCAGGGCCTCGGGGCCCTTCGCCCAGGTGGAGGCCGGGTGCGGGGTGAGGTAGCGGGAGACCAGCTCGTAGGCGGCGATCCAGTGGGCCGACTTCGGCCGGTCGATGCCGTCGCGGTACAGGGTCTCGATCTCGGCGCAGAGCGCGTTGGTGACCTGCGGGGCGCGCTCCCAGTCGATGGTGAGGCGGTTGTCGCGCCAGCGCAGCGCGTCGTGCTTGTGCAGGTAGGCAAAGAGCAGCTGGCCGCCCATGCCGTCGTAGTTGCGCACCCGGTCGCCGGAGACCGGGAAGCGGAACAGGCGGTCGAAGAGAACCGCGTACTGGACGTCGCGGGCGTGCGGGTTGCCCTCGGTCTCCAGCTGCACCGCCTCCTTGAAGGTGGTGAGGTCGCAGCGGAGCTCCTCCAGGCCGTACATCCAGAACGGGCTGCGCTGCTTGATCATGAAGGGGTCGAACGGCAGGTCGCCGTGGCTGTGGGTGCGGTCGTGGATCAGGTCCCACAGGACGAAGGTCTCCTGCGCGCGCTGCTGGTCCTCGAGCAGGCTTTCGGCGTCGGCCGGGATCTCCAGGTCGAGCTGCTGGACGGCGCTGGTGGAGACGGCGCGGAAACGGGCCGCCTCGCGGTCGCAGAAGATGCCGCCCCAGGTGAAGCGTTCCGGCGCCTTGCGCACGGAGACCGTCTCGGGGAAGAGCACGGCGGAGTTGGTGTCGTAGCCGGCGGTGAAGTCCGTGAAGGTGATCGGCACGAACATCGGGTTGTCGAAGCGGGTGCGCTCCAGCTCCGCCAGCCAGTCGGGCCACACGACACGCAGCAGGACGGCTTCCAGGTTGCGGTTCGGGTTCCCGTTCTGGGTGTACATCGGGAACACGACCAGGTGCTCCAGCCCGTCCTCGCGCTGGTCGGCGGGCTGGAAGGCGAGCAGCGAGTCCAGGAAGTCGGGCTCGCGGTAGCCGGTGTCGGCCCACTTGGCGAGGTCCGCGTCGACGGCGGCCAGGTAGGCGGCGTCGTGCGGGAAGTTCGGAGCGAGCTCCTGGACGGCGGCCCGGACGGTGGCGACCAGCGGGTCGACCGTGTGCCGCTGGACGGCGGCCAGGTCGATGGAGCCGTCCTTGGACTGGAGCGGGCGCAGCGTCTCGACGGCCTCCTTCAGGCGCTGCCAGGCCGGGTGGCCGGCGAGGGTCGAGACCGGGGCGTCGGCCGCCACAGCGAGCCTTGGCGAAAGATTCTGCATCGTGGACTCACTTCGACAGGAGTTATTTCGACGGGGACACCATAAGTACGAAAGGTTCTTCCGTTCAAGGGGGCCCGGACCGGCAAAACTCCGGCCTACCCCCGCTCCCGTGCCGAAACCTTCGGCGGGAGACGGGTTGTCCGGAATGTGGACAGTGATCTGGATGTTCTGGACAGATGCGCCGTTGTGATGCGAACCTCCCCGCATGCTCCCGGCGGTGATCACGGTGGCCGAACGCCACGACAGCCCGTTCCGGGTGCCCTCCCGTCGGCACGCCTGCCGTAGCTGTCGCGCGCGCGGCCTCTGCTGCCGCTGTCGCCGCTGTTGTTGACCGGTTGCCGCCGACCAGGCCGCTGCCGGTCCGGCTCGGGGGGCGCCGCGGACGCGGGCCCGTACGCCGACCATGCCGCGTGTGTTCCGGCGCCGCCACCGGGGGGAAGTGACCCGCCGGGATGCGGGCCGTCCGTCGCGCCCTCCCGTGCCCCTCGTTGTTCCCGTCCCGCCCGGTCCTTCCCTGGAGCCCCGTCATGACCCTCCGCAAGCCGTCCGCCGTCCTGCCCATCGCCGCGCTGGTCGCCGCCGCGGCCGTGCTGACCGCCTGCGCGCCGCAGGACTCGAAGTCCGACGCCGCCTCCGGTGCCTCGGGCTCGGCCGGGTCGGCCGCGGGCTGCGCGCCGGGGGCACTGGCCACGCGTACCGCCGGAACGCTGACCGTCGGCACCGACAAGCCCGCGTACGACCCGTGGTTCTCCGAGGACAAGCCGGAGAACGGCAAGGGCTTCGAGTCCGCCGTGGCCTACGCGGTCGCGGAGAAGCTCGGCTACCCGAAGGAGAAGGTCAGCTGGGTGCTCGCGCCGTTCAACAAGGCGACCTCGCCGGGCGCCAAGGACTTCGACTTCGACATCAACCAGGTGTCCGTCAGCGACGAACGCAAGCAGGCGGTGGACTTCTCCTCCGGCTACTACGACGTGCGCCAGACCGTCATCGCACTGAAGAACTCCAAGGCGGCGGGTGCCAGGAGCATCGCCGACCTCAAGGACACCAAGCTCGGCGCGCAGGTCGGCACCACGAGCCTGGAGACCATCACCGACACCATCAAGCCGAGCGCCCAGCCGGCCGTCTTCGACTCCAACGACCTGGCCAAGGCCGCGCTGAAGAACGGCCAGATCGAGGCCCTGGTGGTGGACCTGCCGACCGCCTTCTTCATCACCGGCGCCGAGGTCCCGGAGGCCCAGGTGGTCGGCCAGTTCGAGACGGGCGCGAAGGCCGAGCAGTTCGGCCTGGTGCTGGACAAGGGCTCCAAGCTGACCGGCTGCGTCTCGCAGGCGGTGGACGCGCTGCGCACCGACGGCACGCTGGCGAAGCTGGAGAAGCAGTGGCTCTCCGACGCCGTCTCGGCACCGGTGCTGAAGTGAGTTCCGGCCTGGGCCCCGGGCCGAGCGGGGAGACGACGGACACCGCGGCGGCGGAGCTCGCCAAGGCACCGGCGGTGCGGACCGGGGCGCCTGCCGCGGAGGACGACTACCGCCCGTCCGAGCGGCGGCTGGCGCACGAGGCGTACCGGCGGGCCCGGGCCTGCCGCTCGGCGCTGATCGCCACCGCGTCGACCCTGACGACGGCGATCGTGCTCTACCTGCTGGTCGTCAACTCCCCCGGCTGGGAGGTGACTCGGCGGACCTTCTTCAACCTCGACTACGCCCGCCAGGCACTGCCCGAGGTGCTGAAGGGGCTGCGGCTGAACCTGGAGCTGATGCTCGGCTGCGGGGCGCTGATCCTGCTGTTCGGGCTGCTGCTGGCGGTGCTGCGGACACTGCGCGGGCCGGTCTTCCTGCCGGTGCGGCTGCTCGCCACCGCGTACGTGGACTTCTTCCTCGGGCTGCCGATGATCATCTGCCTGCTGGTGATGATCACCGGGGTGCCGGCACTGAGGCTGACCGGGGTGACCACCGATCCGCTGTTGCTGGGCGGAGCGGCGCTGGTGCTGACGTACTCGGCGTACGTGTCCGAGGTGTTCCGCTCCGGCATCGAGTCGGTGCACCCGAGCCAGCGGGCCGCGGCCCGGTCGCTGGGGCTGACCAACGCGCAGGCGATGCGGTACGTGGTGCTGCCGCAGGCCGTCCGCCGGGTGGTGCCGCCGCTGCTCAACAACCTGGTGAGCCTCCAGAAGGACACCGGGCTGGTCTCGATCGGCGGCGCGATCGACGCGGTGTACGCGGCGAAGATCATCGCGGCCCGGTCCTTCAACTTCACGCCGTACCTGGTGGCGGGGCTGGTGTTCATCGTGCTGACCATTCCGCTGACCCGGTTCGCCGACTGGCTGACCACCCGGATGAACCGCCGCCAGCTCCAGGGAGGTGCGGTGTGACGTCGAACGAGGTGCTCCGGCTGGAGTCGGTGCGCAAGACCTTCGGCGGCCAGGTGGTGCTGCGCGACGTGGACCTCGCCGTGGCCGAGCACTCGGTGACGGCGCTGATCGGGGCGTCCGGCTCCGGCAAGTCCACGCTGATGCGCTGCGTCAACCTGCTGGAGGGGATCGACGACGGGGCGATCTTCCTGGACGGCGAGGAGATCACCGATCCGCGCGCGGACGAGGACGCCGTGCGGCGCCGGATCGGCGTGGTGTTCCAGTCGTACAACCTGTTCCCGCACCTGACGGTGCTGGAGAACGTCACGCTCGCACCGCGCCGGGTGCACCGGGTCGCCCGGGCCGAGGCGGAGGCGCGGGCGCTGGAACTGCTCGACCGGCTCGGGCTGGCGGCCAAGGCGAAGGAGTACCCGGACCGGCTCTCCGGCGGGCAGCAGCAGCGGGTCGCCATCGTGCGCGCACTGGCCACCGGGCCGCGACTGCTGCTCCTGGACGAGATCACCGCGGCGCTCGACCCGGTGCTGGTCGGCGAGGTGCTGTCGGTCGTGCGGGACCTCAAGGAGCAGGGGATGACGATGGTCCTCTCCACCCACGAGATGGGCTTCGCCCGCGAGGTCGCCGACCGGGTCTGCTTCCTGGACGGCGGCGTGGTGCTCGAACAGGGACCGCCCGAGCAGGTGTTCGGCGATCCGCAGGAGGAGCGCACCCGGCAGTTCCTCGGCCGGGTGGTCGCCTCGGGGCGGCTCCAGGGCTGAGCTCCCTCGCCGGCGCGGTGGGTGGCCACGCGCGACCGGGGCGTGCGACCAGGTGCGCAACCAGGGCTTTCGCAACGACGAGCACCACCATGCGCCCCTGTACGCGCCCTGGCCGCGCCCGGCCGAGTGCGGTGATCGTGGACCGGACGTCCGTCGCCGCGCACGGGGAGTGGCGAACAGACGACAGCTGACGGATAACAGATGACAGCCGACAGATTTCATCATCTGTTCGCTGACCACTGTCCGTTGTCGCCTGTCCGCCGCCGCCCCGGCGCCCCACCGCCCCGGGAGGCCGCCGTTGCACGGACCCGCCCTGGTCAACTGGCTCCTCGCCCTCCTCGCCGCCGGCGCCGGCACCTCCTGCCTGGTACGGCTGCGCCGCTCCCCCTGCGCCCCGGACGGCGCGCACCGGCCGCTCGCCCGCGAGTCCGACGCCGCCGAGGCCCTGATGGGGCTCGGCATGGCCGCGATGGCCGTCACCGGCACCACCGTCCCGGCCGCCGTCTGGGCCGGACTCTTCGGCCTCCCCGCCGCTGCCCTCCTGTTCGCCGCCGCCCACGGCCCGGCCGGGCGGGCGCACCGGCTGCACCACGCGGTCGGCGCGCTCGCCATGACGTACATGGCCCTCGCCATGACGGTCGCCTCCGGCCACGAGCACCACCAGTCCGCCGCCCTGGGCCTTCCGGTGCTGACCGGGGCGCTCCTCCTCTACTTCGGCGGGTACACCCTCTGGGCCGGCAGCCGGCTGCTGCGCACTCCGGCGGGCGCCCTCGCGGTCGGCACCGCCGGGCTGCCGCAGGCCTGCCGACTCACCATGGGCATCGGCATGTTCGCCATGCTCCTGACCATGTGACAGCCGTTGACCGTGCAGCGACCGTGCGACCTGCCCACGCCCGGCACCCCAAGACCCCCACCCGGGCGTGGCGTTGGTCACTGGCCGGTCAAAAGCCGTTCCACCGGGCGTCGCCAGCGCATAGGTTGGCAGGGAGCGCGTTGTCGCGTTCCGTGCGTACTCGGGGAGCCCATCGATGCCTGCCCTGATCGGCCTTCTGCTGCTCGGCCTGCTGCTCTCGACCGTCGCGCCCCGGCTGCTGGCCCGGGCCCGCTGGGCGGAGCGCGAACCGGTGCTGGCACTGCTGGTGTGGCAGTGCCTGGTGGTGGCCGTACTGCTCTGCTGCGCGCTGGGCCTGGTGCTGGCGGCCTCCGCCGCCCTGCCGGAGCTGCGCGCGCTGGTGTTCGCGGGCGCACCGCACGGTGTGGAGGCGGCGTACGCCCTCCAGGAGGCCGAGGGCTGGGGCCGGCTGTGCGCCGCGGTGCTGGCCGCGGGTGGGGTGCAGACGGTGCTGGCGCTCACTCGGGAGGTCCGCACGGCCAAGGCGCTGCGTGATCGCCGGCACGCCCAACTGGCGACCCGAGCACCGGAGTTGCCCGAAACCATCGAGACCGCCCGGAGCCGCCGGGAACGGCTGGTGGTGCTGGAGAACGTCCGCCCGGAGGCATGGTCGCTGCCCGGACCGGACTCCCGACTGGTGGTCACCACCGGCGCCCTCCAGCAACTGACCGACCGGGAGCTGGCGGCCGTACTGAGCCATGAGCGCGGCCACGTCCGGGCCCGGCACCACTGGCTCCAGCAGTTCTCCCAGGCGCTCGCTTCCGGCTTCCCCGGCGTCGGCGTGTTCAGCGCCTTCCGGGACCAGGTGGCGGAGCTGGTCGAGCTGGCCGCCGACGACCGGGCCGCCCGCCGGCACGGCCGGCACACCACCGCCCTCGCGCTGGCCGAACTCAACCTGGACCGCGGGGTGTTCGGCTCTTGCCCGCCCGGTCTGGCGCAGTCCCCAAAGCGGGTGGACCGGCTGCTCGCGGGCCGTCCGCGGCTCTCCGTCCCGCACCGGCTGCGACTGACCGTCGCGGCGCTCGCCGCGCCCGCCGTGGTCGTCCTGCTGGCCGCCGCGCCGGGGCTGCACTCGCTGCTCTGAGGCCGACCCCGCAGCACACTGCGGGCGTTTTCGACCGACCGTCAGTCCCCAGGCGCTCCGCAGGCCGGGCCGAGCCCGTCACCGAGGGTCAGCTCCAGCACCTCGCGGTGGAGCGGCCTGGCCTGCCCGTAGCGCTCCCGGCCGGCCTCGGTGAGGGTGAGCAGGACGCCCCGCCGGTCGCTCTCACACATCGCCCGGGTGACCAGTCCGGCCTTCTCCAGGCGGGCGATCAGCCGGGACAGCGCGCTCTGGCTCAGGTGGACGGTGTGGGCCAGATCGCTCACCCGGACCGCATGCCCGCCGCCGCCCCCGCACTCCTCGACGAGGCGCTCCAGCACCTCGAACTCGCTCATGCCCAGCCCGTACCGGTCGCCCAGCTCGCGGTCGAGCATGCAGGCCGCGGCGGCATGCCGAGCCAGCAGCTCGCGCCACTGCGCGACGAGACCGGCCTCCGCCGGGGAGTCGAGTTCAGCCACGCCGCCACCCTAGCACGTGCATCGGCAATTATTGCGTTCACATCTAATTCACTTGCATTGAATGCATGTGCATGTACTGTCCTCCCCATGACCACCGCGACCGCCACACCACCCGACGCCCCGTCAACCAGCGGGCTGAACTGGAATCCCCGCCTCTGGGGCACCCTGATCGTGCTCTGCGCCGCCATGTTCCTGGACGCCCTGGACGTCTCCATGGTGGGCGTCGCCCTCCCGTCCATCGGCTCCGACCTGCACCTGTCCACCGCCACCCTCCAGTGGGTGGTCTCCGGCTACGTGCTCGGCTACGGCGGCCTGCTGCTGCTCGGTGGCCGCGCCGCAGACCTGCTCGGCCGCCGCCGGGTGTTCCTGGTGGCCCTGGGCGTCTTCGCCGCCGCCTCGCTGGCCGGCGGCCTGGTCGACGACGGCGGCCTGCTGATCGCGGCCCGGTTCCTCAAGGGCGTCAGCGCCGCCTTCACCGCCCCGGCCGGCCTGTCGATCATCACCACGACCTTCGCGGAGGGCCCGGCCCGCAACCGCGCGCTGTCGATCTACACCACCTGCGCTGCCAGCGGCTTCTCGCTCGGCCTGGTGCTCAGTGGCCTGCTCACCGAGGTCGGCTGGCGCTGGACCTTCCTGATGCCCGTCCCGGTCGCACTGCTCGCCCTGGTCTTCGCCGTCCGACTGCTCCCCCGGTCGGTCGAGGAGCGCGCCAAGGGCGGCTACGACGTGCTGGGCGCGATCACCGGCACCGCGACCGTGCTGCTGCTGGTCTTCACCGTCACCGAGGCCCAGGGCGCCGGCTGGCTGAGCCTGCGCACCCTCGGCTCGCTGCTCGTCGTCACCGCGCTGGCCGCCACCTTCCTACGGGTGGAGAGCCGCACCGCGCACCCGCTGGTCCGGCTCGGCATCTTCCGCAACGGCTCGGTCGCCCGGGCCAACGTGGTCGCCTTCGCGATGACCGGCGCGTACGGCGGCTTCCAGTTCGTGGTCACCCTCTACCTCCAGCACCTGCTCGGCTGGTCCGCCCTGGAGATGGCCCTCGGACTGCTCCCGGCCGCGGCCCTCATCGCGCTCTCGGCACCCTTCATGGGCCCGATCGTGGACCGCTTCGGCACCGGGCGGCTGCTGCCGATCGGCCTGGTCTCGCTGGTCGCCGCCTTCGCACTGTTCCTGCGGCTGGACGAGCACAGCTCGTACCCGGGCCTGGTGCTCCCCTCGATGCTGCTGCTCGGCGTGGGTTTCGCGTTCGCCTTCCCCTCGGTGAACATCGCCGCCACCGACGGCGTGGCCGACGAGGAGCAGGGCCTGGCCTCGGGCCTGGTGAACACCGCCATCCAGGTCGGCACCGCGGTGGTGCTGGCCGGAGCGACCGCGATGATCACGGCCGGCAGTGCGGGTGGCGACAGTCCGCAGGCCCAGCTGGACGGCTACCGGCCGGCGCTGATGTTCGTCACCGTGGTCGCCCTGGTCGGTCTGGTGGTCGCAGCGGCAGGCGCCCTGGTGGACCGACGCCGCAGGACAACTCCCGTTCCAGTGCCCGATTATGATTATCCGCCAGCCGGATCGACAGCAGCCCGGGCCGAAGTCCTGACCGAGCGCTGACCTCGGGCCCCGCCCGCGGCCGGCCTCCGGGCCGTCGGGCAATGGCGCCGGCTCCACCAAACCCCCGTGTTGGTGGAGCCGGCCGTCTTCGTGGCGGCCGCCCGGGCAGCGCCCACCGGGACGCGGTTCCTCGGGCGGCTGTCGGCTCCGCAAGTATATTGGCTCGGAGCCAACGAACGTTCGGAGCAGACACGATGGCACCTCGCGCGGATTCGGTCAATGAGGAGATGCGGCAACGCTCCCGCCGGCGCATCATGCGGGCCACCGTCGAGCTGGTTGACCAGCGCGGCTACGCGGGCACCACACTGACGGACATCGCCGAACGGGCCGGGCTCGCCCGCGGCCTGCTCTCGTACTACTTCGACGGCAAGCGGCTGCTCATGCAGTCCGCGACGCACCGGATGATGCACCAGTCGCTGTCCGGCGCGCTGGCGGAACTGGCACCCGGCTCCTCCCCCGACGCCCGGCTGGCCCGGGCGATCGACACCGTGCTCGGGCTGGCGATGGACCATCCCCGGGTGATGCGCTCGCACCTGGCACTGATCATCGACCCGGACACCGGCGCCTTCGTCCAGGACCCGGAACAGCAGCAGCTCGGCGCCATCCTCCAGGGGCTGCTGCGGGACTGGGGCGCACCCGACCCGGTCGCCGAGCACGCGGTGCTGCGCAGTGCGCTGATGGGCGGCTGCATCGGAGTCCTGCTGCCGGGCGCCGAGATCCCGCTGGCGCCGATCCGGGCCGACCTCTTCCGTCGCTACGACCTGGCGTGGGAACTGGGCCACCCGCCACAGCCGTCCCCGCCGGAACGCGAACGGCCGCCGGCCCGCGACTGACGGCGGGTGGGCGGCCTGGTGACCGGCTGCCGGGGGGCCTCGCGAGGGAGGGAGCTCACAGGCCCCGGGCGGCAGCGACTCAGCGTTCCTTCAGGATCGAGGCGAGCAGGTCTATCGTGCGTTCCGGCGTGAGGCTGTCCACGCAGAGCCGCTCCATGACCTGGATGTAGGCGTCGACGTCGTCGCGCTTGTCCAGGTAGAGCGCGCTGGTGAGCTGCTCCAGGTAGACCACGTCCGCGAGGTCCTGCTCCGGGAAGCGCAGGATCGTGAACGCCCCGGACTCGCCCGCGTGCGCGCCGAACCGGAACGGCATGACCTGGATGACCACGTTGGCCTGCTCGGCGACATCGATCAGGTACTGCACCTGACCGCGCATCACCTTGGGCCCGCCGACCGGCCGGCGTAGCGCGGCCTCGTCGATGACCGCCCACAGGCGCGGGCTGGCGCCCTCGGTCAGCAGCTTCTGGCGGCGCAGCCGGAGGCTGACCCGCCGCTCGACCTCCTCATCGCTGATGACCGGCCGACTTTGGCCGAAAACCGCCCGTGCGTACTCCTCGGACTGGAGCAGCCCGGGGATGAACTGCACCTCGTAGGTGCGGATCAGCTGGGCGGCCTCCTCCAGGCCGACGTAGGTCTGGAACCAACCCGGCAGCACGTCGTTGAAGCTGTGCCACCAGCCGGACTTGTTGGCCTCGCGGACCAGGCCGAGCAGGGCTTCCCGCTCCGTCCCGTCGTCCACGCCGTACAGGCTGAGCAGGTCGGCGACGTCGCGCTCCTTGAAGCTGACGCGGCCGAGTTCCATGCGGCTGATCTTGGACTCGGAAGCCCGGATCGCGTAGCCCGCGTCCTCGCGGGTGATGCCGCGCGCCTCGCGCAGGCGGCGCAGCTGCGAGCCGAGGAGGATCCGGCGGACCATCGAGCCGCCGCCCGGCTGAACTGTGGTCATGCGGTCGAAACCTCCACCTAGGGCAAACAGCGCACAGTCTGCCATCAGTTGAGCGCTCACGGTGCCGATACTGACGGATGTTCCTATCAGTTCTGCACTCCATGCACCAGGATGCACGTGCATCCGGCGCTTGCATATGCCAATAGTGCGACTGCACGTGAATCGACTCTTGCATCTGCAGTGAGCGCACACCACCATGGTGCACGTGCACCTGCACATCCCTGGCAATCCCGCGGGCTCCGCGTCGACCCCACGCGCGACTCCGTGCACCGACCCGACGGCGTCCCCCGCGCCATCGGGCGTTCGAGTGCGCGCGCGCCTGGTCGAGGGGGCGGCCGAGCGGCCGAGCGAGTCGGAGGTGACCGGCATGACCCCGGCGGGTCCAGCCGTGTCCGCCCCCTTATGGGAGGAGCTCTTCATGAGCACCGGTACGGCCTTGGCGGTTGACCCCCATGTGGTCACCTGTACGCTCGCTCCTCGCTTCGAAGCCGTCAGAACCGCGCGCGACTTCGCTCGGACCACGCTCCAGCGCTGGGGCCTGACGGAGCTGTTCGACGACGTCGCGCTGGTGGCCTCGGAACTCGTGACCAACGCGCTCCGGCATGCGATCGGCGCACGGCCCGACCCGTCGGGCGGCGCCCTGGGCGAGTACGACTTTCCCATACAGCCGACCGCGGACGGCCGGCTTCCGATCCGAATAAGCCTCGTGCACCGCGCACCCCAGGTGGTCTGCGCGGTGAGCGATCCGAGCAGCCTCGGCCCGGTCGCCCGGGAGGCCGACTTCGTCGCCGAGTCGGGCCGCGGGCTGCACCTGGTGGAGTCGTTCAGCCGCTCCTGGGGCTGGCACCCGCTGGGCAGCGGCAAGGTGGTCTGGGCGATGTTCGAGGCGGAGACGGTCGGCGGCTCCCCGCTGGACGGACACCTCGGACTCGGCGGCCGCTCACCGCTCGACGGCCCCGTCGACGTCGGCGGGCGGCATCGGCGCTCGGCCTAGGACGGGCCCCGCGCCCAGCACGGCCCCTGCGCCGCACGGCGCACGGCCGGTCGAGGGAAGCCCCGGGAGGACCACACCCCGGGCCCTTCCACCAGGCGCCGCCGAGGCCTTCCGGCGCCACGGACCCGCGAGCGGCTCAGTGCGGCCGGGCGGATCCGGACCGGAGGAGGCCTCCGGAGAAGAGGCGTCCGGAGAAGAAGGGGCCTCCGGAGGAGAAGCATCCGGCGCAAGGACATCCGGACGAGAGGCATCCTCAGAAGGCAAAGACAAAGGCCGTCGTGGTGTCGGCACCCACGACGGCCCCCCGATGGTGGAGCACGACGGCCGGTCAGACCGCCAGGTGGTCGAACTCCCCGTCCTTCGCCCCGAGCAGCAGGGCGGCGATCTCGGCCCGGGTGTAGATGAGGGCCGGACCGTCCGGGAACCGCGAGTTGCGCATCGCCACATCGCCGCCCGGCAGGGCCGCGAACTCGACGCAGTTGCCCTGGGAGTTGCTGTGCCGGCTCTTCTGCCAGACCACCCCCTGGAGATCGGCGGCAGCCATCCCGTTGTAGGTGTCGTACGAGCCGTGCGTGTCCTGCGAGTCGTGCATAGAAATCTCCCGAAGAGCTCCGGAGTTGTCGTCCAGCGCGGCGCCCCCCGGCACCGCCGAACGAACGGACCGGCCCCGTACCGGCCCGGCACAACGCCTCACTTGACGCGATGATAGCCGCAGTGCACGTGCATCAGCACGGGACATTGCAGGTGCACGGGGCTTTTTATCCGCAGCCCCGAACTCTTCACGGGCCCTTCTCCTGACGGTACGTAAACGGACATAGCCGATGGAATCGCCGAGCTCGCGATAACCGGCCGTGAGCACTTCCCCGCTAAATGTTGATCTTCGAATGCCGGGAGTCGCACCCCCGTGACCCTCCGTCAGGCCACCCCTATGCTGTGAGACATCTCACGCGCCACAGATGCAACGCCCGCCCCCTCGGATTACGTCGTGTGCAACCACCGGCGACTGCGAGCGGGCTGGGCGAGGAATGTCCGGATTGTAGGCAATAGGCCCGGACCGGCTTCGGAGACGCACCGAGTCCGCGCGGCGGCCACGCGAAACCCGAACGGCAGCCGACTGCAAGCCGGACGGGCAGATGTCCTACGATCTCCGGCATGAGCACCGCAGCCATCCCGGGCGCGCCACTGCCCGTCCGCACCCCAGGCTCCCGTGCGCGGGGGCGCCACCGTCGTCCCGAGCGCCCCGAGATCCCGGCCGGCGCCCCGGCCCTGGTGCTCGCCGTGCCCGCGACCGCCGGGCCCGAGTCCCGTTCGGTCGTCGAGGAGCTGCTCTCGATCGTCCGCACCGAGCAGAACGGCGTCCAGACCGCGGTCGGCTACCTCGCCGGCGACGGCACCGAGGGCCCCGGCGGCGAGGACCGCACCGTGGCCGAGCTGCTGACCCTGGCCGCCGAAGCCGGGCTGCCGACGCCCGTCCTGGTGCCGCTGGTGCCCGGCCCGCACACCTTCCTGACCGAGCTTCACGCGATCGCCGCCGAGTACGGCGCGCCCGTCACCGACCCGCTGGGCCCGCACCCGCTGCTGGCCGAGGCCGTGCACGTCCGACTGTCCGAGGCCGGGCTGGCCCGGGCCGACCGCGCCCGGCTGTTCGCCATCGCGACCGCCGCGGACGGCGTGGTGCTGACCACCGTCGGCGGCGAGGACGCGGCCGCCGCGGCCGGCATCACCGGTGTGCTGCTG
>NZ_JAHSQD010000158.1 GCF_020103755.1 Streptomyces sp. LS1784
CGGCGGCACCCGGCTGCCGCTGGCGAGCTGAGGCACGCCCGGACCCGTCAGGCGGCCACCAGGGCGGCCGGCCGGCCCGCGTGCATCACGCTGAGGTTGGTCGCCAGCCGGGCCGGGTCCTGGGCCAACCAGAGCCGCAGCGCCGCGCCCAGGGCGGCGCTGGCCGACTCGACCCGGACGTCGGTGATCTGCGCGATCCGGGCCGCGCCGGGCACCAGCAGGTCGGCCAGCGGGGTCGGCAGCCAGACCGTCAGGGCGCACGGCGCGGGCATCGCCAGCGCCTCCAGCAGCCGGTAGGCGTCCCCCGGCGCGCTGAGCGTGGGGATGATGTCCAGCAGCGCGTCGGACACCACCTCGGACACGTCGCTCCGGTGTCCCTGGGCGAGCCTGCGGAGCAGCATGCGCTCGGCGGCGGTGATTCGGACGGTCAGCATGACCTCGTCGCACTCCATTGCGCGATTTCCTCCTCAATTCCCTCTCGCACCGACCGGCGGCCGGCACGCACTACCCCTGTTGCACCTCGGCCCGGCTACCTGTGGGAGAGAGCCGGGCCGGTGGGTGACTGTGTGCCCCGGTCAGATCCCCGCGTAGGAGTGCTTTCCGGTGACGAAGATGTTCACGCCGTAGTAGTTGAAGAGCCAGCAGGCGAACGCCGCCAGCGCCAGGTAGGCGGCCTTGCGGCCCTTCCAGCCGGCCGTCGCACGGGCGTGCAGGTAGCAGGCGTAGGCGACCCAGGTGATGAACGACCAGGTCTCCTTCGGGTCCCACTCCCAGTACTTGCCCCAGGCCGCCTCGGCCCAGATCGCGCCCGCGATGATGGTGAAGGTCCAGAGCGGGAAGACCAGGGCGTTGACCCGGTAGGACAGCTTGTCGAAGGTCGACGCGGCGGGCAGGCGGTTGCAGACCGACACCCGGACGCGGGCCATCAGGATCCGGACCTGGGAGTACTTCTGGCCGTCGTGCGACCGCACCGCCCCGGGCCGCAGGAAGTCGTACTTACCGGCGTCGACCCGCTTGCGGTACGAGTCCTGGAACAGGTACAGCAGCGTGGCGATGAACGCCGCGTAGAACGCCCCGCCGCAGAAGATCGCGGTGGAGACGTGGATCGCCAGCCACGGCGAGTGCAGCGCCGGGACGAGCTGCTCGGAGTCGGTGTACAGCACCGTGGTGGCGATGCCCAGGGTCAGCAGCACCGCGAGGACGACCGGCAGGCCGAGCCAGCGGACCTTCTTCTTCGCGCCCAGCAGCACCAGGTACGCGCCCGTCATCGCGAAGGCGAAGGCGCAGGAGAACTCGTACATGTTGCCCCACGGCCAGCGGGAGACCGACAGGCCGCGGGCGACGATGCCGCCGCCGTGCAGCAGCAGCGCCAGCACGGTGAGCGAGACGGCGATCCGGCCGGCCAGGTCGGCCTTCTCGTTGGTGCCGGCCGCGCCCGGGCCGTCCTCCTCGTCCGCGCCGCGTCCGCTGGTGACCACCGTCGCGCCCTCGCCCGCGACCGCGGTGCGGGTGAGCGTCGTGGTGCCGCCGCCGGCCCCCGCCACGGTGACGGTGACCTTCTTGGCGGCCTTGGTGTCCGCGGCGGCGACGGTCTCGGCCAGGCTGACCGACTGCTCCGTCGAGCGGACGGCGACGGCGCCCCGGCTGCCGAAGGTCCACTCGATCATGTGGGCGAACATGGCGAGGGTGTAGACCACCATCGCCGAATAGATCAGTTTGTTGGAGAGGTCGGCCAGCTGGGGGTCGACCGCCGAGGCGAGTTGCACCGTCTACTCCTTGGAGTTCTGGTCGGCAGGGACTTCGGGGTCCGAGGACGTCTCCGGGGCTGTGGGGGCCCCGGCCTCCTCGGGTACGTCCGTTTCGGCGTTGTCGTCCTCGTCCTCCGACGCCGGGGCGTCGTCCTGGAGGTCGACCGCGAGTTCGGCGAGTTCCTCGGCGATCTTCGCCGACTCGCTGCGGGCCAGACCTGCCAGCTCCACCTGGGTGCCGCCGCCCGGCAGGGCGACCGCCCGCACCCAGATCCGGCGGCGCTGGATGAACAGCGAGCCGATCAGGCCGAGGATCGCCAGCACCCCGCCGGCCAGGGCGATCGAGTTGCCCGGGCGGTGCGAGACGTTGAAGCTGGCCCACTGCTTGTAGCCCTCGAAGGTCACCGAGCCGTAGCCGTCGGGCAGCTCCCAGGCCTGGCCGGGCTTGAGCCGGGCCTTGGCCGGCTGGCCGTCCTGGGTCAGCTGGGTGAGCTTGCGGGTGTTGAGCTGGTAGACGTTCTGCGGCAGGCCGGAGTCGGTGCCGAGGTCGCCCGCGAAGGCGTTCAGCACCAGCTCGGGGTCGGCGTCACCGGGGAACAGCGAGCGCGGGCCGGTGCCCTCGAAGCTCAGCGGCGCCGTCGGCAGGAAGAAGCCGGAGAAGCCCATCTGGGTCTTGTTGCCGTCGGGGCCCACGCCGTAGTCGGAGACCTTCACGACTCCGGTGGAGGTCAGGTTGCCGTCCTGCGGCAGGAACGGGACGGCGCCCCGGTAGACGACGTCGCCCTTGCCGTTCTTGACGGTGACGACCGGGGCGTAGCCGTGGCCGATCAGGTAGACCTTGCTGCCGCCGATCTCCAGCGGGTGGTTGACCTCGATCGTCGACTTCTTCAGCTTCGACTCGTCGCTGCCCTCGTAGTACTCGACGTTCGCGGTGAACTGCCGGGCGGCGCCGATCTGGTCGCCCTTGGTCTGGAACTTCGAGGTGAAGCTGTCCAGCTTCAGGTAGAAGGGGTCGAGGTCCTGGCTGCCGTAGAACCGGGTGCCGTTGAAGTCGTCGAGCTGGGTGATGGTGTTGGAGTAGCCCTCGCCCTGGACCATCAGCTTGCCGCCCGTGCCCGAGGCCAGGCTGGCCCAGGCGAAACCGCCGAGCAGCGCGAACAGCGACAGGTGGAACAGCAGGTTGCCGACCTCGCGCAGGTAGCCCTTCTCGGCCGCCACCGCGCCGCCGGACAGGTGGGCCCGGAAGCCGCGCTTGCGCAGCAGCCGGTGCGCGGCGGCGTTCACCTTGTCGGCGTCCGCCTCGGTGCGCCAGGCCGCGTGCACCGGCATCCGGGTCAGGTTGCGCGGCGCGGCCGGCGGCTGGGAGCGCAGCACGCCGACGAACTGCCAGGTGCGCGGGACGATGCAGCCGGCCAGTGAGACGAACAGCAGGATGTAGATCGCGGAGAACCAGACCGAGCTGTAGACGTCGAACAGCTGGAGCTTCTCGTAGATCGGCGCGACCGTGGAGTGCTGCGCCTTCCAGGCCTCGACCTTCAGCTGGCCCTGGCCGTTCTGGTACTGCGGGATCAGCGAGCCGGGGATGGCGGCCAGCGACAGCAGGAAGAGCAGGATCAGGGCGACCCGCATCGAGGTCAGCTGGCGCCACATCCAGCGCGCCCAGCCGAACGCCCCTATGCCGGTCGGGCCCTCGGACTCGACCGGCGCGGTGCTGAGCCGCTCGGCGGCGCTGTCGTCCGGCGCCGGGGGCTGCTCGGTCTCGGTCGTGGTGTTGCTCACGGTCAGATTCCGATCTGGAAGTCGGCGGTCCAGGACTGCAGCTGGCTCATCATCGAGTCCCAGATCCCGGTGACGAGCAGCAGACCGACCGCGACGAGCATGCCGCCGCCGATCCTCATGACGAGCGGGTAGTGCCGCTTGACCCAGCCGAAGGCGCCCAGCGCCCGGCGGAAGGCCACCGCGGCCAGGATGAACGGTACGCCGAGGCCCAGGCAGTAGAAGGTGGTCAGCAGCGCGCCACGCTGGGCGTCGGCCTGGTTGAGGGCCAGGTTCTGCACGGCGGTCAGGGTCGGGCCCATGCACGGGGTCCAGCCGACGCCGAACACCACCCCGAGCATCGGGGCGCCCAGCAGGCCGACCGCCGGACGGCGGTGCGAGCGGACCTCGCGCATGCTCAGCCCGGGCACCAGGCCCATGAACGCCAGGCCCATCACCACGGTGAGCGAGCCCAGCACGATGCTGATGACCCGCTTGTAGTCCTGGAGCTCCTGGCCGAAGTAGCCGAACAGGGCGCCCGTGGAGACGAACACCGCGGTGAAGCCGAGGATGAACAGCACCACGCCGAGCAGCATCCGGCCGCGCCGCGAGCCACGGGCGTCCGCGAGGTCGGCGGCGGAGAAGCCTGTCACGTACGACAGGTAGCCGGGGACCAGCGGCAGCACGCACGGCGAGAAGAACGACACCAGCCCCGCCACCAGCGCGACCGGGGCGGCGGCCAGCAGCGCGCCGCTCTGAACGGTCGAGGTGGCGTCGGCGAGCTGCTGCGGCAGACTCACTGCTTCTGCTCCGCGACCACCGGCTGGAGGATCGACTCCAGCGCGTCCTCGGTGGTGCCGCCGACGGCGCGGGCGGCCAGCTTGCCGTCCCGGTCGATGATCAGGGTGGTCGGGATGGACTGCGGGTTGAGGCTGCCCTTGGGGAACTTGAGCAGCTGGGTGCCGGCCGGGTCGAAGAGGCTCGGGTAGGTGACGCCCTGCTCCTGCTCGAAGCGGACGGCGTTCTGCTTCTCGGTGTCCCGGGTGTTGATGCCGAGGAACTGGACGCCCTGGTCCTTGTACTTCTCCGAGACGTCCTGGAGGCTCTTCGCCTCGGCCCGGCACGGGCCGCACCAGGAGCCCCAGACGTTCAGCACGACGACCTTGCCCCGGTAGTCGGAAAGCTTGGCCGGGGTGCCTTCCAGGGTCTCCCCCGAGATGTCCGGCGCGTCCCCGCGCTTGCCGGCCTCCGCCTTCGACAGGTTGGTGCCCTTGACCGTGACGAAGCCGACCTGGCCCTCGCCGCTACCCGACGAGCCCGCGGAGGAACAGCCGGTGAGGGCGAGCGCGGCAGCGGCGACGGTGGCGACGGCTGCTGCGGCGACACGGGGACGGGGGCGCGTCATGGCAGACATGTGAAAAGTTTCGCATGGAGTTCCGGGCAGGTTCGGGGGGGTCCTGCCTTGCGCGTCGCACCCACTCTGACCTGCGACGACTTCGGGTCACCCAGCGTTTGCCAAGTGACCCGAAGTCATACTTACGTACCGCTTATGGGGGACTAGGCGCCGAAGCTCTTGCCCACCGGCTTGTCGCCCTTGCGCCCCTTGCCCACCAGATGCGCGGGCAGCAGGTCGCGGGCCGGCTCGCGGTAGCCGACCGAGACGATCTTGTCGCCCTCGAAGGTGAAGCTGGTCAGCGAGGCCAGCGAGCACTGCCGGTTGCGTGGGTCGTGCCAGAGCCGGCGGCGCTCGACGAAGGAGCGCAGGATCCAGATCGGCAGCTGGTGGCTGACGCAGACCGCCTCGTGCCCGCGCGCGGCGTCCCGGGCCGCACCGAGCGCACCCATCATCCGCACCACCTGGTCGAGGTACGGCTCGCCCCAGGAGGGCTTGAACGGGTTGGTGAGGTACTTCCAGTAGCCCGGGTTCCTCAGCGAACCGTCGCCGACCCCGAAGGTCTTGCCCTCGAAGATGTTCTCCGCCTCGATCAGCCGCTCGTCCACCGCGAGGTCGAGGCCGTGCGCCTCGGCGATCGGCGCGGCGGTCTCCTGGGCCCGCTCCAGCGGGGAGGCCACCACGTGGGTGACGTCCCGCTCGGCCAGGTCCTCGGCGACCCGGTCGGCCATCTTCCGGCCCAGCTCGGACAGGTGGTAGTCCGGCAGGCGCCCGTACAGGATGCCCTCCGGGTTGTGCACCTCGCCGTGCCGCATCACGTGGACGACGGTGATCTCTTTGGCGCTCACTTCTCGACTACTCCTGGAAATCGGGTTCGGGCCGTGGCGGGTCAGGCCGTGGCGGCGGCAGCGGCGCGCGCGGCGGCCGGCAGGGCGGCGGCGATCCGCTCGATCGCCCGCTCGTCGTGGGCCGCCGAGACGAACCAGGACTCGAAGGCGGACGGCGGCAGGTAGACGCCCTCGGCCAGCATCGCGTGGAAGAAGGCGGTGAAACGGTACGCCTCCTGGGTCCTGGCCTCGTCGTAGTCGGTGACCGGGGCCTCGGTGAAGAACACCGAGAACATGTTCCCGGCGGTCTGCAGCCGGTGCGCCACGCCCTCCTTGGCGAGCGCGTCGGAGACCAGGCCGGAGACCTCGGCGGCGACCTTGTCCACCGTCGAGTACACCTCGTCGGTGCAGCCGCGCAGCTGGGCCAGGCCGGCCGCGGTGGCGATCGGGTTCCCGGACAGGGTGCCCGCCTGGTAGACCGGGCCGGCCGGGGCCAGGTGCGCCATCACGTCGGCGCGGCCGCCGAAGGCCGCGGCCGGGAAGCCGCCGCCCATGACCTTGCCGAAGGTCAGCAGGTCCGGCGCCCAGCCCTCGTTCGCGGCCTCCAGGCCGTACCAGCCGGCCCTGGAGACGCGGAAGCCGGTCATCACCTCGTCGGAGATGAACAGCGCGCCGTTCTCCCGGCAGAGCCGGGCCAGGCCGCCGTTGAAGCCCGGCAGCGGCGGGACGACGCCCATGTTGCCGGGCGAGGCCTCGGTGATCACACAGGCGATCTCGCCCGGGTGGGCGGCGAAGGCCTGCTCGACGGCGGCCAGGTCGTTGTACGGCAGCACGATGGTGTCGCCGGCCTGGGCGCCGGTGACGCCCGGGGTGTCCGGCAGGCCGAAGGTGGCCACGCCGGAACCGGCGGCGGCCAGCAGCGCGTCCACGTGACCGTGGTAGCAGCCGGCGAACTTGACCACCTTCGCCCGGCCGGTGAAGCCGCGGGCCAGCCGGATCGCCGACATGGTGGCCTCGGTACCGGAGGAGACCAGGCGGACCTGCTCGACCGGGGCGACCCGGGCGACGATCTCCTCGGCCAGCTCGACCTCGCCCTGGCCGGGGGTGCCGAAGGAGGTGCCGCGGGAGACGGCCTGCTGGACGGCGTCGATCACCGCGGGGTGCGCGTGGCCGAGGATCATCGGGCCCCACGAGCACACCAGGTCGACGTACTCGCGGCCGTCGGCGTCGGTGAGGTAGGGGCCGGTGCCGGACACCATGAAGCGCGGCGTGCCGCCGACCGCGCGGAAGGCGCGCACCGGGGAGTTGACGCCGCCGGGCGTCACCACGGAGGCGCGGTCGAACAGCGACTGGGACTGGGGGGCTTCGTAGGGGTAGCTCACAAAAGACATGGTCTCAAATCGTGTCCTCGCACTCTGCATGTCCGACCCGATCATCTGGAACGATGATCCGGGCACCGTTGTCTGTACGGTTGTCCGTACAGCAGGGGCGCTGACTGCACCGGACCGGGGACCAGTCAGACTGTGTACACAGAGTGCGCAGGCGCTCCGGTCTGTGTGCAGGGGTGTGGAGAGGACTGCCGCGTACCGCGAGTGGGTACGGCGGCGCATGACGGGTAAGGAGCACGTCCGGTGGGCGCCGGGTGTGCGGGGGTCTGTCGATTCCGGCGAATTCCGGTGAGGATGGTCCGAGTGTCCGAGGCGCAGGACGGCTACGACGAGGCTACGGGGGGCTCCCGCCGGCCCGCCGAGGCCGCACGCGGGGGTACGGGAGCGGGGACGGGTCGTGGTCGTCGCGGCGGTGAGAGGCGGGGTGAGGGACGCGTGGGGGTGACGTACAAGTACTTCGGAGCCCCGGACCGCGCGACGGCCGCCAGAGTCCCCACCGCCCTCGGCCCGGGAGGGCTCGGCCTGGACGCCGGCGAGCTCGGCGCGCTGGGGCGGCTCGGCGACCTCATGGAGACCAGCGGCTCCCCCACCGGCCACCTCTCCACCAAGATCAAACCGGAGACGATGAGCGCCATGGTGCTCACCGGCATCCAGGGCGTCCCGCTGCACCAGGTGCCGCCGCTGGAGCTGGTCGTGCTGCACCCCGACTACGCCGTCGTCCAGCTCCCCCACAACGTCGTCGAGCCGCTGCGCAAGGCCGACGAGACCGAGCTCGGCGCCGCCGCCTTCATCTGGTCCACCGTGCCGGACCGGCGCGGGCCGCGGGACGCGTTCGTGATCTACAGCATGCTGCACGAGTGGCAGGACTTCGCCAACCGGCTGCACGAGGCCGGGCACCAGCTGTACTGCCTGGTCTGGCCGTAACACCGGCGGCCCGAACGCCTCCGCCCCGAGCGCGGCGCAACGCCGGCCGGGGCGAGGCGTGTTGACGATCCGTCAGTCTTGATGCCCGGTCGGCCGCAGGACGGTGGCGGCGAGCAGCAGAGCCACCGTCAGCAGGCCCGCGGCCACCGCGAAGGCGAGCCGGAAGCCGGCCGTGAGGGCCTCGACGGCAGGCTGCCCGGCGGCCGCGAGGGCTCCGGCGCGACCGTCGGCGAGGGTGGTGAGGACGGCGACCCCGAGCGCGCCGCCGACCTGCTGCGTGGTGTTGAAGAGCCCGGAGGCGGTGCCCGCGTCCGCCGGCCCGGCACCCGACATGCCGAGCACGGTGAGCGCCGAGATCGCCAGGCCGAAGCCGGCCGCGAGCAGCATGGTGGGCAGCAGGTCGAGGGCGTAGTGCGAGTCCGCGGGCAGCCGGGTCAGCAGCGCCAGGGCGGCGACCAACAGGAGCAGCCCGACCAGCAGCACCGGGCGTTCGCCGAAGCGGGCGTTCAGCCGGGCGGAGAGCGTGAGCGAGACGGTGCCGATGGCGAGCGCGGCCGGGAGCATCGCGAGGCCGGTGGCGGCGGCGCCGTAACCACGGACGTTCTGCAGGTAGAGCGCGACCAGGATCTGGAAGGCGAACAGCGCGGAGACCATCAGCACCTGCACGGCGTTGGCGCCGGAGACGTTGCGCGAGCGGAACATCCGCAGCGGGAGCAGGGGTTGGGCAGCCCTGGCCTGGCGGAGCAGGAAGCCGGCCAGCAGGACGAGCGAGAGCGCTCCGAGGCCGAGGGTGCGGGCCGAGGCCCAGCCGTGCTCACCGGTGCCGACGATCGTGTAGATGCCGAGCATCAGGGCCGCGGTGATCAGCACGGCGCCGAGGACGTCGGCGCCGGCGCGCAGGCCGGGGCCGCGGTCGGACTCCAGCAGCCGCAGGGACAGCAGGACGGCGGCCAGGCCCAGCGGCAGGTTGATCAGGAAGATCCAGTGCCAGCCGAGCGCCTCGGTGAGCACCCCGCCGAGGACCTGGCCGATCGAGGCGCCGGCCGCGCCGACGAAGCTGAACGCACCGATCGCCCGGCCGCGCCCGGCCGGCTCGGGGAAGAGCGTGACGATCATGCCGAGGCTGACCGCGGAGGCCATCGCGCCGCCGACGCCCTGGAGGAAACGGGCGGCGATCAGCATCTCCTGCCCGGTGGCGAGGGAGCAGAGCAGCGAGGCGGCGGTGAAGAGGGTGAGCCCGGCGACGAACACCCGCTTGCGGCCGATCAGGTCGCCGAGCCGGCCGGCCAGCAGGAGCAGGCCGCCGAAGGCGATCAGGTAGGCGTTGACCGTCCAGGTGAGGTCGGCGGGCGAGAAGTGCAGGTCGTCCTGGATCGCGGGCAGCGCCACGGTGACGATCGAGCCGTCCAGGATGATCATCAGCATTCCCGCACAGAGCACCGCGAGGGCGAGGGCGCGGGAGCGGGCGGGTGCTGCGGAAGCCGGCCCGGGCGCGGCCGGGGCGTGCGTGGTCATGGCGATTCTCCCGGTTCGTCGAGTACCGGGTAGGACGCTATCAGATCGTTTTGTTAGGGACTATCTATCTCAGGACTACACCTGGTGGGCACATCCGCGCTTCGAGGCCGACGCGGCAGGCCGGCGCAGGGCCTTCGAGTAGCAGCCGGGGAGGGTCAGCCCCGGGAGCGGCGGGCGCGGCGAACGGTGCGCTCGACCTCGACCGGCTCCGCGAGATGGCCCTCCACCAGGTGCGTCAGGGCCGAGACGAACACCTCGCGCTCGGCCCGGGGCAGCGACTCCAGCAGCTCGCGGTGCACCCGGTCGGCGATCGCGGTGCCCTGCACCACGGCCTGCTCGCCCGCCTCGGTGACCGAGACGATCCGGGCCCGCCGGTCGGTCGCGGACGGGCGGCGCTCGGCCAGGCCCGCCTTCTCCAGCTCGTCGACGGTGACCACCATGGTCGTCTTGTCCAGGTCCGCCAGCTCGGCCAGCTGGATCTGGGTGCGCTCGGCCTCCTGCGCGTGGAACAGCACGCAGTAGGCGCGCGGGGTGATCCCGAGCTCGGTGAAGGCGGCCGCCATCCGGGTGGCCAGCACGTGGCTCGCGTGGTCCATCAGCCCGGAGATGTCGCGGATCTGGCGCACGGGCGGCGGGGTCGTCGTCATGCGTCCGAGGTTAGCAACGGCCCGTCTGCTGCCGGATGATCCCGTTGCCAACCAACGCCGGGTCTACGGGATGCCCAACTCGAACAGCGCATACCCCGCGTACCAGCCCGCCGCGAGGACCGGCATCGCCAGCAGCCCGGCCAGCGAGGAGGTCCGCAGCCGGCGCAGCGCCACCGCCAGGCCGATGCAGAGCGGGAAGGCGGGCAGCAGGTAGCGCGAGATGTTGCCGAAGATCTGGTTGCTGCTCAGCGCCGTGAGGATGGTGAGCGCGGTGTAGACCCACAGCACCAGCGGCGGCCGGGTGCGCCAGAGCAGCACCAGCAGCCCGGGCAGGGCCATCAGGAGGGCGATCGCGATCAGGTCCGGGACGGGGTTGGACTGCCAGAAGTCCCAGTGGCCGGTGATCACGTCCATGATCGTGCGCAGGGTGGAGGCGCCGCCGTCGAAGTAGCGGTTCCAGGCGCCCTGCTGGAGCTTGAAGTAGCCGCCCCAGTCGCCCATCTTCCAGCCGACCCAGGCGATGTAGCCGATCAGACCCCAGGGGGTGATCAGCATCGCGGTCAGCGGGCGGGCCACCCCGTCGGTGCGGCGGACCAGCGCGACCAGCGCGGCTATCGAGACGGCGGCGATCAGCGCGGCGGCGGTCGGCCGGTTGAGCCCCGCGACCAGCGCCAGCAGGCCGGCCGCGAGCCAGCGGCGGGTCATCACGCAGTAGCACGCCCAGGCGGACAGCGCGACGAACAGCGAGTCCGAGTAGACCGCCCACTCCACGCCGGAGCCCGGGAACAGCCCCCAGAGCACCGCCGCGATCACACCCGCCCGGAAGCCGCCGAGCCGCTCGGCGACCGCGAAGATCCCGGCCGCGGCGGCCAGCGAGGCGAGCACCGAGACGACGATCCCGGAGCCGTACGGGCCGAGCCCGGTGACCGCGCCGACCAGCCGCATCAGCCAGGGGTAGAGCGGGAAGAAGGCGGCCGAGTTCTCGTAGTAGGTGGCCAGCGGGAAGCCGTGCAGCGGGATCAGCTGCGGGTTGTACCCGTTCTCGGCGATCCGCTGGTACCAGACGCCGTCCCAGGTGCCCAGCACGTCCCAGGCGTTGGCACCGCCGCCGCGGCCCGGCTGCTTCTTCAGGTAGTCGCCGGTGTGCGAGAGCAGCAGCATGAAGACGGTCAGGCCGATGGCCTTGACCACCGCGTACGCGCCCAGCGCGGGCGCGAAGCGGTCCACCAGCGCCCCGAACCGTCCGGGCCGCCGGCCCGTCCGTTCCTCGGAGGCCTCCGCCGGTGCCGCGCCGGGCGCTTCGGACTGGGTGCTGGACGACTCGGTGCTCGATGCCGTGCTCATCTGCTCTGGGTACTCCCCGCCCCGCTCGTGGTCCGCGCGGCTCCGGCGCAACGATTTTCCCGTGAGCCTACGGCACGCCCCCGAACCGAGAACCCCTGGCGCCCCCGGACCGGCGCCCGGCACCGTGCCGCCCGTGCCGAACACCACGCCGCCACGCCGCGTCCGAGCCGCGCGCAGCGACCGGTCGCCAAGCCCGGGGCGGGAGCCCGGTGCTGCTGCCGGTCGAGACGCCGTACCCGGTGAACGCGGCCGTCGCCGCCCGGTCGGGGGCGGCGACGGCGTGAGGACGTGCGGGCGGATCAGCCGTGGACGTAGACGATGCCGAGCTTGGTGAGCTGCCAGAGCTGGTTGGCGGCGCCGGTGTCGGTGGCGAGTTCGACGTACGGGTTGCCCTTGGCGTCGAGGGTGGCGCCGGCGGCCAGGACCTTGGTCTGGTCCTGGGAGTCGGCGATCTTGTAGCGGCCGTTGCCGGCCGGCTTGAACACCCAGTGCTGGTTGCCGCCGCCGTTGCAGCCCCACTGCTGGATCCGGGTGCCGGGGGCGGTGGAGGCGGCGTTGGCGTCCAGGCACATGTCCCGGTTGCCGCTGAAGTCCAGCTCGTAGCTGCCGCCGGCCTTGGCCTCCAGGACGAAGGACTGGTTGAGCCCGCCGGCGGCCGGATAGGTGATCGCGGGCCGGCCGGCGGTGGAGTCACCGTAGGTGCCGCCGCCGGTGAGGTCGAGCACGTTGCCGCTCGCGGCGTTGGTCAGCTGGTACCAGGAGCCGTCCTCGGGGACGTCGCCGAACGGCTGTCCGGGTGTGAGCGGCTGGATCGAGGTGGTGTTCTGCTGGTTGAGCGTGCAGTACGCCTGCGCCAGCTCGGGCCGGGAGTAGAACTGGCCGAGGCAGACGCCCTCACCGCGGTAGCCGGCCACCCGCAGGTGGTACGACTGGCGGACCATGTTCATGCACAGCCCGGGGATGCCGATCTGCGAGTCGCAGCCGTTGCGCACCCACTCGGAGAGGTTGATGACGTCCCCGTTGGTGTACTCGTACGGGGAGGTCGTCCACTCCGCGCAGACCTCGTGCCCGAAGGCGACCCGCCGCTGGTCCAGGTACCGGACACCGGGCACCTGCTCGGCGGCACCGCGCAGCGCGTCGCTGAGCGTCGGCACCACCCAGTTGTGGCCCCAGGCGAGGTCCTCGGGGAAGGCCGGGCAGCCGTCGGCGACCTTGCCGAGGTAGTCGTTGCGCCGGATGTCCGGGGTGATCGGGTTGAAGTACGACTGGTAGACCAGCTGGTACGAGGAGTCGGCGTAGCCGGCCTTGCGCATGGTCTGGCGGATGTTCTGGAGCGCCGCGACCACCTTGGGCTGGACGCCCTTGGCGCGCCGGCGGATCTCGTCGCTGCCGATGGTGTCCCGGCAGCCCTGGTCCTTGGGGATCGGGAAGTACTGCGCCAGGCAGTGCATCATGATGCCGCTGAAGTCGAAGTCGTCGTTGGCACCGATGGTGACGACGACCATCTTGACGTCGTACCTGGCCGCCGTGTCGGCCAGCTTGACGTCCTGCTTGGGCTCGCCGAAGTCGCCGCTGCCGGGGCCTGTGATCGTGGCCAGCTCCGGGTCGCTGACCAGGTCGCCGGTCTGGGCGCCGGAGCAGGCGAGGTCGATCGGGGTGACCCCGGGGATGTCGGTGACGAAGATCTCCGACTTGGGGTGGCGGTGGCAGTAGTTGGTGGGGCTGTCCGTCTCCGGGAAGTAGCCGTCGTTGGTGTCGGTGCCGGCGCCCTCCCCCGAGATGGCGCTGTCGCCGAGGGCGACGATCGCGGCCGGACGGGTGGCCGCGGGTGCGGCCGGGGCGGGGTCGGCCAGGGCGGCGGGGGCACCGGCCAGGCCGAGGGTGGCGAGGAGGGCTCCGGTGGCGAGCAGCGCGGCGCACCGGGAGGACCCGGTACGCGTCCGCCGCGCCGCCGACAGTGGGGACCTGATCACACGCGACTCCTTGCGGGGGTGGGGGGACCGCCCGGGCGGGGGCGCCGAGCGGCGCGGAGCAAGAGAGGAGCAGGGAAGGTGAGCAGGTCTCGCATTCTAGGTACTGACAAGTAACGCAACAAGGCTTGCGACAGGGAAGGAAGTTGACGGAAGAACGGATTCCCGGGCACGCACAGAGCCGCCGCCCCGCGCCCCAGGAGGGAAGCGCGGAACGGCGGCTCTCACCGGCCGAACCGGGTGCGGGCTCAGCCCTTGTTGATGCAGTGGTGGCCGAACGTCGGGTTCAGCAGGCCGACGACGTCGATGGTGTTGCCGCACAGGTTGATCGGCAGGTGGATCGGAACCTGGATCTGGTTGCCCGAGATGACACCGGGGGAGTTGGCGGCGACGCCCTCGGCGCCCGCGCTGGCCATGGCGGTGCCCGCGCCGGCGGCCACGATGCCCGCCACGGCCGCGCCGACGGCGGCGGTCTTCTTGATGCTCATAGCGAGCCTCCTGACTGTTCGACAGAGATGCACGGGGAGTGCGACATCTAGAACGAGACCCCACCTGCCCGGTTGCGACGGCCCTCGCACTGTCACCCATCCGGCGCAACGGCGACGCGGACCAGGCATTCGGGTGATGGGCGGGCCGGACCGTTTCCCCGTGCACGGTGCCTCGTTCTCCCTCACGGAACCCGGTCTCCACCGGCCCCCACGCACGAATCGAGTACCGCCCATGCGCAAGCACGCCCGCGGCGTCGTCGGCATCGCGGCCATTGGCGGTCCGCTCGGCATGGCGGGCCTCCCAAAGCCGGCGCCCGGCAATCCGTGCCGGAACGCCCGACCGGAATTCCACCTGGTCGCGCCTTTGTCCGAAGCCTTTCCCGGCCGTGCGGGAATTGTTTCGAGAGGCGCTGCGACCCGGCCGCCGCGGCCACGCCCGAGCCATGGGCGGAACACGCCGGCATGCGCCGACCGCAGTGACAATCACGGCAATCCCTGAAGACAACGGGCGAGTATTCGTGCTTGCCCGGCGCCCGACATTTCCATTCCGTCGGGCCGAAATCGGAGGAATGACATGCGCAACTTCAAGAAGGCCGCCGTCCTGTCGCTGGGCGCCGGCGGCCTGGTGCTCGGTGCCGCCGGCGGTGCGTTCGCCAGCGCGGGCGCCGAGGGCGTCGCCGCCAACTCCCCCGGGGTCGTCTCCGGCAACCAGGTCCAGGTCCCGGTGCACGCGCCGATCAACGTGTGCGGCAACACCGTCGACGTTCTCATCGGCCTGCTGAACCCGGCGTTCGGCAACAAGTGCGCCAACGTGGAGATGCACCCGCACCACGAGCACGAGCACGAGGGCGACTACTGATTCACCAAGCCCGTGCCGCACTCCGCAAGCGCCGAGGCGCGGCACGCTCCACCCATGTGTGATCGAGGAGATCAACCCCCATGCAGAACATGAAGAAGGCCGTCGTCCTCTCCGCCACCGCTGCCGGCCTGGTGCTCGGTGCCGCCGGCGGTGCGTTCGCCAGCGCGGGCGCCCAGGGTGTGGCCGCCGGCTCCCCCGGTGTGCTCTCCGGCAACCAGATCCAGGTGCCGCTGCACATCCCGATCAACGTCTGCGGCAACACCGTCGGCGTCATCGGCGCGCTGAACCCGGCCTTCGGCAACAAGTGCGCCAACGTGGAGATGCACCCGCACCACGAGGACGACGACTGCTGATCTCCGATCGGCACGCGTTCCGGCCGTCCTGCCCCCCGACCAGTCGGCCGGGGGGCAGTTCGGCGTCCCCGGACAGCCGTCCGGGACCCCCGATCCACCGAAGGGCGATCAACATGGTTTCGAAGAAGAGCGCGGCCGGCCTGGCCGCCGCCGCGGGTGCCGCGGTGCTGCTCGGCGCCGGTTCGGCGCAGGCCGCGACCGTGCCGGGCGAGGCGCC
>NZ_JAHSQD010000159.1 GCF_020103755.1 Streptomyces sp. LS1784
CCGGCCGCGGCCAGGGCGCGCACTGCCGCTCGGGTGTCGGCGGCGGTGGTGGTGTCCGCCCTGGCGGGCCGGTGGACGACCCGCGCGGGCCGCCCGGCCATGCGGGCGGACTCGGCGCCCATCGCGCCGTCGGCGGTGATCAGCTCAATGTCCGACGGAAGGTGACGAAGCGTCAGTTCGGCCCGGGCGACGGCCTGCGGGCGGGCCCCGAGCGCCAGGGCCCGCCGCTGGACCTCGGTGCCGTCGCTGCCCTTGAGGCCGACCCGGCCGCCGAGGCCGGCGACCGGGTTGACCACGAGCCCGATCCGGGCGCTCGGGGCGGGCGTCACGGCTGCTCGCCGAGGACCTTGCGGCGGTAGGCGCGCCAGCTGACCGCCCAGACCGCCGGATCGTCCAGCGGCTCGTGCCGGATCCGGTGCACGGTGGAGTTGTGCGGTGCGGTGCGGACGGTCTGCGGGTCCTCGTACGCCTCGCGGGCGACCTCGGCGAGGATCGCCGCGTACTCGTCCAGGTCGGCCCGGGAGTAGGACTCGGTGGGCTCCAGCGTCATCGGCTCGGGGACGACGTACGGGTGGTGGCTGGTCCAGTAGTGGGTGCCGAAGTCGGCGGCCCGGTAGCCGAGGTCCTCGCTGTGCAGGCCGGTGTCCTCGTTGAGCTGCTGCCAGCTGTAGCGGACCTGCTCGACCCGGGGGCGGCCCTCGGCGTAGGGGACGGAGACGCCGCGGATCTGCCGTACCCGGTGCAGCAGGTAGTTGTTGTTGAGCACGGCGGTCTCGGCGGCCGCGCGCAGCCCCTCGGCGCCCAGCGCCGTGATCCAGGCGTAGGCGCGCACCAGGTTCGGCACGACGCCCAGGTACGGGCGGATCTTGCCGACCGATTCGGGCCGGTCGTCGTCCAGGACGTACCGTTCGCCGTCGAACTCGACGGTGGGGCGCGGCAGGTAGGGCGCGAGCTCGGCGGTGACGCCGCAGGCACCGGCCGCCGGGCCACCGCAGGCGTGCGGGGTGGAGAAGGTCTTGTGCAGGTTGAAGTGGCACAGGTCGAAGCCGGCCTCGCGGGCCCGGGTGATGCCGAGGATGCCGTTGGCGTTGGCCTGGTCGTAGGCGCACAGGCCGCCGGCCTCGTGGACGATCCGGACGAACTCGGCGATCCGGGGGTTGTAGATGCCGGTGTCCTCGGGGTTGGTGATGAGCAGCGCGGCGGTGCGCGGGCCGACGGCGGCGCGCAGCGCCTCGATGTCGGGGTAGCCGTCGGCGTCCGGGTGCAGGGTGATCACCCTGAAGCCGGCGGTCTTGGCGCAGGCGGCGTTGGAGGGGTGGGAGAAGGCGGTGGTGATGACCTCGTCGCGCTGCTCCAGCTCGCCGCGCGCGGCGTGGTGGGCGCGGATCACCGAGACGTTGGTCCAGATCGCCGCCGAGCCCGCGCCGGGCTGGAGGCTGACCCGGTCCATGCCGGAGATCTCCTTGAGCAACTGCTCCAGCCGGTGGACGAGTTCGAGCACGCCCTGGACGGTCGAGGCGTCCTGCGCCGGGTGCAGGGAGGCGATCCGGGGGTCGCGGACGAAGGTGTCGTTGACCTTGGGGCTGTACTTCATGGTGCAGGTGCCCTGGCCGACGTCCACGTTGAGGTCGGCGCCGAGGTTCTCCTGGGAGAGCCGCAGGTAGTGCCGGAGCACCTGCTGCTGGCCGAGTTCGGGCAGGGCGGGCGGCGCGCTGCGGCGCAGCGCGGCGGGCAGTCGCTCGGCCGGGTCGCCGACGGCGGCGGTGACGGCGGGCTCGGGCAGCGGGGGCAGGACGCCGCGCTCGCCCGGGGCGCCCAGTTCGAAGACGAGCTTCTCGTCCCAACGGGCCTGCTGGAAGCGGCGCAGGGCGGGTTTGGGGGCGATCCTTGGGTCCACGGCGCCAATTGTCTGATGGTTCGTCACTTCACGATCTCCTCAAGTGCGTCGGCGAGGCGGTCGATGTCGGCCCGGGTGTGCAGCTCGGTCACGCAGTAGCGGCCCTCGTCGGTCCCGGCAGGGGTGCCGCCGTGCAGGCCGAGGGCGAGCAGCGCCTCGGCGATCTCGGCGGCGCTGCGCTCGCCGGTGTAGCGGACGGTGAAATCGGCGAAGTGCACGGCCTGCGGGTCCGGCAGTTCCACGCCGGGGACGCGGGCGAGGCACTGCCGGGCGTAGGCGGTGTTGGCGAGGATCGTCCCGCCGATCTCACGCATGCCGTGCGGGCCCATCAGCGCGAGGTAGACCCCGGCGGCGATGCCGTGCAGGGCGGCGGCGGTGCCGACCCACTCCTTGCCCTCCTCGCGCAGGGCGAAGGAGGTGCGCTCGTACGCGACGTCGCCGAACCCGTACTCGCCGGGGACCTCGGTGGGGGCGAGGCCGAACAGCCGGCTCGGGTACTCTGCGACCAGGCGTTCGTCGTCCGGGCTGCCGATGAAGCCCGCGTTGCCGCCGCCGAAGCTGGGGTGGATGCCGAGCGGCTGGAGGTCTCCGCAGGTGAGGTCGGCGCCGAGTTCGGCGGGCGGGGTGAGCACGCCGAGGCTGATCGGGTTGACGTGGACGACCGCCAACGCTCCAGCCTGATGGGCGAGTTCGATGTACCGTGGCAGCTCCTGGTCCACCCGGCCGCAGTGGTCGTTGAGTTGGGCGTAGACGGCGGCCGCGTCGCCCTCGGCCAGCGCGTCCTGCACGGCGGCGGGGTCGGCCGGGACGGGCACGAGCTCGTGGACGCCCCGGACGTAGTCGCGGATCCGGGAGAGCCGGTCCGGGTCGATCGCGCCGACGAGGACCAGCCGGCGCCGCCCGGTGGCCCGGCCGGCCATCCGCAGTGCGGTCGCGGCGGCCTGGAACCCGTCGTACGTCGGGACGTTGACGACCTCGACGGCCAGCAGCTCGGCCATCAGCGACTGGTACTCCCACAGCGCCTGGAAGCGGCCGTGGTCCTCGTACGGCTCGCCCGCGTAGGCGGTGAGGAACTCGCTGCGGTTGACGACCTCGTCCACCACGGCGGGCACGTGGTGGCGGTAGCAGCCGGCGCCGAGGAAGCTGCGGCCCGGCGGTACGGCGGTGTTGCGGGAGAGCAGCTCCTCCATGTGCGCGACCAGCCGGGCCTCGGAGCCGAGCGGTTCGGGCAGCCGCAGCGGGTGCTCCAGCCGGAGGGCGGCGGGGATGTCGGCGTAGAACTCCTCGACGTCCTGGGCGCCGACCGCCGCCAGCATCGCTTTCCTCACCTCCGGGGCGGAGTTGGGGATGTACGGGTGGGTTCGGGGGACGCGTGTGCTCATCGGGGCACCTTCCGCGATTTCAGTCACAAGCCTTGACGGGGTTGTGAATGCTGAGTTCTGTATACAGCATTCGGCATTCACCAGTCGGGAGGCAAGATGTCCGCACAAACCCGGCACAGAAAACATCCCCAACTCGCCCGCGAGCAGGGCGGATCAGCGCCAGGCCCGTCCCGCCGTCGCGTCCTGTCGGCCGGACTCGCGGGCGGCGCACTGCTGGTGGCCGGGGCGACCGGCTGTGCGACCGGCGGTGCCGGTGGCACCAGCGCCAAACAGCTCACCGGCAGCCCGGGCGCCGCCGTCACGGGGAAGGTCACCATCTGGTCCTGGGACGTCGCCGCCAAGGCCATGCAACGACTCGGCAAGGTCTTCGAACAGGCCCACCCCGGCACCACCGTCGAGGTGGTGGACATCGGCTACGACAACGCCTACGACAAGATCACCGTCGGGCTCGGCGCCGGCAGCGGACTGCCCGACATCCTCACCGTCGAGGGCCACAAACTGCCCACCTACATCGGCAACTTCCCGAACGCCCTGGTCGACCTCACCAGCCGCGCCGCGAACCTCAAGTCGCAGTACGCGGAAGCCTCCTGGCGCACCGTGACGGACGCCAATGGCCGGGTCCACGCCCTGCCCTGGGACAGCGGGCCGTGCGCCCTGTTCTACCGGCGCGACCTGTTCCAGCAGGCCGGCATCGACCCGGGCGGCCTCAACACCTGGGACGACTACGTCACCGCCGGCACCACCCTCAAGGCCGCCACCGGCAAGAAGCTGCTCATCCTGGACGCCAAACAGGACAGCCTCTTCGCCATGCTGCTCCAGCAGCAGGGCCAGCGCTGGTTCACCGACGGCAAGGTGGCCGTCGCCACCCCCGCCGCCGAACGCGCGCTCACCCTGCTGAAGCAGCTCGTCGACCGCGACCTGGTGGACTTCGAGAACGGCTGGGACGGACTCGTCTCCGGCACCCACGACGGCAAGGCCGCCACCACCCCCACCGCCGCCTGGTGGGACGGCACCCTCACCGCCGAAATGGCCGACCTCAGCGGCAGGTTCGGCGTCGTCCCGCTGCCCGCCTTCGCCCCCGGCGGCGTCCGCACCTCCAACACCGGCGGCTCCACCCTGTGCGTCACCGCGCAGAGCAGGAACCCGGAGACGGCCTGGGCCTTCCTCTCCTTCCTGCTCGCCGACAAGGCCAACCAGGCCTCGATGATGCAGCACGAGGGTCTCTTCCCCGCCTACCTCCCCGCCCTGGACGACCCGTACTTCCAGCAGCCCGCCCCCTACTACGGCGGCCAGCCGACCATGCAGATGTTCGCCGGGCTCACCCGTGGCATCCCCACCGTCGAGCTCACCGCGGACGACTCCAAGGCCGGCGACATCGTCACCACCGCCGTCAACCAGGTCCTGCACAACGGCGCCGACCCGGGCACCGTGCTGCGCTCCGCCGCCCGCCAGATCGCCACCGCGACCGGCCGCCAAACGGCCGGGTAGGGGCGGGCCCGATGACCAGCAGCCTCCCGGCCTCCCTGCGCAAAGCGGCGGCCCCGAGCCAGGCCGCCCCCGCCCGCCGCCGGCGCTCCCCACGCACCGCCGCCTGGCTGTTCGCCGGGCCCACCACCGTCCTCTTCGTCGCCTTCTTCGCCTACCCGCTCGGCGCCAGCCTCTACCAGAGCTTCACCGCCCGCCGCGACGGCGCCGACGTCTGGGTCGGCCTGGACCAGTACCGGCGGATGTTCGACGACCCCGCCTTCCTGCACTCCCTGGTCAACACCGGCATGATCCTCGCCGTCCAGGTACCCGTGATGATCGGCCTCGCCCTGGTGCTGGCCGTCCTGCTCAACCAGTCCTGGCTGCGGTTCCGATCCGGCTGGCGGGCGGTGTTCTTCCTGCCCGCCATCACCACCCTGGTCGCCTACGCCGTGGTCTTCCAGGTCCTGCTGCGCACCGACGGCGGCCTCGCCAACCAGTTCCTCCACGCCCTCGGCCTCGGCCCGGTCGACTGGCTCAACTCGCCCACCTGGGCCAGGATCTCGCTGATCGGCTCGGTCACCTGGCGATGGACCGGCTACAACGCGGTGATCCTGCTGGCCGGACTCCACGCGATCGGCCGCGACCAGTACGAGGCCGCCGCCCTCGACGGCGCCGGCACCGTGCGCACCTACACCAGCGTGATCCTGCCACAGCTGCGCCCGGTGGTGCTGTTCTGCGTCATCACCTCCACCATCGGCACCCTGCAACTCTTCGACGAGAACTACGTGCTGACCCGCGGCGGCCCCGGCGACGCCACGCTCACCCCGGTGGTCTACCTCTACAAGGTCGGCTTCCAGCAGCTCGACTTCGGCTACGCGGCCGCCATCGCCTGGGTGGTCGTGCTGATCATCGCGGCGGTCTCACTGCTCCAGTTCCGGCTCTACGGAAGGGAACGCCGCCGATGAGCAGCACCTCGCCGGAAAGCCGGCCCGCCCGGCTCGGCCGCACCCCGCTGCCGGCCCGGCTCGGCCGCATCGCCGTCCTCGCCGTCCTCACCCTCGGCGCCGTGCTCAGCCTGGTGCCCTTCGCCTGGATGCTGATCGCCGGCACCCACAGCAGCTCCGAACTGTTCCACTCCCCACCGCCGTTCCTGCCCGGCGGCAACCTGCTGCGCAACCTGGTGCACCTCCAGGAGACCATCGGCTTCGGCCGGGTGCTGCTCAACAGTCTCGGGATCGCCGTCGTCTACACCGTGCTGAGCGCGCTGCTGTCCGCGATGTGCGGCTACGGGCTGGCCAAGTACCGCTTCCGCGGCCGCGGGCTGCTGCTCGGCCTGGTGCTGGCGACCATGATGATCCCCCTGCAGGTGCTGCTGGTCCCGCTGTTCCAGATGATGGCCAGCCTCGGCTGGATCGACAGCTACCAGGCCGTGATCGTGCCGTTCCTGGCCAACTCCTTCGGCATCCTGCTGATGCGCCAGGGCTTCCTGGACTTCCCCGACGAGCTGCTGGAGTCGGCCCGGATCGACGGCTCCGGCGAGCTGCGCACCTTCTACCAGGTCGTGCTGCCGTGCGTGCGGCCGCAGCTGGGCGCACTGGTGATCTTCACCTTCATGGGCCAGTGGAACAGCTTCATCTGGCCGCTGCTGATGCTCAACACCGAGGACAGGTACACCGTGCCGGTCGCGCTGAACACACTGACCGGACTGACCCACGTCGACTACTCCGGCCTGATGCTCGGCTCCTTCCTGGCCACGCTCCCGCTGATGGTGCTCTTCCTCGTCTTCCAGCGGCAGTTCGTGGCCGGCCTGCTGGGCGGAGCCTTGAAGGGATGAACTCCGAATGACCCCCCGTAGGAACCACCTCACCCGGGTGCCCGGCCTGCTGTACGGCGGGGACTGGAACCCCGAGCAGTGGCCCGAGCAGGTGTGGGCCGAGGACGTGAAGCTGATGGCCGAGGCCGGGGTCAACCTGGTCACCGTCGGCGTCTTCTCCTGGGCGCGACTCCAACCGGACGCCGACAGCTGGGACTTCGGCTGGCTGGACCGCCTGCTCGACCTCGCGCACCGACACGGCATCGCCGTCGACCTGGCCACCGCCACCGCCTCCCCGCCCGCCTGGCTGGTCCGCGCCCGCCCCGAGCTGCTGCCGGTCACCGCCGACGGGGTGCGGCTGGAGTTCGGCTCTCGCCAGCACTACTGCCCCTCCTCGCCCGCCTACCGGGACGCCGCCGTCCGGCTCACCCGGGCGCTCGCCGCGCGCTACCGCCACCACCCCGCGCTCGCCCTGTGGCACATCCACAACGAGTACGGCGACCACGTCCAGGAGTGCTTCTGCCCCGCCTCGGCCGCCGACTTCCGCCGCTGGCTGCGCGAACGGCACGGCACCATCGAGGAGTTGAACCGCTCCTGGGGCACCGCCTTCTGGTCCCAGCACTACAACTCCTTCGAGCAGATCGAGCCGCCGCGCACCGCGCCCGGCCCGGTCAACCCGACGCAGCTGCTGGACTGGCGCCGGTTCTGCTCGGACGCCCTGCTCGACCTTCACCGCGCCGAGAAGGCCGTCCTGGACGAGGTCTCGCCCGGTGTCCCGGTCACCACCAACTTCATGTCGATGCTCAAGGCACTGGACTACTGGGAGTGGAGCCGGCACGAGGACTTCGTCTCCGACGACGCCTACCCCGACCCGGCCGACCCACGCGCCCACGTCAACGCCGCGATGAACTACGACCTGATGCGCTCGCTCAAGGGCGGCCGCCCCTGGCTGCTGATGGAACAGGCCCCCTCCGCGGTCAGCTGGCGGCCGGTCAACGTGCCCAAACGCCCCGGCCTCTACCGCCTCTGGTCGCTCCAGGCGCTGGCCCGCGGCGCCGACGGGGTGCTGCACTTCCAGTGGCGCGCCTCGGTGGCCGGAGCCGAGAAGTTCCACAGCGCGATGCTCCCGCACCGGGGCACCGCCTCGCGGGGCTGGCAGGAGACCGTCCGCTTCGGCACCGAACTGCGCCGGCTCGGCGAGATCGCGGGCAGCCGGCTGCGCGGGCGGGCCGCCGTCCTGCTCGACTGGGACAGCTGGTGGGCGCTGGAACTGGACGACCACCCCTCCGCCCGGATGCGCTGGCCCGACCTGCTCCGCCCCTGGTACGCGGCGCTGTACGAACGTGGCGTCACCGTCGACTTCGTCCCGCCCACCGCCGAACTCGACGGCTACCCGCTGGTGCTCGCCCCCAACCTCTACCTGCTCGACACGGTCACCGCCGACCGGCTCACGGCCTACGTGCGGGACGGCGGCCGGCTGGTCTGCGGCCCGTTCAGCGGCATCACCGACCGCCACGACCACATCCACCCCGGCGGCCACCCCGGCCCGCTGCGCGAGCTGTTCGGGATCGTGGTGGACGAGCACTGGCCGATCCCGGACGGCGCGACCACCGTCGTACGGCTGGACGGCGCGGAGCCGCACACCGAGCTGCACGCCGAGCACTGGAGCGAATGGATCGAGACCGAGGCCGCCGAGACCGTCGCCCACTACGACTCCGGCGCGCTGGCAGGCCTCCCGGCCGTCACCCGCAACCGCCTGGGCGCCGGCAGCGCCTGGTACCTGAGCTGCCACCTCGGCGCCGGCCCCGGCCCGGTGCTCGACCTGGCACTCGCCGAGGCCGGGGCGGGCGCCGAACTGCCGGACCTCCCGGCGGGCGTCGAGGCCACCCGCCGGCACGCCGACGACGGCACCGGCTACCTCTTCCTGCTCAACCACGGCCCGCACGAGCTGCGAGTCCCGCTCCCCACACCCGGCACCGACCTGCTCACCGGCACCGAGGCCGCCGGAGCCGTCACCCTCGCGCCGCTCGGCGCCGCCGTCATCCGTCTCCCCGCCGCCCAGGAGCGCCCGTGAACCCGCTGACCCGCCGCCACGTCCTGGCCGGCTCCGCCGCCCTCGCCGCGGCCGGCACCCTCGCAGGAGCCCGCGCCGCCCACGCGGACACCTCCGTCGCGGACGCCTGGCCGGACGACCGCTACGCCGACGTCCTCGACCTGCACGGCACCCCCGCCCAGGCCTACCCCGGCGACGCCCGCGGCAACAACCCGATCAACGTCTTCGCCGACCTCGGCGCCTGGCACGCCTACGCCCTGCCCCGCCCCACCGACCAGCCCGGCGGCTTCACCGGCCCGCTGTACCTCGCCCAGGAGTACCCCTGGTGGCTCAGCGACGGCCTGACCCGCCTCCAGCTCACCGAACAGGGCCGCCCCCTGGACCTCACCGCCGGCGCACCCCCGCGCAGCAGCTCGCTGCCCGGCCTGCTGCGGCTGTCCCACGACCTCGGCGGCGGCCTCGCCCTCACCCTGGACCTGCGCTTCGCCGGCAACCGCACCGCCCTGCTCCGGGCCCGGCTGGCCAACACCGGCCCGGCCGTCCGGACCCTGGCCGTCGCCTGGGCCGGCCGACTGCTGCGCCCCGCCACCGGCCCGCAGCGCGACGCGCCGAAGCTGGTCGCCGCCGAACGCGGCCCGGAGGTGCGCTTCGCCGAGGTCCGGCAGACCTGGGACTACCTCACCGACGGCACCGAGCGCTTCGCGGTGCGCCACGCGCGGCCCGTCCGGGTCGTCCTGAGCGCCGACGGCGACGGCCACCGCACCGAACTCGCCGAGCCGGTACGGCTGGCGCCGGGGGAGACCCGCAGCCTGGACTGGACCGAGAGCTACACCTTCACCGAGGCCGAGTACACCCGGGCCGCCGCCGAGTCCGACGCCGCGCTGCGCACCCCGGAGCGGGTCGCGGCGCAGGGGACCGCCCGGTGGCACGGGTACCTCACCCGGGCCACCGAGGGCGTCCCGGCCGCCCGCCGCCGCACGGCCGTCAAGTGCGTGCAGACCCTGGTCACCAACTGGCGCAGCCCGGCCGGGCGGATCCGGCACGACGCCGTCACCCCCACGCTGTCCTACAAGTGGTTCAGCGGGGTCTGGGCCTGGGACACCTGGAAGCAGGCCGTCGGCACCGCCGCCTTCGCGCCCGGCCTGGCCGCCGACCAGATCCGGGCGGTGTTCGACCACCAGACTCCGTTCGATCACCGGCCGGGGGCCGGCTCCGCCGACCGCCCGCAGGACGCCGGCATGGTCCCCGACTGCGTCTTCTACAACGACCCGGGCACCGGCGGCGGGAACTGGAACGAGCGCAACTCCAAGCCCCCGCTGGCCTCCTGGGCGGTCTGGGAGGTCTACCGGCGCAGCGGCGACCGGGCCTTCCTGCGGGAGATGCTGCCCAGGCTGACCGCCTACCTGGACTGGTGGTACCGCACCCGGGACCACCTCGGCGAGGGCCTGTGCGAGTACGGCGCCACCGTGGACCCGGCCAACGCCACCGCCGAGGACTGCCGGGAGGCTGCGGCCTGGGAGTCCGGGATGGACAACGCCCCGCGCTTCGACGCCGCGACCGTGGTCCCCAACCGGGACGCGAACGGGACGCTGCTCGGCTGGTCGCTCGACCAGCGTTCGGTCGACCTCAACGCCTACCTGGCCGCCGACCACCGCCACCTGGCACTGATCGCCGCCGAACTGGGCGACCGGCCCGCCGCCGAACGGCTTCGCGCCCGCGCCGACCGGATCGACGCCGCCGTGCGCGACACCATGTACGACCCGGCCACCGGCTGGTTCCACGACACCGACCTGGCCACCGGCGCCCGACTCACCGCCCGCGGCCGCGGCATCGAGGGCGCGATCCCGCTCTGGTCCGGCACCGCCACCGCCGCCCAGGCCCGTGCCGTTCGCCGGCTGCTGCTCGACCCGGCCGAGTTCGGCACCGCCATGCCGTTCCCGACCGTGGCCCGTAGCTCGCCGTCCTTCGACCCGGCCGGCTACTGGCGGGGTCTGGCCTGGCTCGACCAGACCTACTTCGCCGTCGAGGGCCTGCGCCGCTACGGCTGGGAGCAGGACGCCCGGCGGACGGTCGAGCGGCTGCTGGCCACCGCCGCCGGGCTGGCCGGGGACGGCCCGGTGCGGGAGAACTACGACCCGTTGACGGGGGAGGGACGCAACGCGACCAACTTCAGCTGGTCGGCGGCGCTGCTGCTGCCGTTGCTGCGCAGCTGAGCGACTTTGGCTCCGGGCCGTCCGACCAGGCATGATCGGGGCATGGTCGAACGAGTCATTGCAGCGTGTGACGGAGCAGCCAAGGGCAACCCCGGTCCGGCGGGCTGGGCCTACGTGGTCGCGGACGCCGCCGGGGCGCCCCAGCGCTGGCAGGCCGGCGCGCTCGGGCACAGCACTAACAACGTGGGCGAGCTGACGGCGCTGCGGCAGCTGCTGGCCGCGACGGACCCGGCGGTGCCGCTGGAGGTGCGGCTGGACAGCACCTACACCCGCGACTCGGTGACCAAGTGGCTGAAGGGCTGGAAGCGCAACGGCTGGAAGACGGCGGCCGGCAAGCCGGTGGCCAACCAGGAGCTCATTCAGGCGATCGACGCCCTGCTGGAGGGCCGGGACGTCACCTTCGTGTACGTGCCGGCCCACCAGGTGGACGGCGACCCGCTGAACGCCATCGCCGACAAGGCGGCCAGCGACGCCGCCCGCACCCAGCAGGACGCCTGCGGCACCGCCGCAGACCTGCCGGTCCCCGAGCCGGCCGCCGCCACGAAGGCCCCCAAGGCGCGCACCGCCCGGCCCGCCGCCACCGGAACCGGTGGCACCGCCAAGCGGAGCGGTGGCTCGCGCACCCTGAACGCCCGCTTCCCCGGTACCTGCCCGTGCAGCCGCCCGTACGCCAAGGGCGACAAGATCACCAAGGTCGGCAGCTCCTGGGGCCACCCGGAGTGCGCCGCCGCCCACGCCTGACGACGGGTACGACGGGTACGACCAGGTACGCCGACGCCGCCGGTTGAGTATCCGTACTCACGCGGCGGCCCGGCGCGGCGGTGGACGATGGCGATCATGAGGAATCGCGCAACGAAGGACGGGCCCGGCCGCCGCACGGCCCTGCGGGTGACGGCGGTGGCCGGGGCCGCAGGGACGCTGGCGCTCGGCGCGGTCGGGTACACGACGTACGAAGCCGCGGCACAGGCGTGGACGGGCAAGCCGTACCCGGTGGCGGATCCGGCCGCCGTCGCGAAGCACCTGGACGCCCGGACGCAGACCGTCCACGACGCCCTCGCGCTGCCGCCGGAGGCGACGCCGGCAGGCGTGCGCCACCAGGACGACGGGATCACGGCCCGGATCTACGGCGTCTGCTCCGCCCGGGGCCTCTCCCACCTGTTGGAGAGCATGAACGACACCGGTGCCGACCAGCCCCGCACGGCGGCCATCCGCGCCCAGTTCACCCTTGCCGGGGTCGCACGGCCCCAGTGGGAGGAGGCGGTGGGACGGGCCCGGCAGACCCTGACCGCCCAGGGGTGGACCGTCACCTCCTCCGACGAGTCCGCCCCGGTCCCCAGCCTGACGCTGAAGCCGCCGGCCACCGGTCCGGGTTCCCTCGCCGAGACCGCTTCCCTGCGCTTCGACCCCGTGGACCACACCCTCGCGGTCGCCGCGACCACCGAGTGCGCCCGCTACCCCGACGACACGCCGGTGGACTCGGAGGGCAGGCCGGCCGACCTGCCGACCGCCACGGCGCCGACGCCGTCGCGCGGTTGAGCACCCGGGCGCGCACGGTACCCGGGCGCGTCGCGCACCCGACCGGGAACGCGCGACCGGCCGACCGCTTGCGTGCGGTCGGCCGGTCACCGGTGCCGGTCGGCCCGGGCGCCGGCTGGGCCCGGGTGAGGATCAGGCCCGGGGCGGGGTGTCCTCCTGGGCGATCTCCTTGATGTCCTCGAAGGTCAGGCCGGCCCGGTTGAAGGCGCGCGCCTCGGTGTCCGTGATGCCGAGCCCGGCCAGCTCCTTGAGCTGGGCGTCGGTCAGCGGCGGGGCGAGCGGGAGGTCGCCCGTGTCCTCGGGGTCGAAGCCACCGGGGCCGCCCGAGGTGGCCAGGCCGAGCACCGCGTCCATCAGCTGGTCGTTGGTCAACTTGACCGCGTCGGACGGCGCCTGGACGTTCGGGGCGGTCTGGTTGAAGGCGAGCTTCACCGGGAAGTTGACGCCCGGCTCCACCTTGTCGGCCAGCTGGGCGAGGTCGAAGGTGGCGGAGGAGAAGTCACCGTTCTTCAGGTAGAGGTCGACACCGATCCGGCGGTCCGGCACGTCGCTCGGGGCCTGGTCCGGGAACTCCCCGAACTGCTTCGGGAACTTGGCGGACAGCGGCTTGACGGCCTTGTACATCTCGTCCACCAGCTGCCGGGCCGGGGCGCTGATCCAGAGGTGCTCGGTGCCGTCCTTCTTGCCCTTGTCCTCGTACGTGACGGTGCGGCCGAGCACGTCCTTGATCGAGTTGAGCAGCTGGCCGCCGAGCTCCGGGTCGACGGTGGGCGCGGCGCTCGGGGCGGCCTTCTTGCCGTCGGACTGCTTCGCCTGGTCCGCGAGCGACTGGAGGTCGATGGAGACCCACGTGCCGGCCAGCACGTCCCCGACCGGCTTCAGGTTCTCGGGCAGCTCCTTGCGGAGCTCGTCCACCGAGGACGGGTCCTCGCCGACGAGCTTCACCAGGCCCTTGGCATCGGCGTGCAGGTACCCCGTGCCGTCGATCTGGCGGTACTCCAGCAGCGCGGTGCCGCTGCGGTCGGAGAGCAGGTAGGAGATGCGCACCGACTTGTCGAGCGTCAGGTCGGTGTTCTTGCCGTCCTTGCCGGCGTTCTTGAAGGCCTCGACCTCCTTGAGCGGCTTGTCGGCGGAGATCGCGACCGAGACGGAGAGGCCGGAGATCGCCTTGGCGGTCTTCTCGTCCATCTCGCGGTCGACGCCCCGGGCGGAGCCGACCAGGCCCTTGCCGCCCTTGTGCTCGCCGGTGTTGGCGAACGCGGCGACCTGCTCGGGGGTGGCGGCGATGGAGAGGGTGAAGCCGACTGACTTGCCGTCACCGACCTTGTCGAAGGCCTTCGACACCTTCTGCGCGGCGGACAGCTGCTGGACGGTGCCGCAGGCGGTGAGGCCGGTGGCGAGCACGGAGGCGGTGACGGCGACGGGCATCGCCCCACGGGCGGCCTTGCGGATGGCGGTGTTGATGGTACGACTCCTGTTGATCGGGCCCGCTCGGTGGAGCGGACCGTTCCCTCCCCTGCGACGCACAACGCCACAGTGCCTGCACATGTGATCACATTATCGGCAAGGGTTCACCTGAGTATTTGGCCGGGTCTTTAACCACATCGACCAAAACCATGACCAAAAGCCGCAAATCTTTTCGGGAGAAAGCCCCGCCTGGCGGCCCGTCCGGCGCCGGGCACGTGCGGCAACCCGGCTACGTACGGCGACGAGTTCGAGTTCGGGCTCGACCTGATCCTCGACGGGCTGGAACGGGCCGCTGCCCGACCGGCACAGCGTGAGGGCCCGCGCCACCTCCTCTGCCGACGGCGTAGACCGGCCCGACCGGGGCCCGGCCGGCACTACTGTCCCGTCCCATGACAACGGTCACGACACGCACGGTCGAGTACCCGGCCGACGGACTGACGATGATCGGGCACCTCGCGCTGCCCGCCGGTGCCGGCCGCCGGCCCGCGGTCCTGATCGGCCCCGAGGGGCCGGGCCTGAACGACTTCCAGCGCCGCCGAGCCGACGCCCTCGCCGAACTGGGGTACGTGGCCCTGGCCTTCGACCTCCACGGCGGACGCTGGTTCACCGACCCGCAGGAGATGCTGGCGCGCGTGATGCCGCTGCTCGCCGACCCCGACCGGATGCGGGGCATCGGCCGTGCGGCACTCGACGTGCTGCGCGCCGAACCCCGGACCGACCCCGACCGGATCGCCGCCATCGGCTACGGCACCGGGGGCGCGATCGCGCTGGAACTCGGACGCGCCGGCGTCGACCTGCGGGCGATCGGGACGGTCAACGCCCTCACCACGGGCCGACCGGGCGAGGCAACGCGCATCCGCTGCCCCGTGTGGGCCGGGGTCGGGTCGGAGGACCCGATCATGCCCGCCGCGCAACGGGACGCCTTCGCCGCCGAGATGCAGGCCGCGGGCGTCGACTGGCGCCTCGTAGTCTACGGCGGAGCCCTGCACGCCTTCCACCACCCGCCGGTCGACCACACCGTCCTCCCCGGCGTCGGCCACCACCCGCTGCACGCCGAGCGGGCCTGGCGCGACATCCTCGCCCTGCTCGCCGAGTGCCTGCCCGTCACGGAGGGGCCGGGGCTTCGCTGACGGCCGACCTCGGCACCGGAGCGCCTCCGGTGATTCGGCACATCCTCACCGCCGGCTCCTGCCAGGAGCTCGGCGGGGTCGAAGGACGACCAGCGATGACGGCAAGGTGGCGCGGCTGTGGGATGCCCGCACCCTCGGCGGGCCGGCCGAGCTCACCGGCGCGGTGAGTCCCGTGGTCTTCAGCCCCGACGGACGCACCCTGGCCCCCGGCGGTACCGTCAGGCCTGCCCGCCACCGTCGACGCGCGCCGCACGGCCGGGGGCCGGGGTGAGCCGCAGGGCGGTGTCGATCAGTGGGACGTGGCTGAAGGCCTGGGGGAAGTTGCCGACCTGGCGCTTGAGCCGTGGGTCCCACTCCTCGGCGAGCAGGCCCAGGTCGTTGCGCAGTGCCAGTAGCCGGTCGAAGAGTTCGCGGGCCTCTT
>NZ_JAHSQD010000016.1 GCF_020103755.1 Streptomyces sp. LS1784
GCCGCGCCGGCGGACTGCTTGTCCGCCTGGCCGAGCGCCTTAACGGCGGCACCGATGCCGGAGAAGGCGGCCAGCAGGGTGCCCAGGCCCTGGACGGCGGCGCCCGCCGCCCCGGGAAGGGCACCGAGCAGCCCGACCGCGGGCGCGGCTGCCGCACCCATCGCGAAGAGCCCGGCGGCAACCTGGGTGAGGGCCTGGCCGAGGGCGAGCGCCCCGGAGGCCATCGCGGGCAGGCGAGCCAGCCCGGCGACGGTGGAGCCGAAGCCCTCGGCAGCCTGGAGGAACCCCCCGGAGTCACCACCGCCGCCGGCGGAGCCCCGGGCGTTGAGGGGGACGTCGACCGGCCGGGACGCGAGCGTGCGGAACGCCGCGAGGCGGGTGGTCGCGGCGGCGGTGTCGACGTCGACCCGCACGCGTACCGACAGGCCGGTCAGCGCTTCCTTGACGCGGGCGCGCAGCCCGGCCGTCTCGACGTCCAGGTCGAGCTTGACGGTGGCGGCGGCAGCCTCGGCGGCGATCCGGACGCGCTGGCGCAGGTTGCCGGTGTCGAGGCCGACCCCGACGCGCACGTACGCGGCGCGGGCTGTCGCCGCCCGCACCTTCTCCGCCAGCCCGGATGTGTCCGGGTCGACGGCGACCTTGATGCGGGCGCGGGCGGCCTGCGTGGCCGCCTGGACGCGCTGGCGCAGCCCGGCAAGGTCGACGTCGACCGTGACCTTGATCCGGGCGCGGGTGGCCTGCGCGGCGGCTTCGACGCGCTCGCGCAGCCCGGAGGCATCCGGGTCCAACCGGACCTTGGCCCGCAGGTTGCGCACCGCCGCGTCGACACGGGCCTTCGCGTCCGTCGCGAACCCCGACGAGTCGGCGACGACCTCGACGACGAGGCGACCGGAGTCGATCTCCTCAGCCACGCCCGGCCGCCTTTCCGGTACGGCGCAGCACGGCGACAGCCCGGGCCATGCCCTGCCCGGCCTGCTCGTGCCCGCGGCCGGCCCTCAAATAGGCCGGACGCGGCAGCTCGACCGGCCTGCGCAGGCGGTGCTCCGCCGCCAGTACCGACACCAGTTCGACCAGCTGCGCCAGCAGCTCCTGCGTCAGCCCCCAGCGGTCCGCGCCGACCTCTGCCCCGTCCCGGCGCAGCAGGGCCTCAGCAGGCAGCCCCCGCATCAGGGTCAGGAGGCGTCGAGTGCCGACGAATCCAGGGTCACCAGGCCGTCGCCAGACACCGCGGGCGTCGAGCCGGTAGTACCGCTGGAAGTCGGCTTCGAGGTCGTCCCAGCGCTCGAAAGCAACTCGGACGGCCCCATGAGTTCCCCCAGGCCCGCACCGCCCGGGAAGTACTTCGCCCAGACCGCGCGCACCAGCTCGAAGATGTCCGGGTGGCTGGGGCGCTGCTCCATCAGCCGTGCGAACCCGTCCTCCCCGAGCAGACGGCGGCCCATCTCGGCGGCCGCGGCAAGCAGGTCGGACGGCAGCGACGGCTCCGAGCCGAGCACGTCCACGATCAGGCTCGCGGCCTCGGTCTGCTGATCGCCCTGCGCCTGCGCGGCCTCCACCAGGGAACGCAGCAGCAGCGGCAGGTACGGGATGCCGACCAGCGGCTCCCACACTGCGAGCGGCAGCTCGGCCGGCAGCATCGCCACGGTGGCGCCGCCGAAGATCAGCGGCTCCTCGCCGACGGTGTACTCGGCCTTGGCCGCGCGGGCCTTCTCGGCAGCGGCGGCCAGACGGCGCTCACGGGCGGCGTCGAGGTCGATCCCGGCCATGTCGGCTCCTCGGTCTGTCGGCAACGGATCGCCGCAGACGGTAGGAGCCCGTCGCGCTAGCGTCGCGCCGAGGCTTTAGAGCCGAGAATCCTGATGTCCATTCAGATTTCTCAAGTCAGCATGAAGGGTCATGAGTTGAGTACGCCTAGGAACCTGTGCTACATACCATCTCTCACGTGACTGCACCTTGGGGACTTCCATGACTTCTCAGCAGCCATCACCCCTCCCGCCTGGGGAGACCGGCCCCACCGCGTCCGGCACAGCGCCCGGACCTGGGTCGGGGGGAGGGGGCGGGCAGGCTCCGCCACCCCCGCCCAGCCCTGGGGCAGGAGAAGAAGCGGCGCAGGCCACTCCACCATCACCCAGCCCAAGGTGGTGGAGGAACGGCACGATCATGGCTCCGCTGATCGCGGCACTCGTCCCCACATTGATCTTCGGATCGATTCAAGCCTGGCAAACGACCCAGGGGAACGATTCAAATAAACGGAGCGCGGACGCCGCAAGTGCGGGCGAGCAGCGAGAAAAGCAGAAGGACGCCGAGGAGAAGGAGACCGCCGCCGGCCGGCCGGTCTCAATTACCATGGGATCGCCCGACTACTTGGCGGTCAACTATGCCATTCCCGGCCGGACGTACGATCTCGGCGACCTGGCGAAACGAACAGACTCGTTCGGCGATTGGCTAACGAAAAATAAGGCTCGCCCCATCAGCCTATATGCCATCAGGTTCACGATCAGGGCGCTTCGCGATGAAACTGCGATCATTCAGAATTTCAAGCTGAGAGACCGCGACTGCCCGAACGAGGTGGCCACAAGCGTCGAAGAGGTGATCAACCGTCCCAGAACCTTCGCCGGAACCCTCGTCTACCCTCCGCCAATCGGTGGATCGGGCGAGGACATCAAGCGCACCGTCATCGGTTTCGAGGTGAGCCAGTACGACGAAGCTGCAAGAAGCCTCTGGAGTGGCTATCCGAAACCCGGGAAGGTCTCAGGTGGAAAACCAACTGAGATCATGTTCGGCAAGCGCTTCACTGAGCGCCCGGTCGTCTTGAACAAGAAGGATGCGCGCACCTTCGACGTATTCTTCGCCGCGAAACTGGACTGCACGTTCTCTCTCGAGGTGAACGTCACCAGCGGTAATGACGATCTCTGGATTCCAATTAACGCCGGGGCGCGAGGAGAAAGTGAAGGCTCGATCGCAGCAGCGGAGGAACCCTACGACACACTCGTCAGGCCTAAGAGCGACGGTACAGCGATGGAACTCGGGAACCCTCTACGAGAGGGAGGGGTTCCTGGGCTGAGCATCACCGCCGACGACATCTCTCCCGGCTCGTAGGAAAGGAGTTGGGCCTGTCCACGGCGATGCCCCGGCCGAAGGGGAGGCCGGGGCATCGCGGGATCGGGCGACCCCAGGGGGGAGAGGGCTGCCCGACGTGATCCACAGTAGGTGCACGGGCCGCGAATGGGCACAGCCCCAAAACGGTTACTGACGAGGGAGGTTCACGGCGCCGCCGGGGTGAAGCCCGGGTCGTCGGTCAGGTCGTACCACGGGTCGACGGTATCCCCGCCGATCACCTTCAGCTCCAGCGGCAGGGTCGACTCCGCGTCGTTGGGGAACTTCTGGTTCACCGAGGCGACCTGCTCGCACAGCGGCACGATCCGCCGGTAGTGCTTCGCGCCGTCGACCAGCTCGACCACCGCCGCGAACTGCTTGCGCCCGCCCACCTTCGGCGGGTTGAACCGGTAGAAGGACTTGCCGCCCTGAGCGACGCTCGTGACCTCGCCGCCGCCGTACACCGCAACGATGTTGCCGGCGTTCCACTCCTGGAGCTCGACCTTGACAGTCGCGGCATCCTCGGTCTGGATGGTGCGGGCCGCGTACCGCAGCTGATGGCTCCGCAGCTCCTCGAACTTCGGGTCGGTGTTCCACTCCAGGCTGCCCGGCTTGAACAGCCCGGCCTCCTTCCACCCGGACGGCATCGCCGCCACCGGGTCCGTGGGCGCGACCGTACCCGGCGCCGCCAGGTACAGACGGGCCATCTGCGCAACGAACATGCTCTCCGCGGGCACGACCGGCCTCCTCAACGCGGACCGCCAGAAACGAGCCGGACCGTAGGCCGCGCCGAGCAGTAGCGTCGCGCCGTCACCGCGCGTGGGGCTGTCGCACAACTCGCGCAATTTCCCCCATCACCCGGTCGGCGGGTGCGCGGTGACGGCAACCACGGCGACGTACCGGGCCTGGCCGGTCGGCTCCGGCAGCCACCCGCCAGCCGACAGCGCCCGCACTGCTGTGACCACCGGCCGCCCCGGCACAGCGGACTGCTCAGCCAGCTCGTGCAGGGCCTTGATCGCGGTGGCGAACCCCCGGCGCAGCAGAGGACGGGGCGTCGACCGGTCCAGGTCGCCGAGCGCCTCCACCTGAAGGTGGAAGGTGGCGGTCCAGCGCCAGCCCGGCACAGAGCCCCCGGGAATCTGGGTGATGCGGATGCGGGGGTAGGGCGGGGTGTTGCGGGCCCCGACCCGGCCGGGCCCGCCGAGCGCCTTCGTCAGCTCGGCGTGCCCGGACAGCCAGGCGACAGCCAGTTCCTCGGGGTCGAGGGCGGCCAGGTCACCCACTCGCCAGCCCTGCCGCCTTGTTCGCCGTCGGCTTGGCCATGGCCGGCTTGCTCTCCGCCGGCGCGAGGGCCTTGGCGACCGCGGCCGAGTCGGCGGGGTCCACGTCGGCGACGTACCCGGCGCCGATCAGCTGCTGGGCCTCGTAGTGCGGGACCTCGATCTCGTCGCCGGGCAGCAGCTGCTCGCCGCCCCGGGTGAGGTGATGGGCGAGGACGATCCGGACGCTGTCGGGCTGGGCCATGGCGGTTCCTTCGTGCGGGAGTGGGTGACCGGCGAAGGAAAGCAGGGCGCGACCGCTACCGTCCGCCCCGCCGCACCGGACCTTGCGCTGGCCCAGGTACGGTGCGGCGGGTCAGCGGTGCCGGGCGGCGACCTGGGAGGCGGCACCGCTCATGAAGTGCGTGCCGTCGCCGTGCGCGAACTCCGCCTCGGCAGCACGCGGGAAGTCGCAGACGACTTCCGCCCGGGTACGCGTGCCGTCGATGGCGGCCTTGCCCGCCGAGATCGTCGCGGCGACGGCTTCCGGGTCCTCGGTGACCGTGCACCGGCACCCCGCGGTCTCCTCCACCGGGCCGTCGGGGTCGCGGGGGCCAGAGAGGGTGGTGTTGCCCACCGAGAACGGCAACGGCGCCGGTACGGTCTGGCCGTCGGCGGCCTGGTGGCTGGGGCGCGCGCGGCCATCTTCCTGGGTGTGCCAGGTCTTGGCCGCCGGGGCTCGCCGCCGGGCCTCCTCCTCGACTTCCCAGGCCAGGCGCTGGGTGTGTCGCAGCATCAGCGGGGCGAGGCGGCGGGCGATGTCGGAGGGCAGTTCGAGGTGCGCCATCACGGGTGTCCTTCCGGCCGGGTGCCGTCCAGGACACGGGCGCGTGCCTTGATCCGCACGTAGGCCAGCGCCGGGTCGTCGGTGTTCGCCAACTGGTCGGCCGCGAGGACGGTCCACTCGGCTCCGGTGGACGGCTCCACCACGACGTCACCGACCAGCAGGGTGCCGGCCTGCGCGTCCAGGGCCAGGTGCCACGTGCCGTCGGGCTGCGGCACGGCACGGCCTGGCCACCGTCCCCGCAGCGGGCCGAGCGGCCCGGTCACCTCCGCGCCGTGCGCGTCCAGGACGGGCACGCCGCGCGTGCGGACACCGAGCTGCCGGTCGGCCAGCAGGACCGCCATCAGAGCCCACCCGAGCCGAAGTGTCCGGGGATCGTGAGCCCGGGCGGGTTCGGCCTCGTCGGGGCCTGGTAGACCCGGCGGCCGCGCAGCCGCCACCGGTCGGTCGTGGCGAGGTCCGGCGGCGCGAGCATCACCGGCGGCTCGGCCGCAGTGTCGTAGGTGACCGACTGGCCCTCCACGGAGGCGGAGGCGACGCGACGCTGGCGTGCGGGCGCGTCCGCCAGCAACGGGTGGTGGCACGCTGTCGCGCGGACCCACAGGCGCAGCGGGGCGGTCTGCGGGTCCGCGCGGGCGTCGATGCCGGCGGTGTAGGTGACGGTGTACGTCGGCGTGCCGAAGGGGGCCGACGTTGTGCCCGTGTCCAGGACTGCGGAGATGACCGCGATGAGGGGGCCGTGGCTGAGCACCCAGCCGTCCGCCCCGGCCCGGACACCGCTCTCGGTGTACTGCGCGGGCAGCAGCGGCCGGCCGAGGTGCGCGGTCAGGGTGTCCTGGGCGTCCTCGACGGCGATCTCGATGCGCTGCCGTACCGGGTCGCCGAGGGGGGTGGGGTAGCCGAGGCGGCGGGCGACGTCCTCGGCTGTCACGATCAGCTCCACCGTCGTCCTCCTCGTGCTGCTGGGTGGCGAGGAGGGACGGTAGGTGGCGGCCGGGGGTCTTGTCGCTCCGGGCCGCCACCACCATTGTCCGGCTACCGGTCGGTGAGGGCCGTCTGCGGCCCTCCAGCCGGGGGCGCTACTGGAAGAGGGGGCTTCGGCACGTCGCACCGGGGCACGCCCGGCACGTTGATGATGCCGAGGACCGCTGCGATCAGGAGGGCGTGGTGGCTGTTCTTGGCGCAGAGATCAGCGCGCGCGGTGAGCAGGAGGTACTGGGCTTGGGCATAGCGGATCCCAAGTTTCGCGGCGGCTTTCTCCTGGCTCATGTTGCAGGCGAGGAGGGTCAGCAGGGCGGCGGTGTGGGCGGAGAGAGACACCTCGCCCCAGGCAAGCTCGCTGGGTACGACCTGCTCAGGCCGCACGTAGCCGCGTGCGAGCACGGCGAACATGGTCTGGAGCCGGCTCTTCATCCGCAAACCGGTGCTGATCCGGTGGTAGACGTGTTTCACCTGCTTCGCATTGGTGCAGTCCAGCTCGCCGAGTTCCTCGTACGACATGCCGTTCATGTAGCCGATCAGAAGCTTCACCTCGTGGCTCGTCAGTTCCGGTCGCGGTCCCGAGGCCACGTCGAGAGCTTCGAGCAGGTTTCCGCCCCACTCCAGCGCGGCCTTGGTGTCGTCGCCTCCCTCGAACGGTCGGCGGGGAGTCCGCTTCCCCACCCGCGGTGCCTCGGCCTGGAGCAGCGCCTGCGTTGCCCTCGCACGGCGCAGCCGCTGTATCCACCGGCCCCGGACCTGGCCGGGACGGTGACGCAGAACGCTCCTCACCGCTCGGCCACCAGATCGCATCGCAGGGCCGGGGCGCGGCCCACCTGCGTCTGTCCCGCCAGCCTGGCGCTCGCTCACGAGTTGGTCACCGCCCTGATGCGACGCTGAAGACGGTCGGTGTCGTGGCTGCTGGCGAGTTCGGTGTACTGAGCGAGGCTGGTGGAGTACCAGTCCATGGCGGCGTGGCGTTGGTCGGCGCGTAGGGCGGCTTGGCCCAGGAACTCCATGGTGTGCGCGGTCCAGTGGGGCGCGCGGAGGGAGCGGAACTGCTCCAGGGCCTTCACGAGGGCGCTGGCGGCCAGATCGTGGGCGCCCGCCAGCGAGTGGGCCTCACCGAGGTAGGCCAGCGCTCGTGAGATGTTGAGCGGGTCCGGGTCGGTCAGGCTGGAGAGAAGCGTGCAGGCCTCTTGGAGAACTGGCACGCCGGCGGCAGGGTTGCCCTGCCGGGCGTACGCCGAGCCCACGAGGATCAAGGCGAGGGCCTGGCCGCGCGCGTGGCCGAGCCGCTCGTAGCGGGTGGCGGCGGCGGTCAGCTGCGGCATGGCCTCCACGTAGCGGGCATCGGCGTGCAGGCACGCTCCGATGCCGCTGCTGCACTGGGCGATTCCCTCGAGATCGCCTTCCGCGAGGGTACGCGCGCGCTGGAGGCAGGAGGTCGCCTCGTTGTACTCACGGTTGTCGCGCAGGCCACCGGCGAGCGCAACCAGCATCTCGCGGATGGCCACGGTGTCGCCCCAGCGCTCGGCGGCGGCCAGGCCCTGGCGGTAGCTGGGAATCCACAGCTCGTGGCGTGTGTAGAGGAACAGCGGCCATGCCGCGTGAGTCACGCAGGTCGCGGCCTGGTAGTCACCGTGCCGAGTGGCGGCGGTGATCGCCGGGAGCAGCGCGCCGGCCATCGATTCCAGCCAGGCGAGCGCCACATGGCCGACAGCGAAACGGACGGGCTCGGCGGGCTCAGGCCGGCTGGCGTGCCCCAGCACGCGGTGATGGGGGGTGAGGACCCGAGCGGCGTTGTAGGCGGTGGTGGTCAGGTAGGCCAGGTAGCGCTGGAGGACGGCCGTACGGGTGCCGGGCCCGTCAGCGAGAGCCAGCGCCCGGTCGGCCGCCTCCGGGCGGATCGTGTACACCGGGCCGCGGGCGGCGACGACTCCGGCGTGCTCCAGCAGGTTCTTGGCCGTGAGTTCCCCGAGCCATTTCCTGGTGTGGCTGGTGAGAGTGCCGGTGGAAGCGGCGACGGCGTAGACGTCCAGATCCGGCGACGGAAGGTCGGCGATCTGGGCGAGCAGGCGTCGTTCTTCCGGGGACAGTCGGTCGATGGTGTCGGTGATCGTCATGAGCAGTGTTCCTCGTAGGGATGGGATCGGCCGGCGCTGGGGCCGGGCTGGTCTCGGGCGGCAGGCCGCCTCAGAGGTCGTCGGGGCGGGCTGCCTCTCGGAGTTCGGCGGCGACGCACTGCTCGCCGATCGTGCGGCGCAGCAGGGCGAGGACCTGCCTTGAGGCGGTCGGCGCCCGTGGAGGTGGCGCACGCCGCGGGCGGTGAGGGTAGGAGGCGCTGCGCCGCTACCCCTCTGCCACCGCCAGCACCAGTTCACCGTCGACGACGGTGGCCGTGCTCGCGGTGACGATGGCCAGGGCCGCCCGGATCAGACCGTCGTGCGACAGGCCCTGCGGGTAGTTGCCGAGCTGGGTTCCCTCGATGGGGTCGTACTGCTCGGCGAGGAGGCCGAGGTCGCTTCGCACTGCCAGCAGCCGGTCGAACAGATCCCGGGCGTCGGTGTTCCTGCCGATCAGAGCGAGGGCTTCGGCCATCCAGAACGCAGTGGCGAGGAAGGCGCCTTCGTGGCCGGACAGCCCGTCCACGTTGTCGGCCGCATCGGCTCGGGTCGGGTAGCGCTGGAGCATGCCGCCGCCGGCGGCGAGTTCGCGTTCGATCGCTTCGACGGTGCCGATCACCCGCTTGTCGTCCGGCGGCAGGAATCCGACGCGGACGATGTGCAGGAGGGAGGCGTCCAGGTCGTGGCCGTCGAGGTACTGGGTGAAGGTGTTGCGCCCCTGGTCGTAGCCCCGGGCGCACACCTCGGCGTGGATGGTCTCGGCGGTCGCCGCCAGCCGCAGCAGGGTCTCCTGGTCGGCGGCGCCGTGGCGTCCCAGCACGCGCACGGCGCGGTCGAGGGCCACCCAGGCCCACACCAGGGAGGAGACGTACCGGCGCGGGGTGCCCCTGCTCTCCCACATCCCGTCGTCGGGTTTCTCCCACAGTTCCTCGGCCTTGAGCGCGAGGCCGAGGAGCAAGTGGTCGGCGTCCGGGCAGGGCGAGATGCCTGCGTCGTCCATCTGGGCGAGCAGGTCGGCGAGTTCGCCGTAGACGTCCAGCTGGTGCTGGCCAGCGGCGGCGTTGCCGACCCGGACCGGCGTGGAGCTGCGGTAGCCCCGCAGGTGCGGCAAGTCCTCTTCGGCTGGCACCGGGCCGCCGCCGAGGCCGTACAGGGGCTTGAGGTCGTCCGGGTCGACGTGGGCGGTCAGCCAGTTCCGGTAAGCGGTGGGCTCCTCGATGAATCCCAGCACCAGGAGGGACTGCATCATCCACGCGGTGTCGCGAGGCCAGGTGTAGCGGTAGTCCCAGTTGCGCACGCCGCCGATGGGTGCGGGCAGCGAGGTGGTCGGGGCCGCGACCGCGGCGCCGCCGAGGTCGCACAGGCCCTTGAGGGTGAGCGCCGAGCGGAGTACGGCGTCCCGGTGGGGGCCGTCGTAGGTGCAGGCGGATGCCCACCGCGTCCAGTACCGCTTGGTCTCCTCCAGCGCGGTGGTGCCCGTCAGCGGGGCGGGTGCCGGGCTGCCGGTGCGTGTCCACGTCAGCGCGAAGACCAGGCTCTGTCCGGCCTTGAGCGGCATGTCGCAGGAGGCGCTGCCGCCGAGGTTGACGCTGTGACGGGGCGCGTCCAGCCAGTAGGTGTCGCTGCCGGCCGTCACGCGCAGCCGGGGTGTGCCGTGGCCGACGTATTGCAGGCTGGGGGTGAGTGAGCCGTAGTCGGGGCGGGGCCGGAACTCGGAGGCCAGGCGGACCATGCCGCTGCGGCAGGTGGCAATGCGGACGACCACCGGTGGCGCGTACCCGGTGGCGTCCGGGGCGGGCAGGACGTCGGTCACCTCCAGCACGCCGCTTTCGGTGTCCCAGGCGTGTTCGACGGCGAGGGTGTCGCCGACGTAGCGGCGCCGGCTCTCGGGCGGCGCGTTGGTGTACGTGGCCGGGCCGAGGCGCCAGGAGCCGTTCGAGGGGGTGCCGAGGAGGCTCGCGAAGACGGCAGGGGATTCGAAGCCAGGCAGACACAGCCAGGTCATCGTGCCGTCGGGCCGGGTGAGCGCTGCGGCGCGCGAGTTGCCGAGGAAGGCGTGCTCCTCGATCAACGGATCGGGCACGGTTGAACTCCTAAGGTGAGGTGGCCAGTTGGTGGGGTTGCGGCCCTAACCCGGACGGCCGCCATGGGTGGTGCGGGAGGTGCGAACGCGCGTGAGCGCGGTGTCTTCGCCGGGGCGCGGCCACGGCGATCCGCAGCAGGCCTCTTGCGGGCCTGCCAGCGTGGGTGGTGCATCCGGTCACGGACCAGGGACGGCTTCTTGTCCAGGGCGACCGGTGGGCAAGGATTCGGCGCCGACCAGCCGCAGCACCGGGAGACGTCCCCGGCCGCGCTGGTCGCGGGTCAGGTGGAACAGCGTCCAGCCATTCCAGATCCCGGCGCGCGCCGTCAGGCCGCCGTAGCTGGTCTCGGCGCCCCAGACCATCTCGCCGGGCGTGGCCAGGAGAACGGGCCGCGGCTTCGCGGCGTCGGGCAGCTCGCAGCGCACCAACTTCTCCGGCGTCGGGCCGCCGGGTGCGTGGACCTCGGCGCGCAGGCCGTCTTCGTACAGGGCGGTGGTGGAGGTGTAGCAGCGGGGCGTGCCGGTACCGATCGTCGCGGAGACCGTGGGCGTGCCGGGGTATCCGATGAGCAGGAGCACCGGGATGCCGGTGCGGGCCACAACGGCGGCGGCCTGGTCGCCCGGTGTCTGCGTAGTGTGGGCGGTCATCCTGCGGCCTTCATGACGGCCGCGTTGCCGAGGTTCCAGTGCCAGGGGGAGCCCGGCAGCGGGTCGGTGAGGAGGGTGGTGAGCCGCAGGTCGGCTTCGTGCTGCCAGTGGGGTTCGTCGCGTGCGTAGCTGGCGGCGGCCAGCCACGCGCTCACCGCGAACGCGGGGGTGAGCGCCTCACGGTAGGTGCGGCCGTCGGCGTGGCCGGTCACGTCGAGGCCGTAGGCGGCGGCGAACTCCTCGAATTCGGCGGGGTCGGCGCCTAACGCATCCCGGCGCCAGCCGTACGCGGCCAGGTCCCCCAGGACCGGCCCGACCGACATGCGCTCGAAGTCAATCAGGTGGGCGACACCGTCGGCGGTGACGATGCAGTTTCCCTGGCCGACGTCGCCGTGCAGCGGGGCCATCGGGCCCGGCCATGCGGCGGCCTGCCAGGCCTCGCGGGCCGCGTGGAGGAGCCGGTGCAGGCGTTGGCGGTCTCGGGCCGATCCGGCCGGGAAGAGTCCGTCGATGCCCAGGAACAGGCGGGAGAACGGGTCGATGGCCGGCAGGCGCAGGCGCGGCCCGATGGGCACCGGCAGTGCGTGAAGCCGACGCAGCAGGAGCGCGACCTGGTGCGGCGTGGCCGGGATGGTGCTCGGGCCGAGGTCTTCGGTGAACAAGACGTAGACGGTCTCGTGCCCGGTGTCGTGGCGGAACGGGTAGCGTTCCTGGCCCACCGGCCGGGCGGCCGGTATGCCGTGGCTCATCATGTACCGCGCGGCCTGCGTCTCCCGGTAGGTCTCCGTGAAGGTGGCGCCGCTGCGGGCCTTGGCGATGACCTTGCTGCCGGGCAGGCGCCAGGTGTGGTTCCGGCCTGGCTGAAGCAGCTGCGCACCGGTGGAGTCCAGGTGGTGCTTCCTGGCGGCCGCGCGGACGGCTGCCAGGCTGTCTTCTGGTGTCAACGTTCGTCCCGGGTTCGGTCGTTCGCCGCAGATCAGCGGGCGGCGAGGGTCTTCTTCGAGGTGGTGGGCGCGGCCTTGGGGTGGTACGGGGCGCAGGAGGGGCAGTCGGGGTTGCGGGGGTAAGTGATGGCGCGGGGCGTCTGGTCGGCGGGGGCGATGAGGCTGTGCCGCTGGATGGTGCCTGCCGGGTTGGTGCTACGGGTGCCGGTGAGGTGGGTGAGGGCGGCGTGGGCGGCGTAGGTGCCGGCGAGCAGTGCGCTGGTGGAGATGACGGGGTTGCCCAGGGGCCGGGGCAGGGCAGCGGCGAGGACGTCGCCGTGGGTGCCGGGCAGGCCGTAGGCGGTGGCGTCGAAGTGGCGCAGGCATTCCCAGCAGGGGCCGTCGCCGACGCCCGGCGTGTAGAGAGCGGTGCTGATCAGCGGGCCGTGGTAGCCGGGGTCGATCCACGCGCAGGAGGTGGTCAGGGCGGCGCGGTTGGCGGTCAGGCGCAGGTCGTCGGGTTCGTCGGCGGCGAGGATGAGCAGGTCGCACCGGCGCATCAGGCGCGCGAACTGCGCCTGGAAGGTGACCTGTTCGGGGTACAGGTCGATGTCGAGGTCAGGGTGGCGCTCCAGCAAGCGATCCCGGGCGGCGTCAACTTTGTACCGGCCGATGTCGGCGTGGGTGTAGAGGAGTTGACGGTTGAGGTTGGAGTCCTCGACACGGTCGTGGTCGGCCAGGATCAGGCAGCCGATTCCGGCGCCGGCCAGTGCAGCCGCGACGGTGAGGCCGACGCCGCCGATGCCAACGACAGTCACCACGGCACGAGCCAGGATCTGCTGGACGTCCGCACCGGAACGACCGGGGTCCTGGTCGACCATCTCCCAGTACTCGACGCCGCGTTCGTGGAGTCGGGCGCTGCCGGGGTCCAGTCGGATGGCCCGGCGGGCCGGGACGGCGTCCCGCACGTGGCCGGCCCGGGCGAGGTCGAGGAGCAGCTGGGCGACCTGGGCGGCCGAGACGTCAGGGTGGCGGCTGGTGACCGCCTGGCTGATCTGGTCTTCCGTCAAGGCACCGCCCAGGAGTCGAAGGAGGTGTCGGCGCCAGCCGCCCGGGTCTGGCAGGGTGCTCGCGAGGCCTGGCAGCGAGCCGATCTGGATTCGGCCGTCCGGTCGGATCGTGGGCTGGTGCTCGGCGCGCAGGCGGGGGTGACTCACGGTGGGGCTCCTCGGGTCGAGGGCGGGGTGGGGGCGGGGCGGGCCCGGCGCGCTGCCGGACCCGCCGCTGACGGTGCCGGTGCGCTACTGGCCGGAGACGGTGCAGCCGAGCAGTTCGTGGGCGGCGGCCGGGCGCAGACCGCTGTCCTGGGTCTGCTCGGCGTCCTGCGGGTCGGCGGTCGCGGTGCCAGCGGTGGTGTGGGTGGCGTCCATGACGTCCTCCTGGGTTTATCGAAAGGAATGGTGGCGGATAAGCCGGAACCCATGAAAGCATTCACGAGCCCTCCCCGGAAGTACTTTCTGGGGATTTCCCAAAAGGGTCTTTCATGCTCTTTTTGGGCAGCATTTCACCCCGCCTCTGAATTATTTCCGGGGCGGTTTCGAGAAAGGGTCTAGAAGTGGCTGATTTCCTTTCCAGCCTGGACAGTGCGCTGGCCGGGTACGCGGAGCTAGTGCCGACGGGGGAACTGGTGCCCTCGGTGGAGGAGCTGACCCGACGGTTGCACGAGGTGGCCCGGCGTGCGCCGGGATTGTGCCGGATGCGGCGGATCGGCAGTTCGCGTCAGGGGCGGGCGCTGGACGTGCTGTCGGTCGGGGCAGGACGGCGGCCAATGCTGGTGGTCGGTGGCCCTCACCCGAACGAACCGGTCGGCTACGCCACCATCGCGTTCCTGGCCGAGCTGGTAGCAGCCCGGCCGGAGTTGCGCGACGGGCTTTCGTGGCATTTCCTGCCGTGCGTGGACCCGGACGGCGCCGCCCTGAACGCGGAATGGACAAGCGCCCCGCTCGACCTGCACACCGAGCACCGCCATTTCTTCCGACCGGCCTTGGCGGAACAGCCGGAATGGACTTTCCCCATTCCATGGCGGCAGGGCGTCCACCGGTTCGGCCTGCCGGAGCAGCAGGCGCTGGCCGACCTGGTGGACGAGCTGGAACCGGCCGCCGTCGTGAGCCTGCACAACGCCGAGTTCGGCGAGCCCTTCTTCATCGTGAGCCGCGACGTGCCGGGCCTGGCGGCCCAGCTGGCTGCGGTCGCCGCACGGCACGGCCTGCCGGTCGGCGAGGCCGCCCCGTCGGACGTCGTCGGCTGGCCGGTCCTTGGCGACGGCGTCTACCGCATGCCGCCGATCGAGGAGTTGGTGATCCGCGACCACGACCGGCAGACCCCGACGTACGGCGCGCACCTGACCCACCACGCCGCCCGGCACGGGTCTCTCACCCTGCTGCCGGAGGTCCCCCGCTGGCACGCTGGCACCCGGTTCGACAGCGGCTCGCCGACCGCCCTCACGGCCCTGGCCCGGGCCCTGGCCGGTGAGAGCAACGAGGTACAGCGGCTGCTGGAGCAGGCTGGCCCGCACGACGATGTGTTCGCGCGCGCGGCCGCCGACACCGTGGCTGTGGCCGACACCGTCGCCCACTCCTGGCTGCGGCGGGCCGAGGACTCCACCCCGGTAACGGGGGTGGAGCTGGCCGAGGCCCACTACGCCCGGGTCGTCCTGACGCTGCGGTCGAACGCGATGGCCCTGCGCTCCATCGCCGAGGCACGGCCCGAGCGGGACGCACCGCACGTCCGCACGCAGCTGGAGAAGGTGCTGGCCGAACGCGCCAACCGCTGCCGGCGGCGGCTGCGCATCCGGCCGGTGGAGCTGCGCCGCTTGGTGGCGGTGCAGGCCTGCGCCGCGCTGGCGGCCGCCGCCCTCACCCGGTAGTCCGCGGTACCCGCGCGAAGGCCTTTCGCTCTGCGGCGCGGGCCGGCGCGGCCGGGTGCGGTTCACGAGGCACCTCCGGCCACGCAGAACGGGCACGGCGGAACAGTGGCGTTCAGGACCGGTGGCGCCACCCCGTGGAGCCGGTAGACCGCTGCCGCGTTCCACGAGGTGCGCATCCGGGCACGGACGACCGCCAGGTGGTTGGCGACCGTGTTCTCCGAGACCTTCTTGCGGGTGGCGATCCACGAGCGGGTGCCGCCCTCCGCCAGTGCCTGGAACGAGGTCACCGCGGTGACGGAGATCGGCGTCTTCAGCACGCCCCGGGGCGGGACCAGCAGTCCCGTCCGGCAGGCGACGTCGGTGATCTGCGGCGAGGTCGCCGCCCCGAGCTTGAGTCCCAGCGTGCTGAGACGGGTCCGGACGGCGTAGTCGGACGCGCGGGTGTGCTCGGCGATCTGCACGGCGCTGAGGTCGGCGGCGAGCAGTGCCATCACCTCGCCCTCCTTCGGCGTGAGGTCGGGGTAGTGCCCGCATGGGCGGACCCGTGGCTCCTCCAGCACCGGGATCTGGTGCTTGAGGGCCCGCTCGTGAAGAGGCATCTGGTCGACGCCAGCTTCCGCCGGCGTGTCGCTGGTGGAGCGCATCAGGGTCGCGCCTTTCCGGCCTGCCGTTGCGCAGGCCGTCGCGGTCGATCGTTGTGTGGGGCTGGGAGCTGACCGTCCCCAGGGGCGCGCAGCGGCACCACCCTGCGCGCGCCCGCGCCTGGGGACGGTCAGCGTGGGATCGGCCGTCTCCGATCCGTTCTGGCCTGGCCGTTCGGCGGGAGGTTAAACGGCCGGGCCAGGTGCCCGCTACGGCCCGAGCAGCCGGTCGTAGCGGGGTTCAGGGGTGGCCGTGGCGCAGGCGGGCATCGGCGTGCCGCAGGGCCACGGCCAGGTCTCCGAGGTCGGTCGGTTTTCGTTCGCCGTCCGGGAGGACGAGCCAGCTCCTTCCGGAGAGCCGCTGCATGCCGGGGGCCGGCATCGCGACCGTCAGGGGGTCGGCTCCGTCCGCTGGGCGGCCGATCAGTCGGGTCTGCGGCATGTCCCACTGCGTGGCAGCGCGGGTCGTAACCAGGAACTCGATGCACCGGTCGGCGCGGTTGTGCAGGACTGGGCCGACCGGTACGTCGGCCTGCCACAGGTCCGTCAGCGCGGCCAGGCCTTTCTGCACGTCGCTGATCCGCACGACGTTGAAGAGCTCGCCGGTCTCGATGTCGGCGAGCCGGCCCGCCTTCCACTGGTCGATGGCCGATGCCGGCTCCCGGTTGGCAGAGGCGAGCCAGGTCGCGCCGAGGTTGAAGTTCGGGGCAGCCGCTCGGAGTCGGCCGCGTCGCGTGTACGTCATGAGGGTCGTTCCCGTCAGACCGAGCAGAGCAGGTCTTGGATCGCAGGCTCCGTCTCGGCGCGAGCGGCCCGGGTGACGTTGATGATGTAGACGACGTTGCCGTGGGTGATCGCGATGGCGTGGGGGCGGCCCTTGGCGAGGTCGTCGGCGGCCCGTCCCTCGGCGGACGGGGCATCCAGCCACAGCAGCTGCTCGTCGCCCTCCGGCAGGCCGAGGTCGACGGCGAGAGCCTCGACTCGGTCGCGCAACGCCCTGACGGCCAGGCGGACACTGCCTGCGCCGCCGCTCCAGAGCGTGATCGGCTGCCCGAATCGGTAGTAGGCAGTAACCGTGCACCAGAACGGCGCTGGCGGTGTCCAGGGTCGCTCCCTGAGGAAGACGTTCTGGTCGGTCACGCGGTGGCGCTGCGGCGTGGAGGGCCTCGGACGAGGCGGTACGGGCCTCCGTCGGCGGCCGGGCGCGGGCCGCCGGCCGAACACCTGGGCAAGTTGGCTGAGCAAGGTCACCGCGTGGCTCCTGGCTTGTCGTCGGCGAGACGAACGCTCGCCCATACCTTCTTGGTTGTGGCCGTCGTCGCCACCCCCACGGCGAGCGCCAGGCCGTCGACGAGGATCAGTCCGCGGCCGTGCTCTCCACGGAACATGAAGACCTCGGGCAGCAGCCGGTCGGGCCGGGAATCCTGGACCTCGACCTGGCAGGTGCCGCTGCTCTCGTCAAGCTGCACCACGACGGGGTCGCCCGGCCTGCTGCCGTGCCGGATGGCGTTCGTCACCAACTCCGTGAGGATGAGCAGCAGATCGTCGGCACAGTCGCCGTTCACGTCCCATCCCCACTTCCCCAGTTCCGACCGCACGCTGTGACGCACCATGGGGACCACGGCCGTATCCGCCCCGAAGGTGCCCTTCCAACGGCGGACGGGCTTCGGCTGTTCGACGGCCACCATGTGCATCGCTCCCGTCAGCAGGAGCGCCTGAACGCCCCGTTCTTGGTTCGCTTGCAGTGATCAACCCTGGACTGGGGACGCGGACATAACCACTGGCAAAGCAGGGACACTTGATCTCCATTCCGGTGAGCCGAGGGACAAACCATGGACAGTTCGCGGACACTTCTCCCCGGCCTGTGTGATCTCCGGGCCGGCGGTGGTAGGCAGGGAGCGACGCAGTTCGCACGGGCTGCGGCGAAGGGTGCGCAATGAACCTGTTCGATGCCTTAGTCATCAAGTCCGGTATGGACTTTCGCAACTTCTTGTCCGAGTACCGGCGGGCTGCCGCGTTGCTCTACGAGAAGACCGGTGATCTCTCCTTCAGGAACGTCGCCCTGACGGAAAAGAGCTACGCGCGGTGGCGCTCCGGACAGGTCACTCGGCCCCACCACCCGGCGCCCGCGATCCTCAGGGAGCTCTTCGGCAGGCCGCTGGACGAGCTCTTCGCGCCCTACACCGACGAGCAGGCCCAGGCGCTGCGGACGGCAACCGCTCCTGTGTTCGACGAAAGTGAACTCGCCATGACTGCACGAGATGCCCGCGCCCACGCCTCGGATGCGGCTGCTCAGCTGCTGCCCGACCTCACGCTCGACCAACTTGAGGACGATCTGGTGGGCCTGGTCCAGGACACCAGTACGAAGCCGCCGCACCTGGTCTTCGTGTCGGCGACGGAGGTGCTCGGAGTCTCAAAGGCGCTGCTGGATCGCACCCAGGTGCTCTCGCAGCGCCGACGCCTGTACCTTGTGGCTGGCCAGGCTTCAGCGCTTCTCTCCGCCTGCGCCTTCGACCTTGGCGCGATACCTCACGCGTTCGAGCTGGCCCGGGCAGCTGCGCTGTACGGCCAGGTTGCCGAGTACGGGCCCCTCCAGGCCTACGCGCACAGCTACTTGGCCGTTCTGTACTACTGGACGGGCAAGCCCGCCCAGGCGGTCGGCAAGATCGAGGAGGCCCGGTCATTCCCCGATGTCGGTGCGACGGGCAAGGCCCGGCTGGCCGCGATCGCGGCCCGCGCCTACGCGCACCGCGGCCGGGCCGAGGATGCCCAACTGGCTATCGGGGAGAGCCTGGTCGATCGCGGCCCGGCCGAGGATGACCTCCATGGCATTGGTGGCGAGTTCGACTTCGACCTGGAGCGAGTCGCCATGAGCAACAGCTCCACCCTGCTGCTCCTTCAAGACGGACCGGGAGCTGAGACATCCGCCCGCCGATCGCTGGAACTGATCGCGGCCCGCTCGACCAGTTCCAGCCCGCTCGTCGTGGCTCCCCAGGCCCGAGCCGACCTGGCGTCCGCCCTGCTGATGCGAAACGACCTGGACGGAGCCGCCGAAGCTCTCAGCCCGGTGCTCGGCCTCCCCCGGGAGTGGCGCGGGGCCGGACTCACAGCAAGGGTCAACACGATCCAGGCCGCGCTGGCATCGCCCGCCTTCCGCGACGCCCGACTCGCGCAAGACCTCGCGGAGCGGATCGAAGCCTTCACCCTCGTGGCTACCCCGCAGGTCCTGGGCCCCGGTGCGGTAAGGCTTGCTCTCGGCGGGAGCAACGGTTAGCCCACGCTCGCCAGGACGGCGTGCTCCTTGTCCGGATCAATTCCGTGCTTCGCCCAGCGCCTGTGCGGGACAGGCATGTTGCCCTGGCTCAGCCAGGCCCACGTGTCGGCCACCGTCTCCGTGAGAGGTCGGCTGGCGAAGCCGGCCGTAACCGCCGAGGACGAGTCGATGGCGGACGTACCCGGGTGGCTCCACCACAACGGTAGCTCGGTCCACTGGCGCAGCCCATGGCGAAGCAGGACCTCGTCCTGCACCCACACCAACCTCCCGGTGCTCCCGGTCACGTCCAAGCACGCCTGGAGTAGCCTGCCCATCGTCTCCCGCCCGATCGGCGCGGCAAGGTTGTGGACTTGGTGGCCGACACGCAGGGCTTGGTCGAGCGCAAACACAGCGGCATCCCGGACATCGACAGGCTGGATACTCCTCGAGGGATCGCCAGGCGCGAGGATTCGTCCGCCCCGCTTGGCCCGGTGTAGCCACCACGGCAGGCGCCCAACGTACTCCCCGGGTCCAAGGAGCACGCCCGGCCTGAGAAGGCTCGTCCGGGCGAGTCCGAACGTCTCGGTCACCGCGCGTTCTGTGCCGGCTTTCCGTCGCCCGTAGAACGGGTTGATGCCCGACGTCGCCTCGGGCGGCTGTCCGAGCTCCGGACCTGCGTTGGCTGGGGCCGCCCACACCGCCGAGTCGGTACTCAGGGGTTCGGTGGGCCAGCCTTCGTACACCGCCACCGTGGACACGTACACATACCGGTTGGCGACCGGTTCCAAGGCGCGGGCACCGGCCAGCACGTCACGTGAGCTGAGAGCCGAGGCGGACGTGTCGATCACGGCGTCCCAGGGGCCGTACTCGGCCAGCCGGGCAAGGTCGTCGGGCCGCTCTCGATCACCGTGCACTGCGGTCGCTCCGGGCATGGTGCTTCCGGAGCGTCCACGCGTGAACGTGGTCACTTCCCAGCCCCGTGCCAGCGCGCCGGCCACGACGGCCGGTCCCAGGAACCAGCCGCCGCCCAGGACGAGAATCCTCATGAGGTTGATCCTGCCAGCCGCCGGCTCCACCCGCAGCCCTGAAAGATCAGAAGGGCTCTCACCGTCTCCGCCCGGGCCCGTTGCGGGTTCAGGCCTGAAGGTCCTTGCCGAGGAGGTGGTCGAAGACCATGCTCCACCAGGTGTCCTCCGCGGCGAAGGCCTGGGGGTCGCGGGCGGTGAGGTAGTCGCGGAGCTTGCGGGTGTAGTCGTCAGCTTCTTCGTCGGTCCTGCCGTGGATGTGCTCGTAGCGCAGGCCGATGCGGTACAGGAACTCGGTGAACTGCGCGAGCGTGGTGTTGACGATCTCGGCGGCGGGCTGCTCTCCGAGCTGGAGCAGGATGATGTACCCGTCCTCCAGGTCGAGGCAGAATCGTCCGTCGGTTGCGGCGGGCGGGCCGCCGAGGCACAGCACGTTGACGACTGCGTCGCCGGTGTCGATCGGGACCAGAGCGAACGCAGAGGGTTCGCCGGTGACGTTGATGGTGAAGAACGCGTCGAGGTGAGCGGGCAGGCCGACGTCCGCGAGGGCGTCGACGTCGGCATCCGGCAGGTTGTTCCGGACGGCTTCCTCACGGGGGAGCGTGATCACCCCCTGGGGGCTGAACAGCTTCGTGAGTTCTGCGTGCGTGGCCACGGTGCTCCTCGGGCGATCGGATGGTTCAGACAGTGAGGTTACGCGGCGAGGCCGCTGAGCCGCAGCAGCTGGTACCAGTGGCTGCTGTCCAGGTCGTCGGGGGCGACGCCAGCGAGGTCTTGGAACCGGGGGGATGCCACCCAGGTTCGGAAGAACTCGTCGACGCTGCCTGCGATCGGCTCGATCCGGCAGCCGGTGAACCAGACGTAGCCTTCGTCGGGGGCCCGCCACACGCTCCCGTCACGGTCTACGAGCAGCGGGTTTTCGCATGCCAGGCCGAAGAAGAAGAACCTGGATGTGTCTTCAACGGGTGAGCCGTCGGGAAGTTCGGCTTCCTCCAGTCCTTCGGGGAACTGCCTACTCATCAGCTCGCTGGCGGTGAAGAGCATTGTGGAGTGGGTCAGGTAGAGGCCGTTGGAGGCGGCGAGCAGGCCGGCGACGCCCGCAGGGATGTCTGGCGGGATTTCGTCGGGGTCGGCTCCGGCGGGAATCCCTGGGTCCCAGAGTTCGAGTTTATTCTCGTGTGCGGCCAGGGTGTCACGCAGGAGCGCGATCGTGCCGGGAATGTCGAGATCCGTCATTTCCATTTCACTTTGACCTTGATGGGTGTTCCGTCCGGGGAGCGGCTAATAGTTCGCCATAGTTGCGCGGTTCCGGTTTCGTAGTTCGTTGTTTTGTCTAGCATTCTAAGGTTCTGCCAGTGGTCGAGTCCACCGGCCTGCAAATCTATGACATGGTCTGGCTGCATTGTTGTGCGAACAGCCAGTTTGGCCTTCTCGGCCAGCTCGGGATTGTCCTTATTGTTCTTCAGGATCAGGTGAATGAGGGCACCCTTGTAGGTGTCCGTGATCTCACGGTCGCGCAGCACCTTGTTGGTTGCCTTGTACATTTCGCCGCGACGGCTCGCCCCAGCCAGGCTCTGAGCCTTCCAAGCGAACGCCGACCTCGGCATCCCCGGCTTCCACTGGATTGCCACCGTGACCGGAGGTTTCGTCGGATCCGGGCCCTGCACGTGGTCGGGCGCTGTTCTCAGCGCCTTGACCTGGGCCTCTGATCGACTGTTGATCTTGGTGAGCATGGTCGCCAGGGCCTTGTCGTTCTGATGATGGTTCCTTGACGTGTGTTCCAGGCCCTGCTGGACAAGCCGAAGATGCCGGTGGAGGTCTCTTTCGGCCTTCCGAATGACGTTCATGATCTGCTCCGCGCCGTGAACGGCCGCGTTGGCCAGCGGATCTTTCCCTCGAACCTTCTTCAACCTGTTCGCGACATGGTGCGTGTGTCCGCCGGCCGTGGCCTCTAGGTGATCCGCGTGTTCACCCATTCGCTTCGCGAGCTGCGCAGTCTCCTCGTGGTTATGCCGGATGTCCGCCATTTCCGCCCCCTGTTACAGCTGCTCCGAGATCAGTGTTCTTGGCGCCTTCGACGCCTGAGCCAGCCACCGATTTCCAGTTGACGCCGTTCTGGGCTCCGGCGGAAATGCTGACGGCTTGGATCGCGAGATCCGTTGCCATTCCGGCGAGAGCGTTCATGATCGGAGCCTTCGCGATCTCCATGAGCTGGGCCACGACCTGCTGCTCCGCTTCCTTGAGGAGCTTCTTCACCGCGATCCGCGTGACCTGCGTGGCGCCCAGCGCACCGAACTCGGACAGGCCGAGCGTCAAAGGCGCCGCTGCCTGAGCTGCAACCACCTCGCCGGCGAGGATGCCCAACTGCACGATTGCCGCGCCCTTCGCACCCGCGATCACGAGGGCGACCCCATCAAGGGCGGTGGCCAGCATCCGCCCGCCCTCAGCAAGGTTGTGCAAGTGCTTGCCGTTGAGCTTGTTCCAGTGGGCCTCGAACGCCTCGGTGGCCGGTCCGACGTTCTCCGCAAGCATTCGCTGAACCGCAACGACCGTGCCGGCACGGCCGTTGTCGACCTCGTCGGCGAAGCTACGCAGAGCGGTCGCCATCTCGTTGAACTCGTCCTCGTCAACGTTCGGCCAATGGACACCGATAAGATCAAGGAGCCAAGCCAGCTCGTCGGGAAGAACTACGCCCATCTGATCGCCCCCTGCGCCGCTTGGTCCTGACCGACCGGTAGGCCGCGCTTCCCCCTGCCGCACGGCCACTACGTGCGGATCGCAGGCTACCAGCCTGCCGTCGGCAAGCGAACGGTGCGCGGACTCCAGTGCTCCCCACTCAGCCATCAGCTAGAGCGGTTGAGCAGCCAGGACGGCTCGCTCGACAACCAACAGGGTCGACCTGGTCCTCGAGATTGGTCACGGGCGTCTGCTGGCTTCAACACCAGGAGCCTGCCCCAGCGGTCGGGACAGGCTCCGTCGGATCACTGTGGCTGCTCCCAGCCGAGTGCCAGCCGGAGACGCTCGAACTCGTCGCGCGGGATCGACTGGGTCGGCACGTAGAGCAGTTGCGTGACCGTCCGGTGGGTTCCGGGATAGGTGCGGGACTGGTAGATCCGTAGCCGGGCGAAGACGACGGTCTGCTCGGGGTGGGTGAGGTCGAACAGCTGCTCCAGGTCGTGGGGCAGCGGGGTGCCGTCCTCGTCCACCAGCTCGGCGTGGCCTGTGGCCAGGGGCTGGTGGGCGGTGATTCCCGGGGTAGGCACATCGGGCTGGCTCGGCTCTGGTGCAGCCGTGCGGCTGGGCGGCGGGTCGAGCGGAGCGGCGGCCGACAGTTCGGCCGGCGGGGCCTCCTGTCCCTCGCCTCCTAGGCCAGCGGGCTCCTTCGCCACGGCCGCGGTTTCTGCGGCCGGCTTCGCGGTGGGCTTGCGGGCGGCCATCAGCGCGCCTTGAAGGTGCCGTAAACAAAGGACTCGGGGCGGGGAACCTCGAGGCCGATGCGCTCGGAGCCGCGCATGGTGACGACGCCGCGTTCGAAGTTGTCGCGGTTCTCGGTGCTGACCTGGACGGAGACCTGCTCGCGGTCGTACAGGCGCGCGCCAAGGCCGAAGGAACCGACGAGGAACTTGCCCTGGTTGATCGCCATGGAGTCCACGACGCTGAGACGCCAGACAACCTTCTGTGCCCCGATCGCGACGTTCACAGCAACCCTGTAGGCACCCTGGCCGTCGGTCTCCAGTTCCAGGTCCTCGAAGTCGAACGGGTGCAGGACGATCCCGGTCGGCGGGAAGTACGCGAGGAACGCCCGGGTGGCGGCGCGGCGGATCGCGGCGGACTGCTTGTCCGGATCGGCCTGCGCGTAGGTCTGGACGCCGGCCGTGTTGACGATGCCGGTGATCTTCTCGTCGCCGCCGACGCCGTAGAGGATCTCGTTGTCCTCAGCCATCTTGACACCGTCGACGAGTTCGCTGTCGATGATGTCGCGCAGCCGCGGCTCGTCGGCGAGCGTGTTCTTGTGGATGGGGAGCGTGGTCGCGATCTCGGCGACCGGGTAGGTGACGGTCCTGAACGTCAGCTCGGACTGCGGGGCGCGCGCGTACACCTCGACGGCGGCGCCGCCGCCGGGCGGCACCTCCATGGCCCGCTCGGGGACGATCGCCGCCGCGTTGGTGAAGCCGGTGACGCGCACCCCGTAGAGCAGGTTCGCGGTGGTGCTCTGGGAGGGGAACAGATCCCGGATTCGGCCGGGCCGCACCGCGCGCGGAACGATGTCCAGGTGCTCGGGGGTGCCGAAGCCGAGGACACCGGCGGTACCAGCGCTCCGGCTGAACACGTCCTTGCGGCCGAGCTGGTCCAGGGCGCTGCCGTCGATGGTCACCACCTGGTCGAACGAACCGCGGAAGCCGGCGGCCTTGAGGCCCTTGAACTCGTCGCTGTCGAGGAACTGCTGGCCGAGCGACTTCACCTGGCTGGCGAGGTGGGCCGCGAGAGCGGCGTCCTGCGGGGCGAAGGGCTGCGAGGTGGGCTCGTTGAGGAAGGCGTGGACGGTCGCCACGCCCTCCAGGTCGGTGATCAGCTGCTTGATCTCCTGCGCCTCGCCGAGGACCTTGCGGAACGCGGCGGCCTTCTCGGCCGAGACGGTGACTCCGCCGTCCTCGACGGTGAAGGACGCGCTGATGGTGTCGAGTTCGGCGGCCTTGGCGCGCAGCGCGCCGTTCAGCTCCTTGAGTCGGGTCTTGTCGGTGGTGGTGGGCACGGTGTGGCGCTCCTTGGGATGGTGCCGGGCCACCCCGCCAGCGCGGGACGGAAGGGGTCCAGCCGTGCGACCGGTCAGCACCGGATCGCCACGACGATCGGCACACCGTAGGAAGACCTGATCGTTAGTGTCGCGTCGAGGTTCACGGCCGGGACCGGCACTGCGGCACGCGCCGCGCGATGCCTTCAAGTCGGCTTCTTACCAGGTCATTTGGCTACGCCCATGCCTATGGGGCGCGGGTGAGTGTGGTGCTGTCCGGCAGGGTGCCGGACGGCCGGTCATCCGCCGGCCAGTGCACGGGAGACCCATGTACCCCTTCCCCAAGCCCCAGCTACCGCCCCTGGACGTCGCCTCGCGCCCGCCTGCCGACCTCGTCCACGAGGTGAAGCCGCTCCTGACCATCGAAGGAAGGGAACTGCGGGTCGTTCGGGCCGCCGCCGGGTGGGCGCTGCGGATCAGTACCTCCTCCACGGTCGAGCTGTACGGGTCGTCGGACACCTCCGCGCAGGCGGAGGAGTGGCTGCACCAGTACGCGGCATGGCGCCTGTGGCAACTGGCCCGGAGCCGCGGGCCCTGGGCTGCCTCGCCCAGGCTCCGGAGGGCTGGATGACCGCGCTGGCACGCACCGCCCTGCCCCCGGCCGTGCAGGTGCACCTCGGCGTGCAGGACGCCGAGGTTCACGCGGCCGCTCACCTGATCGCCCCGGCCTGGTGGTCGGCTGTGCACGACACCAGCCTGTCGCCGGGGGTCTGGGCGATCGAGACCCAGTTCTGGGTGCGGGAGGGCTACCGGGTGTTGGCGACGTGGGCCACTGCCGACCTGGGGACGATCACTCGGGACGCCTACCGGAACCACGAGTTGGGGCGCGGAAACTACTCGGCGACGGACCTGGCGGAGCGGCTCGGCGTCTCGCACGCGGCGATCTCCGCCGCCGCGGCCGGGCGTGGATGGAATCCCACAATCAGCAGAGCAGTTGGTGTGCTGGCGAGCCGGTGAAGCTCTGGCCAGACGCCCGCCCGGGCGACCGCCGCCGATCCGGAGCTCGGCGAGACGCTCACCGACCTGGCCCGCGGGCCTGCGCGGTCCCGCTCGTCAGCGGCGCCTCCCAGCCCATGAGCCAGGCGCTCGCCCACTTCCTGAGGCTACGCGGGCGCCGGGCGACGGCGGTGTACGGCGTCCAGGAGGGGCGCCCCGGGCCCCGGTACTGGGTGGAGACCTTCACGGCCCACGTGGACGTCCACGGCGCGGAAACTCCTCTCGCACCGGCCCCGGAGGTGACGAGTCATCGCCTGTCGAACTCCCGTCCGGCCAGATGACGTTAGGGCAGACCGGGCTGCTCGCTCGCGTACCATGCGGGCCAGCGGCCCGGCCCGCCGGCACCGACCGAACCGCCGCCCGTCCGCCGTCACGGCGAGAACACACCGCACCCGGAGGACCCCCGTGCTCAAACCCAGCGAGATCAATGCGCTCTTCGACCCGGACCTGCCCGGGCCGTCCTTCTGGGAGCAGCAGTACCCCGCCCGCCAGCTGCCTGTTGGCGCGGAGGTCACCCGGTTCTGCCCCAGCCCCACCGGCCACGCGCACATCGGTGGCATCCACGTCGCCGCGATCGACGCGGCCATCGCCCGCCAGAGCGGCGGCGTGTACTTCGTGCGCATCGAGGACACCGACCAGGCCCGCGAAGTCGAAGGCGCCGTCGACCGCTTCGACCGCGCCTTCCGCCACTTCGGCGTCGCCTCCGACGAGACCGACTCCACCGGCCTCTACGGGCCCTACACCCAGTCCCGGCGCGCCCGCATCTACCAGACCTACGTCCGCGAGCTGATGCGCCAGGGCCGGGCCTACCCGTGCTTCGCCACGAAGGACGATCTCGAGGCCCTGCGCGCCGACCAGCTCGCCAAGAAGGTGCCCAGCGGATACTACGGCGAGTGAGCGCCGTGGCGTGATGCCGTCGACGACGCGGTCCGTGAACGGCTCGCCGCCGGTGTCCCGTACGTCGTGCGGTTCCGCTCTCCGGGCACCGACGCGGGACGCACCACCTTCCACGACCTGATCCGCGGCACGATCGAGATGGACGACAACCGCGCCGACACCGTCATCCTCAAGACCTCCGACAGCCCGCTGCGCCTGCCCACCTACCACCTCGCCCACGCCGTCGACGACCATCTGATGGGCGTCACCATCGTGATCCGCGGCGACGAATGGCTCTCCTCCGTCCCCGTCCACCACCAGCTCTTCGACGCCCTCGGTTTCCCTCGCATCCCCTACGCCCACATCGCCCCCCTGATGAAGCAGGAGGGCAAGACGCGCCGCAAGCTCTCCAAGCGCAAGGACCCCGAAGCAGACGTCGAGTACTACTCCCAGGCCGGCTACCCGACCGAGGCCGTCCTGTACTACCTGCGCGGCCTGGCCAACGGCCGGCTCGCCGAGATGCCCGTCGGCGAGGCCCTGCGCGAGCCCCTGCGCCTGGAGGAGTGCGGGGTGACTGGCGCGCTGATCAACCTCGCGAAGCTGGAGGACATCTGCGCCGACCACGTCGCCGCCCTGCCCGGCGCCACCATCCTGGAGCGCGTCAAGGAGTGGGCCAAGGCGTACGACGTGCCGCTCGCCGAGGTGTTGGAGACCGACGAGGACCTGGCGCTGCGGGCCCTCGCGGTGGAGCGCGACGGATTCGACAACCCGCGCAAGGACCTCCGCATGTGGAGCAACTTCCGCACCCACTACGGCTTCTTCTTCCAGCAGCTCTTCTCCACCGTCACCGATCCCGCCGATCCGCGGTTCGGCGGCCTGGCCCCGGACGTGGTCCAGGAACTCGGCCGGCGCCTGTTCGACCGCTACCAGCCCATCGAGGACGGTGACGGCTGGTTTGACCAGATCCGCGCCGTCGCCGCCGAGCTGAACTTCGCCGACAGCGCGAGGACTTACAAGCAGAACCCTGGCCTGCACCCGGGCTCCATCAAGGAGGCGGCCCAGGCCATTCGCGTACTGCTCACCGGATCGACCCGGAGCCCCGCTCTGCACCTGGTGGCGGCGACGCTCGGAGAGGCCGAGGTACGACGGCGCCTGGACGCCGTGCGGACGGCCTGACCACGGGCTGGGACGCCGAAGGGGCGGACACACATCGTGTGTCCGCCCCTTCGGCGTACGTGGTAGCGGGGACAGGATTTGAACCTGCGACCTCTGGGTTATGAGCCCAGCGAGCTACCGAGCTGCTCCACCCCGCGTCGGTAGGCCCGACTCTACGGCACAAGCGGGTGATCACAAACCCGATGGTCAGCTGGTGGTCCGCGCGTCCGCGAACAGGGCGAGGGCCGCGCTGATCTCGCCCGGTTCGATCACCGCCGTGGCCAGAGCCTTGCCCTCATCAGCCGGCGGCTCGGGCGGCTGCCAGTCGATGCCGGCCGCTGTGAGCACGGCGACCAGGTGCTGCACGGCGGAGGCCAGGCGGTCGGCGTTCTCGCCGGAGAGGACCCGCCCTGCCTTGTGCTGGAGGGCCGCGAGGGTCTTCATCTGGGAGGCGACCCGTTCGACGTCGGGTGCCAGGGCGGCCAGTGCCGCGTCGGAACCGGTTCCTTCGACGTCGAGGACCAGGCGCACGGGGCTGGGCTGGCCGACGGTCGGAACGCCGTCGCCGGAGAGCGTGTACGGGACCTCCCAGCTGCTGGAGCCGAAGCCGTCCTCGGTGTACCTCCAGATGGTCGCGATGACCCGGTCCGGGTAGGTGCCGATGATCTCCACCGTGCCGAACTCGAGGCGGTCGTCTTCGGTGGGGCGCAGGCGTTGCTCCACGGCGGAGGCGATGGCGCCGATCCGCTCCTCCAGCGTGCCGGCCAGCGGTGCCAGTTCCACCTGGGTGTCGCCCAGGACCCCGCGGGCCTTGTGCTGCTTGAGGTCGAGGGTTGAGGTGTAGGGGTTCGCGCCGAACAGCACCGGGCTGTACTCGTACAGGTCGAGGTCGGTGATGCGGCGAACCCCTTTGGAGCGTTTGGCCGTTCGGACCTGGTAGCCGATCGACCACTGCACCTGGTCGCCGAAGAACAGCAGGTTGGCGTACATGTCCTTCCCGGCCTGGGTGGCCAGGTTGCAGCGGCCCTTGACGAGGAGCGCGCCGGCCTCGGCGGGCCAGGGCTGGCCGTTCGGCAGGGCGGCGGGCAGTCGGTCGTCGCCGGGCAGCAGCTCCTCGGTGTGTTCGGTGCGGGCGGTCCACACGTTCCAGTCGTGCGACCACACGCCCTTCGGCGTGATCTCCGCGAGGGTGCGGGCGTAGGCGCCGGGCTCGATCACGTCGCCGTCGTGGTCGCGCAGCCCGGTGATCGACACGAGCGTGGTGAAGGTGCCCTGGTCGTCGTCGGTCTCCAGCACGCCGAGCATCGCCTGCTTGTGGTCCAGCGTGCTGCTGGGGGTCGGTGCCACCGTCTCGCTCCCGGTTCGCTGGGTTGGTGGCGGTCACGGTAGGCGGACGGCGGGCTTGGGTCTCGTTCTACTCGTCGTACCAGTTGTCGTCGCCGGTCTCGGCGTAGACCTGCTGGACGTGCCAGTCGCCGGGGCCGGCGAGGATGACGATCTCGGACTCGTCCAGGCAGCCAATGCCGGTCCCCGGGACGGCCAGGATGCGGGTGACGGGCACGTCGCCGCTGATCGTGTAGCCGACGTGGACCTCGCCGCCGTGCGTGGCGAACGCGGTGGCGACGTGTTCTTCGGTGGTGAAGGACGACAGCGGGCGCAGGGGCAGGTCCGTGACCGTGCCCTGGCCGTCGATCTCGCTGACGTGGGTGTCGTCGTAGCCGCCGGTGAAGCCGCGGTGGACGGTGACGTGGGTGACGCCGAGGTCGGCGAAGTGCGCCTGGGTGTTCTCCCACATGGCGGTGAGGAAGGCGTGCAGCACGGGGCCGTCTTCGGCCAGGGCCTGGGCGGTTTCGGCGTCGAGGTCGGCGTCCCCGTGCTCCCAGGCCATGGTGTCGGTGAGGTTGAAGGTCCGGCCGGCGGCCTCCTGGAGGGCGAGGGCGTTCGCGTCGTGGTCGTTGGAGGTCGCCGCCCACCCGGCGACGAGGTGGGAGACGGCCTCGGCGCGGGCGAAGTCCCGGTACTCCTCGGCGCCCATCCTCACGTAGCCCCAGGGCTCGCGGCGGGCGCCGCTGTCGAGGTCGGCTTGGTCGACGTAGTCGGCGTAGCCGTTGGCCCCGGACTCCGGCCGGTACGCGGCGAGGTCTCCGGAACGGACCCGGGCGAGGCGGTCGCGCTGACGGTCGGACAGCAGCTGCTCGTCGGGGACGTCGCTCATCTTCTTGGCGAGCGAGTCGCACATGGCGGCCTTGAGCTTCGCGGGGGACCTCCCCCGTTTCCCGAGCAGGTCTCCCTGGCTCACCGCGTGGTCGTCGGCGAGGGTGCCCGGGAGGCCAGCTCGGCTGGCGCCCGGGTGGTGGGCGAAGCGGCCTTGGAGGTCACGCGCGTGCCGGGCCTCGTCCCAGAGCCGGTTCTTGCGGCGCAGCCGCAGGGTGACGGTGGGGAAGGCGTGCACCGCACCACACCGCCTTCTGCTGGGGATCAGGACGGCGGCAGCGTGGCACCGGACCGGGGGTGGTGTCGCGCCGAGCGGTACGGGGCTACTCCGCGGCCTGCCAGTGCCAGGTGCCGGGGCCCGCCAGGATGACAACCTCCGACTCGTCCAGGCATCCGAGCCCCGTGGCCGGCGTCGCGATCACCCGTTCCGCGGGCACGATCGCGCTCATCACGAAGCCGGGTCCCTCGTCCGTGGCGAAGCCGTGGGCTACGTCCGGGTCGAGGGAGAACGCGGAGAGCGGGCGCAGCAGCGGGTCGGTGAGGGTGCTGCCGTCGACCGTCCAGCCCGCGGGTGGCCGCCCGTCGGAGGTGGCCACGCCGCGCCACACGGTCAGGGAGCCGAGTTGGGCTTCGACCAGGTGGTTCTGGGTGCGTTCCCACATCGCCGTCAGGATCGCCGCATGGCCGGTGCCGAGGGCGGACCGCTGGTTGGCGGTCTCCCGCGCGAGCTGGTCGGTGCTGGGCCAGTCGGCGGCCGGGTGGAGGCCGAAGGCATCCCGTGCGGTCTCCTGGAGGGCGAGGGCTCCGGGGTCTTCGTCGTTGGAGGTCATCGCCCAGGTGGCGACCACCTGGTTGACGGCGTCGCGGCGCAGGAGCTCGCGTGCCCGGTCCGCGTCGACGGGAGTCCAGGACGCGTCCGCCGGGGAGTCGCCCGGCCGGACGGAGTTGGCGATACCGGTCGCGTGGTCCTCGTACGCGTGCACCTGCCCCGAGCGCACCTTGTCGAGCCAGGCCCGGTCGGGCTCCAGCAGCAACGTCTCGTCCGGCATGTCCCGCAGGTCGCGGGTGATCCCCTCCACCACATTCGCCTTGTACGCCTTGGCGACGCGCTCGCCCTGCCCGTCGCGGAACACCAGGCCGTGCTGCTCCTCATCGAAGCGGGGCTCGGAGCGCGGCGCCCTGGACGGCCGGCTCGCGGCCGCCCTGATGCGCTCCAACAGCGGGTTCAGCCCCATGCCAGGGCCGTACGCGAACCGGCCTCGGCCGTCCCGCGGGTGCAGGTCCTCGCGGAACGGCTCGGTCTTCCAGCGCAGGCGTAGGCGCACTTCACGAGCTGCGGGGAGGGCCACTCGAACTCCTGGTGATTGTGCGCAGGTCGAACCGGCACGATCGCAGGAGAACTGCCTACCGTCGCGGTGTGCTCACCGTGGGGACGCCTGTGTCAACGAAGCCAGGCTGCGAAGTGCTGGCGGACCTCGTTCTCTAGTTCGTCAGGGGTCCGCTTCGATCGCATCTCGGCTGCCCAGGAGTCAGGACCAGCGTGCAGTTCATGCCACTTCGGTCGGGCAGCGTGCTGAATCCTGGACCGCCCCGGATGACGGAGGTTGAAACCCTCAAGGGTCGTGTTCCACACCGGCTTGAACTCCGATGTCAGCTCAGCCACTGCTGGCGCAATGAAGAGGTCGTCAATGAACAGCACTCGGACACAGAAGTCCATCGGGTCGAGGTTCCGGCTCTGGTCGAGGGTTCGGCAGTGCTCATCGAGTCGCACGCTCACCGCGGGGGGCTTGAGGTATGCGTTCATCGGCACCGACCCCGACCCCTTCTGAACACCGCCCACGTACAGCGGAACCGGAGTTCCGGAAACCGGGGCGTAGAGCTCGTGAGCACCGATGTAGTAGATCGCGTAGATCCCCGAGTCCCGCGCCCATGAAGCGGCCTTTACGAGGCTGCCGGCCTCGACCGAGCGGAGCCTCTCGACGACGCTGTGTACCAGGTTCTCGGGGCGCAGCGGGTCGAAGTTGTACTCGCGCAAGCGCGGGTCCGCCGGCTCCCGGGCGATCCGGTGCACCGGCTCGCCGATCCGGAGAGTCTCGGCGGCCACGGATCGTGGTTGTACTGCTTCCTCGTTGCGGGCGATCGCAAGAAGGTTCCGCAGCGGGGCAGGGTCGGCGTTCAAGGTTTCCGCGAGCACCTCAAGGGTTCGGTCAGACGGAGGCGGGCTGTCAGGGCTGAACGCCGCCGAGACCGTCGTTCGGGACAGGTTTCCTTCGCTGGCCACCTGCGCCTTGGTCTTCCGTGACTGAGCGAGCAAGTCGGCGAGGGCGTCACTCAGTTGCTGCCGACCACTCTGGTCACCCACGGGACTCACTCCTCGACTCTCAGGTGTACAGTTGCGTTCAATCCGGCGGATTGAACATACGCTGAACGCTGGCGTGCTTCACACTCTCCCAATTCTCCAGGAAGGGCGGCCATGCGGGCCCTCGTGTTCGTGACCATCGCTCTGGCGAGCCTCGTCGTTGCTCTCACCAGCGGCCTGCTCCGCTACTGGCGCACCCGTTCCTTCCCCGAAGCAGTCGAGCGCGGCGCTGCCGCCACTGGAGCCACACTCGCCCTCGGCGCCGCCTACCTGGCCGTCCTTTGGGTGAAGTAACGAGCGGAGACCCGGCTACCGACTGCGTTCAGCACCGGGCAGCGACTCCGCCTCTTGCCGCAGGCTGGCTGGCGCGGCCTTGCCGAAGGGCTGGGCCAGGACCCGCCGGGCGGCTCCCTGCCGGTCGACGCGGAGTACCTGGGCGAGTCCGTCGAGCGTGGTGACGGGCTCGCCGTTCGGGTAGCGGATGTCCCAGCGCCGGCTGCGCAGCCAGTCCTCGTTGAGCTGCTGGCGGTCGCTGGGCGGCGTTCCGGTGGTCATGCTTCATCCTCACACGGGGGTACGGGCGGGGTGGTCGCGGCCCGTCGGCCGGGGCGGGTGGTCAGCGTTCGTCCAAGCGAGGCGGCAGCGGCAGCCGACGGCCTGCCCGGGTGGGGCGGTGGTGTCACCGGGGTGGCGCAGCAGGTCGTCGCCGATGGTGAAAGGCTGGCCGTAGGGCTGGGTCTGGCCGTCGGCCGCGTCGTGGTCGGGCCTGGTCCGGCCGTCATGGTGGGCGACCCAGCGGCGGACGAGGCCGGTGCGGGCGCTGGCGGCGGCGGCCTGGTCTCGGGCGCTCTCGACGGTGGCGGTGGCGAGGTGGCTCGCCTTGACGCTCGCCCAGTTCGCGAGGGAGCGGCCCCAGCCGCGGGTGGCCTCGGCGATGCCCGCCAGGCTCTTGCCCTCCCGGTCGGCGCCGGCCACGTCGTCGGCGAGGGCCTGGGCCTGCTTGGCGAGCCAGGTGGTGAGCAGCGGGGCGATCGTGGGCCAGACGGTGGCGGTGGCGGTGCCGGTCGACCCGAGGGCGGTGTGGAGCTCGGTCGCGGCCGTGGTGGCGGCCTGTTCGATTAGGGGCTGGAGGGCCTGGGCGGCCTCCTGCTGCCAAGTGGCGACGTCAATCACCTGGTCGACGGGCAGGCCCTTGACGCCAGTGCGGGCGGTGGTGTCGCCTCGGTCGTCCCAGTGCCGGGTGCCCTTGCGGTGCCGGGGGGAGTTGAGCCGGGCGATGGTGCGTTCCGTCCAGCGGGTGGTGAGCGTCTGGAGGGCGTCGTCCAGGCGGCCTCGGAGGGAGTCGGCCGCGGTCTCGTCCAGGACGAGGTCGGAGGCGGGTGTCAGGGTTTTGCCTGTGGCCGGCGCCGGGGGTGGTGTCGTGGTGTCAACGGCCGGGGCATCTGCCGCGCGGGCGGGTAGGGCGGTCCGGCCGGAGGCCAGCCACAGGGCCCGGGTCTCGGGGGTGTCATCGATCTCGTCGGCGTATCCGGCGAGTTCGGCGTAGGAGCGGATCGAGCGGACGCCGGCGGCGACTTCCTCTCGGGCTTCGGACAGGCGTTTGGTGCGGGGTTCGCGCAGCACGTCGATGTCGGAGGTGTCGAAGTAGACCTCGTTGTCGTCCCCGGCGTCGTCCTGGAAGGCGTCGGCGATCAGCCGCAGGTGCGGCGGCATGGTGATCTCCCAGAACGTCGTCTTCTCGGCGCGGGCGTTGTCGAACGTCCTGCCCGAGGCGTTACCGAGCTGGGACTCCGGAACGCCGAACGCGGCAAGCAGCTCGATCTTGGACAGGGCGGCGACGGTCTCGTAGGCCATGTCCCGGGGTGTGACGGAGGTGTCCGTGACGGTGACGTTGCCGCCGTTCAGCACCGTCCAGGAGCCGGCCGCGGACGGCCCGGTGCCGAACCTGGCGCGCAGCAGGCGCAGTTCGTCGTCGTCCATGTCGCCGTCGATGCCGATCACGCCGCCGGGCCTGGCATCGTTGTTGACGAACGACAGGTTGTAGTGGCGGGTGAAGAAGTCAAGGTCGGCGGACAGGCCGGCGGCTTCCAGCGGGGTGATGCCGGAGTAGGGGTCGAGCGGGTGGGGGTTGCGGATCCACCGCACCTGGTCGACGTCGAGGCGGCGCAGCTCACCGGTGATCGTGACGGTCTCGAAGTGCGAGATGAGGTCGGCGCCGGTGGACGGTACCGGCCGGGTTCGGCCCGGTGGCAGCAGGTCGATCCGCAGCAGGTCACCTCCGCGTGAGAACGTCGGCTCGAGGAACACCCCGCGCTTGGACAGCAGGAGCTGCATGCTGGCGCGCTTCTTGAAGGTCCACGCGCCCTCGGCCGGGTTGGACCGGATGTTCATCGCGCGGTAGAGCGGGTGCGCGTCGTGGGGAGGCATCGGCTCGTCGGAGGTGCCGCTGCGTGGGCGGACCCGAAGCGGCCTGTCCGCGGCGTGGTTGGAGATCGTGTCGACCGCCTTGTAGATCCACACGGCCCGCTCCATGCCGTCGCGCACCGCGCGCTCGACGGACCACGGACGGGCCCGGTCCACGCCTGCGGGCGTCCAGCCGATCGTGTACTCCGGCCCGGACTTGATGGCCGGCGCGGGACGTCGCAGGGTGGGGAGCCAGCGGTGGCGGGGCATCGATTCCTCCTACTGCTCGGTGTGGTGGCCGAGGACGGCGGCGACCGCGAGCGCGAGCAGGCTGGTGCAGGCGAGGCCGAGGCGGGGGTCGGTGGCGTAGGCGGCCGCGTTGAGGCCGATGACGCCGAGAACGAGCAGGACGACGGCGACGGCGTCGCGCACCCGGCGTGCAGTCAGGTGCGCGACGTCGTCCGTCAGATGGGGCTGGTGCCTGCTGGGTATGGTCACGGCAGGCAGGCTAGGCACTTCGGTGCCTAGCGTCCCGGCGGCTGCTCCCGCATCCGGTTGCCAGGGTCCCTGGGATCCGGCTTGCGGAAGTTCGCGGCCGCGGCGACTTGGTGCGGGTTCTCGGGGACGGGACGGCGCTTGCGGGTGCCGATGGGGCCACCGTGCAGCATCGGGTCGGAGCCGGCGCACGGGCTTTCGCTGACCTCGTCGTAGGGCCTGCGGCAGCGGATGCACATCACGTCGGCGGAGCGGATCTTGGTCTTGGCCGGGACGCGGTAGACACCGCGGCGGCGCGCGTAGGCTGCGCCCTGCGTGTCCACGGGGACGTAGGCGGCGATCACCCACTCGTGGAGGTCGGCGTTGGTGTCGTCGGTCGGCGTGCTTTCGGCGTTCAAGCTGCACTCCCCTCGCCAGCGGCGCCCTGTGGGTGGGCGCCGGCGGCAGCAGCGGTTGTTCTTCGTGTACATGGGCCCCGTGGTGCCGGTGGCCCCGTCTCGCATGTGGCCTTCGGGGCGTTGCCCGAAGGGGCGGTGGCATCAGCCTTGGCAGGCTGGCCCGTTGTCTTCGATCACCGTGGCCTCAGCGCCCCCACCCGGCTCCCCGACATACGGGTGTCCGGCGCGCCGCTGTGCCTGATACGCCCCGGACAAACTGAGTGGTGCGCAACGGTAAGTTGAGTCCCAATCAGATTTGCGTGCTGGCTCGTCCACGGCCCGGCATGGGTGCGCAAGCTTCTCCCCCCCATTCTGATAGTTGCGGATTCGGGGATTCCCCCCTTAGTCGACCGTAGATGGTGAGCGGCCGATGCGGAATCTGCTCAATGCACAGTTGGCGTATCACCGCTGCACAGCGAACACTGACAGCTACGATTCGTCACCGGCGGTAGTCAGCCGTGGGTGTCGGGCTAGCGGCAACGGGAGCGGGAGGTTGAACTCGGCGGAGATCGCGAGCACAACGTCGTACACGTCGGCGGACTGCCCGAGCAGATCCCGCTGGAGGAAGCGGCCCGCGATCCGCAGCCGCTTACGGACGGTCTGCGCGTGAATCCCGAGGACGTCGGCTACGCGGGCGGTGTCGCCGTCGGCCAGCACCCACGCCCGCAGGATGTCGATCAGTTCCTCCACGAGCACATGAAGGAACTCGGCCTTCCAGGCGTGGACTTCGGGGCTGGCCATGAGGCCCTGGAGGTCGACAAGCCCGCCGTGTGCCGCCTCGCCTGCCCGCTCATCCAGGAAGAGGGCGTCCAGCGCGGCCGCCACCAAGGCCCGGTCGCGAATGTATTCGAGGTTGACCCCCAGGATGCCCGCCGCGGAGCGCACCCGGCTGGCGATGGTGTTGCGGTGGGCGCCGGTGAGTTCGGCGGCCGCCCGTACGGACGACTGGAGCGTGAGCGTGAGTGCCTGGAGCAGCACGTCACGATCCGCTTCCTCCTGCTGGAGAAGCGGGTGCAGCACGGCGGTGGCCCAGCCCGGGTGCAACTGGTTGAGCAGCTCGGGCAGGCGCCCCTGGGAGTTGAAGAGCGCAGTCCTGCTGCGGTTGATGCGGGCGCTGGTGAGGGCCCTGAGGGCGTGCCGGTGGGACCGGTCGGTCTCGGTGATCAGCCGAAGCCCGCTGGCTCCGAGGTGCCGGTAGGGGCGCAGGGCGACCAGGTCGCGCAGCGCGGCGCTCACCTCGTCGTCGGTCTCCGTGGAAGTGCACGGCTGCGGGGCGACGATAACCAGGTGCTCTTCGTAGACCGGGCACGGCGCGACCAGGCAGAGCCGGTCGAGGATGCGCCGGCACTCGGCGTACAGCTCGTCGCGCTCGCTGGGACGGGTCTCCAGGATGTAGACCCGTACGGCTGCTGCGTCGAGCAGGCCGGGGTGGACCTGGGCGGCCGTACGGCGGGCTTTGGGCACCTCGCCCGTCAGCAGCAGTTCCAGGATGGCGACGTGCAGCGCCGTCGCTGCGGCCTGGTGGTTCTGGATCGTGGTGTCGGCGTCCTCGACTGCGAGGTGGAGGGAGAGCAGGTCGGCGGTGCGGGTGGTGATCTGGGTGAGCGCGGGGTCGAACGGGGAGTTCCTGGCGACGGCCAGCACGGCGCGCGGCCGGGTGTTGCCGACGGCAACGAGGCGGATCTCGGCACCGTCGCTCTCCAGGGCGGCCGATTCAAGGGCTCCCGCCGCGATCTGCTGGATCTTGTCGGCGACTGCTGCGAGTTTGCTCGCCGAGCGCTGCGGCGCCATGGCGACGACGGCGCCGTCCCGGCCGATCAGCGCGACCCTGCCGCCGGTCTCGCGGGCCAGCCGCCGCACGATGCGGCCGGTGTGCCGGCCGTCCGCCGTGGGACGCGCCTGTCCGAGCAGCCAGTCTCGCCATTCGATGGCCCGGCGCAGGTCGGTCATGCGCTCGCGGGTCACCGCCTCCGCGAGGTCGGTCCACGAGGTGGTGGCGGGAAGGGTGAGCAGCGGTGCCTGCCGGTGTCGCAGGGCGCCAAGAAGCTCTGCTGGCACGTGGCCAGTGCTGGAGACGACCGCGAGGGCGCCGGCTCCGGCTCCGACGGTACGGCTCACAAGTTCGTCGAAGCCGGGATCGACCGGGGCCCAGTCGTCCAGGGCTGCGACGGCGAGGGTCGCGGCGAGGCTGCCTCGCCCCCGCTGCCGGTCGCTCGGGTAAGCGGGCCACACGGAGTTGATGGTGCGGGCCAGTTCGTGCGGCAGCGTGCCCGGGAATTCCGTCAATCCGAATTCGAGCATCCCGGTGAGACGCTTTAGCGATGGCATGATCCCCCCTGCTTACTGAAATTTCGCGTGCTCGATCACCGGGGCGCGAACATGCCAAAATCGGCGACTCCCCTTCGCCGTTCCGGACGCCCGCACTCCGGAAGAGTTGCCATCAAAGCCCGGCCCATCTCCGCTGTCAATGGGAATAGTTGGGACAAGCATTACCGCCAGATTGCCTCCCAATTCTCCTTCCGTAAGCCCGGTCGATGCCGCCCGTTCGTCAGGCGATCACCCGGACCCGGCGTCGGCCGGTGTGCGGCTCGTAGGGGGCCAGCAGGACCGCCTCGGCGCGGTCGGGCGAGCTGACGCCACGTCGACGCATCGACCGCTTGGACTCGATGACGGTCCGTCCGCCCGAGTTGGTTTCCAGCTTCGGGGCGGACATCTGGGCCTGGGTTCGGCGATCAACTCGCAGCCGCAGCGAACCCCGCCCGTGGGGCGACAGCAGCGATCGCATCGCCAGCCACATCTCGTCCCGCTTGTTGGAGGGGCGCAGCGTCGCGGCCTCGTCGTCCCGGCCCGTGCTCTCGCTGGCCAGCACGGTGACGATCTCCGCATGGTGAAGGCCTTCGCGCCGCCAGGCTTCCAGCAGGCCGGCGACGCCCCAGCCGATGCCGACTCCGTCGACCTTGACGCGCACGGGGGCGGTGCTGCCGAGTGCGGTGGCGAGGGCCTGGGCGGCCTTGATCTCCCGCAGGACGACTCCGGCGACGACCACGGCGTCCGCGTTGTCCTGGCCGGCGGTGGCGTGGCGCAGCTCGACCAGGTCGCCGACGGAGCGGGCAATGGCGAACTCGTCGCCTCCGTCGGCGGCGACGTCGACGCCGAGCCTGACCCAGGCGCCACGCCGCACCCGGTAGGCGCTGGTCTCGCCGTCCAGGCCGAGGGTGTTGAGGGCGACGTAGTCCGGGCCGTCAGGTTCGGGGTTGTCGCTGGCCCGCTCGACCCAGGAGGAGGGGATGGCGCGGGCCTGGCCCCCGCGGGGGAACCTCGCGTGCACCTTCGCCTGGACGAAGGGGGCGTCCTCGCCGTGGTCGCGGATGGCCTCTTCCACCCACTGGGGGTCCACGAGGTGGGTGGCGAGCAGGTGAGCGGGAGCCTGAGGCGGGCAGGCACGGCAGCGCCGGGTGCGTTCACCGGACAGCAGCGGGGTGTCGTAGACGCTGATCGGCAGCACGCGTACGGCGGGGTCGGCGCAGGTCTGCTCAAACCAGCTGCCCTCGTCGTCGGTGGGCGGGTTGCCGATCAGCAGGGCCCGGGTGTGCTCGCCGGTGAGCAGGCCGCGCATCGCGGCGCCGATGATCCGGCCGATGCCGCCGGCCTCGTCCACGATGACCATCAGGCGGGGCGCGTGGATGCCCTGGACGGCGGACTCGTCGTGCGGCGGGGCGCTGAAGCCGTAGGCGACCACGGTGTCCGAGCCGTGGCGGTCGGGCATCTTCCACTGGGCGACGCCGACTTCGCCAGGCAGGCCCGCGCGGGCGACGATCTGGCGGATGTGGGGCCACATCTGGCGCTGGACCTGGCGGGCCCGGGTGGCGGTGGTGACGGTGAGGGCGGTGCCGGGCGGGTGGACGACGGAGGACCAGACGGCGGCGCGGGCGGCGATGTGGGTCTTGCCGGAGCCGAAGCAGCTCGGGACGGCGACGCGGCGCTGGTCGACCAGCGCTTCGAGGATGTCCCGCTGGCGGCTCCACTGGGATTCGCCGAGCACGTCCTCTACGAAGCCGACTGGGTCGTCGGCCCACAGGGCGTAGGGGGCGCCGGCCTCGGCATCGGCCGCTGCGAGGACCTGCGCCCAGTCGCCGGTGTCGAGGGTGGCGTAGAAGCACCGGCGGACGGCGGGTGCCGAGGCGGCGAGGTCCGCGTAGAGGCCGCGGCCGAGCCTGCCGGGGCGGGGCGCGGGCACCGCGGGCAGCGGCTTGGTCACGTGGCCCTCCTAGTCGTGTCGGTCGGCAGGCCACGGTGCCGGACCTGCGGTCGGGTGTCGCGCCGAGCAGCCCCCGAGAAATTTACCGTGCTCTTTTTTATAGACCTGAGTCAAGTTCTCTGCGAGGCTGGTACCGCCAGCCGGGGACCGCGAACCCCCGGCCCCAACCTCAAGGAGACCAACCATGGCCCGCATCACCGCCCGGCACGCGGCAGCCGCCTTCGCCCTCACCACCGCCTTCACCACCGGCATGGTCATCAGCACCCGCCCGACCACCGCCCCGGCCAACCCGGCGGCCGTGACCCTCAGCCCCACCCCGGCACAGCCGCTGCCCGCCCCCGCCGTGGCCCCGCAGGCCGCCCTCTCCCCGGCGGCCGTCTGCCCCGCCCCCGCCGACGCCCCGAACCCAGCCCCCATCACCCTGCCCGAGACGCCCGCCACGGTCACCGTCACCGCCCCGGCAGCCACGTTCACCGAGCCCGCCCCGACCGTCACCGTGACCGTCACCGCCACGCAGATCGTGACCGCCCCGACGGTCTCGGCCCCCTCCCCGTCCCCGACCGCCACCCTGCTCCCGACCTCGGCCCCCTCCCCAACCCCGAGCACCCCGCGCGGCCCCCAGCCGAGTCACTGACCTGACACCGGGGCTCCTCTACCCGAGGAGCCCCGGCCCGGCAGGGACAGCACCCAGCCGCC
>NZ_JAHSQD010000160.1 GCF_020103755.1 Streptomyces sp. LS1784
CGGCCTGGCGGCCGCCGTCGTCCATCACGCCGAGGACGGGCGAGGCCGGCGCGGAGCGGTGTCGCGGGCCGCCGGGCTCGGCGGCGGCCGGGGCGTCATCGCCCGGACCGTCCTCGTTCTTGACGGTGCTGCGGACGACGACCGGCGGGATCGGACGCGAGCCGGGGATGTTGATCCGGACCCGGGTGGTCAGGGTGGTCTCGGTCTTCGGACCGTCGTCCTCGCCGCCCGACGCGGTGCCCGGTCCGGCGTCGGTCCGGTCGCCGCCGGGGAGCCCCGGCGTGCCGTAGGGCGGGGTGCCCGACGGGTAGGCGTCCGGACCCGTGCGCCGGGGCGTCGGGTGGGCGTTGTCAGATTCGCGGCTGCTCAATGCTGCTCTGCTCCGGGTTCGCGGGGGGCCGTGCGGCGTGACCGCGGTTCGTGGTCGCCGGGCCTTGACTGGGGCGGGCGGCGGTCGGGTACGGCGTTCTGCGGGACCACCATACTGGGAAGAACTGAGCGACGAACGGCTTCGGACAGATCCTGATACGTCCGGTTCCTCCGGTATGAGAGTAAGGCCGTACGCTCCTGACTGCGCGTCGTACGCGGTACCGTACGCCGTGCACGACCCAGGTCAGCGCGGGGGGCCGGGCACCCCGGGGAACCAACTGGTGCGGGTGGGCAGAGTGGCGCAGATCACGCCCAGTACCGAGCCGGCGAACAGCCAGGCCAGCGAGGTGGCGTTGGACCACAGCACGTTGTCGCCCTCGGGCCGGGGCACGATCAGCAGCAGCATCGCCAGGAACCAGCCGGCCACGGGCATGCCCGCGCCGAGCCGGGTGCCGGTGACCCGCAGGCCGCCGTAGAAGGTGGCGGCGGTCGCGGCGAGCGCCAACAGGACTCCCGCCGGCGGCCACAGGGCCTGCACGAAGGATCCGCAGATCGACACCGCGACGCCGAGCAGGAAGAACAGGGCATAGGCTGCGATCCGGGCGGCGCGCGGGGGCTGGGGCTCGGCCAGCCGCTCCTCACGGGTGCCGAGGACGACGGCGGCCGGCGGACGGCGCGGCGGCCGGGCGGCGGGCTTGCTCATCGGGGGTCCTCCCCGGCGTGTGCGGCGTCGAGCACGAGGCCGGCGAACAGGTCGTCCTCCGGCTCGCCGGGCCCGGCCTGGCCGTGCACCAACTGGTAGTACTCGGTGGCGAACAGCGGCTGGGCGAGGTCGTTGGAGAGCGCGAAGAAGGCGCCGTCCACGGTGATCTGAGTGGCGTGCGCGGCCATCGCGGCGGCCTTGCGCCCCGCGTGTGCGGAGCCGTCCAGCACGGTGGTGACCGCCTCGTCGTCGACCACGCCGGGGATGTCGGCGGGCTGCGCGACGCCCGGGAAGGACGCCTTGGCGGCGGCCTCGGCGAGTCCGGCCTCGATCACCGAACGGGGCATCCGGTTCCAGTACACCTTGGCGGTCCGCCAGGCCGGGCCCAGCTCCGGCCGGTGCGCCGGGTCGGCGGCCAGCTCGTACGCGCGCATCGCGACCCGGTGCGCCTGGATGTGGTCCGGGTGCCCGTAGCCGCCGTTCGCGTCGTACGTGACCAGCACCTGTGGGCGCACCTCGCGGATCACCGCGACCAGGTGGCCCGCCGCCTCCTCGACGTCCGCCTGCCAGAAGCAGCCGGGCGCGTCGTTCTCGGGCACGCCCATCATCCCGGAGTCGCGGTAGCGCCCCGGGCCGCCGAGGAAGCGGAAGTCGGTCACGCCGAGGGCGCGCATCGCCTCGGTCAGTTCGCCGATCCGGTACGCGCCGAGGGTGTCGTCCCGATCGGCTGTCAGGTGGGCCAGCTCCGGGGGGATCACCTCGCCGCCTTCGCCGAGGGTGCAGGTCACCAGCGTGACCCGGGCGCCCTCGGCGGCGTACCGGGCCATGGTGGCGCCGTTGCCGATCGACTCGTCGTCGGGGTGCGCGTGCACCAGGAGGAGGCGGCGGCCGGTAGTCGCGGTCATGGGAGGAAGCCTAGGGCCTGCCGCCGAACTCCCGCAGACGGGTGTTCGGCGGCAGGCCCCGGGGCTGCGGTGACGGGGGTCAGAGCTTCAGGCCGTTGATCATTCCGGCGAGGTTGCTGGTGACCTGGCTGATCGACGGAGCGATCGAGCTGGAGGCCAGGTAGAAGCCGAGCAGCGCGCAGATGATCGCGTGCGCCAGCTTCAGGCCGGACCGGCGGATCAGGATCACCACGATGACCAGCATCAGCACGGCGGCGGAGATGTTCATGGCCATGTCGGCTCTCACCCCTTCTCGGGCACGCCGCCCCCGGGGAGGGCGGCGAGGGACAGTGCGGGACTGGGGGCTGCGGGTGGCCGTGGTCCGGGACGGGGTCCGACGATCACTCGCCGGACAAGTCATACCCGATGGGTGAGGGGGGAATTACACTCGGTGAGCCGGCGGGTGCCGGGGCGTTGTGGCATCCGAGGGGCGCGTAGGCCGGTCGGAGGCGGTTTGGACCTCTTTGGGGCGTACTTGGGGAGGATGCTCCGAACGAGTGATCAACGAGCATCCGGGGGCGGCGGTCCGGCGTCATAAGGTCTGGTGCCATGACCTCCCACACCTCTGCCGACACCTTCCCGCGGCAGTACGCGCGGACCCTGCGCTACACCGTCGGCGCGCCCCGTTCCTTCTCCGTCGCGCCGGACGGCTCGCGGGTCGTCTTCCTCCGTTCGCGCTCGGGCCGCGACCGGGCCAACCTGCTCTGGACCCTCGACACCGCCACCGGCGAGGAGCGGGTCGCCGCCGACCCGGCCGCGCTGCTCGGCGGCGGCGAGGAGGACCTCTCGCCGGCCGAGAAGGCCCGCCGCGAGCGCAGCCGCGAAGGCTCGGCCGGCATCGTCGGCTACGCCCTGGACACGGCCGGCACCCTGGCCGCCTTCGCCCTCTCCGGCCGCCTGTTCACCGCCGACCTCACCACCGGCGCCACCGCCGAACTGCCCGCCGAGGGCCCGCTGCTGGACCCGCGGCCGTCCCCGGACGGCGCCCACGTCGCGTACGCCAACACCGCCGGCGAACTGCGGCTGACCCGCACCGACGGCAGCGGCGACCGGGTGCTCGTCGAGCCGGACGGCCCGAACGTCACCTGGGGGCAGGCCGAGTTCATCGCCCAGGAGGAGATGGACCGCGACCGCGGCTTCTGGTGGTCCCCGGAGAGTGACCGACTGCTGGTCGAGCGGGCCGACGACAGCCCGGTGCGCCGCTGGTGGATCGCCGACCCGGCGAACCCGGACCGCGAGCCCGCCGAGGTCGCCTACCCGGCCGCCGGCACCGCCAACGCGGAGGTCGGGCTCTGGCTGTTCGACCTGCACGGCGGGCGCACCGAGGTGGTCTGGGACCGCGAGGCCTACCCGTACCTGGGCCGGGTCCACTGGTCGAAGGGCGGCGTGCCGCTGCTCCTGGTCCAGACCCGCGACCAGCACGGCCAGCGGATCCTCGGCCTGGACGTGGCCACCGGCGCCACCGAGGTGCTGCACGAGGAGAAGGACGGCGTCTGGCTGGAGCTGTTCCCGGGCGCGCCGGCCTGGACCCCGGACGGCAAGCTGGTCCGGATCTCGGACCAGGGAGGGATCCGGGCGCTGGTGATCGGCGACCGCGCCGTGACCGGGGCCGACCTGCACGTCCGGTCGGTCGTCGCGGTCACCGAGGAGGAGGTGTTCTTCAGCGCCGCCGGCGGCGCCGAGGAGACCGACCCCGAGCCGGGCTGGATCGGCGTCGGCCGGATCAGCCACGACGGCGAGCGGCTGGGCTGGGAGTCCGCCAACGGACGGCCGTTCACCTCCGTCACCAGCGCGGTGCACGGCGGCGGGATCACCGTCCGGGCCACCGCCGAGCCCGACCTGCCCGGCACCCTGGTCCAGGTCGCCCGGGACCTGCCCGAGGGCCTGGCGGTCGACGACGTCGCCACCATCGCCTCGTACGCCGAGAGCCCGGTCATCACCGCCCGTCCGGTCTTCCGCTTCGCGGGCGAGCGCCGCATCCCGGCAGCCGTCTTCCTGCCCACCGGCTACGACCGCGAGCGGGACGGCCTGCTGCCCGTCCTGATGGACCCGTACGGCGGCCCCGGCGGTCAGCGCGTCTACCAGGCGCACAACCCGCACCTGCAGTCGCAGTGGTTCGCCGACCAGGGCTTCGCCGTGATCGTCGCCGACGGGCGCGGCACCCCCGGACGCGGGCCGGCCTGGGAGAAGTCGATCGCCTTCGACTTCGCCGGGGCCACCCTGGACGACCAGGCGGAGGCGCTGCGGGCGCTCGCCGGGGAGTTCCCGCTGGACCTCGACCGGGTCGCCATCCGCGGCTGGTCGTACGGCGGCTACCTCTCCGCACTCGCGGTGCTGCGCCGCCCGGACGTCTTCCACGCGGCGGTGGCCGGGGCGCCGGTGACCGACTGGGAGCTCTACGACACCCACTACACCGAGCGCTACCTGGGCGACCCGGCCGAGCGGCCCGAGGTGTACGCCGCCAACTCGCTGAACGGGTACGCGGCCGGGCTGGAGCGCCCGCTGATGATCATCCACGGGCTGGCGGACGACAACGTGGTGGCCGCGCACACCCTGCGGCTGTCCTCGGCGCTGCTCGCCGCCGGGCGCCCGCACACCGTGCTGCCGTTGTCCGGCGTCACCCACATGACCCCGCAGGAGGAGGTCGCGGAGAACCTGCTGCTGCTCCAGGTCGACTTCGTGAAGCGCTCGCTGGGCGTGTGAGCCCCGTGCGGTCCCTCCCGCCCGCGCCCTGACCAGCCCTTCCGCGGCCGGTACCCGGATCACCGGCGTGACCCGGGTACCGGCCGCCGGCATGACATCCGTCATGCCGAAGGCACGACGGCGGGCACTGCCGCCACGACCCGCCCGCACGGGACTCTGAGGTGGTGCGAACAGCACCGAAAGCGACACCGTCAGGGGAGAGGAGCGGGGCGATGGTTACCGAGGTGGCCGCCTTCCGCGGCGTGGGCAAGAGCTACGGGCGGGTGCGCGCCGTGGACGGACTGGACCTCGTGCTGAGGCCGGGCGAGACCGTCGCCCTGCTCGGGCCGAACGGCGCCGGGAAGTCCACCAGCCTGGACCTGCTGCTCGGCCTGCGCGAGCCCGACCAGGGCAGCGTGACCCTGTTCGGCGGCGCCCCGCGGGCGGCGATCGAGGCCGGCCGGGTCGGCGCGATGCTGCAGAGCGGCGGGCTGATGTCCGACGTCAAGGTGCGCGAGCTGGTCCGGCTCGCCTGCGACGTGCACCCGCGCGGTCGGTCGGTCACGGGGGTGCTGACCGACGCCGGGATCACCGAGCTGGCGGAGCGGCGGGTCGACAAGCTGTCCGGCGGCCAGGAGCAGCGGGTCCGCTTCGCCCTGGCCATCGCGGGCGACAGCGACCTGATCGTGCTGGACGAGCCCACCACCGGCATGGACGTCAGCGTGCGGCAGTCGTTCTGGGCGAGCATGCGGGCCCAGGCCGACGCCGGGCGCACGGTGCTGTTCGCCACCCACTACCTGGAGGAGGCCGACTCGATCGCCGACCGCGTCCTGGTGCTGCACCGGGGCCGGCTGATCGCGGACGGCAGCTCGGCGGAGATCAAGGCGCGGGCCGGGGCCCGCCGGATCGCCTTCGAACTCCACGACGGGGACGGACAGCCGGCCGACGAGGGGGTGCTGCGCACGCTGCCCGGCGTGCAGTCGCTGGACGTCACCGCGCGGGTCCCCGGGGTGCGGACGGTGCGGATCCGGACCGCCGACGCCGACGCGAGCGTGGCCGGCATCTACCGGGCGGGGCTGTACCCACGCGGGCTGGAGGTCACCGGCCTGGGCCTGGAGCAGGCCTTCCTGACCATCACCGGGGAGCAGGACCGCGAGGACGACGCCGAGAAGGAGAGCGTGCGATGACCACCCTGATCAGGCTGGAGATCCTGCGGACCCTCCGCAACCGGCGCTACCTGCTCTTCACCATCGCCTACCCGGCGCTGATGTACTTCTTCTTCATCCACGCCTACAGCTCCGACAAGCTGGCCGGCGGCCTGCCGGTGAAGACCTACTTCATGGTCTCGATGGCCACCTTCGGCGCGGTCGGCGCGGTCCTCACCGGCAGCGCGCAGCGGATCTCGCTGGAGCGCAAGAGCGGCTGGGTGCGCCAGTTGCGGCTGACCGCGCTGCCGGGCCGGGCGTACACCTCCGGCAAGATCGGCGCGAGCGCGGTGACCACGCTGCCGGCGATCCTGGTGGTCTTCGCGGTCGGCGCGAGCCAGGGCGTCGAGCTCAGCGCGGCGCAGTGGATCGGACTGGCGGCCGCGCTGTGGCTGGGCAGCTTCGTCTTCGCCGCGCTCGGGGTGGCGCTCGGCTACGCGGCGGCGCCGGACTCGGTGCAGACCATCGTGATGATCACGTACATGCTGATGTCGCTGTTCGGCGGCACCTGGTTCCCGGTGAGCGGCTCGCTGGAGACGTTCGCCCGGTTCAACCCGGTGTACCTGTACAACAAGCTGGCCACCTTCACGCAGCCCGGGCACTCCCTGGACCTGGTGGCGGTCGCCGGGCTGGCCGCCTTCCTGGCGGTGTTCGTGGCCGCTGCCGCGGCGCTGTACCGCCGTGACAGCCGCCAGGCATGATGATCGACATGAGTGACGCGCGCCGGGCCCACCGCACCGACGAACAGCCGGAGGTGGGTGTGGCGCGCGTGTCGTTCATGAACGTCCCCGGCGCCCCGGTGGAGAGCCGGCGGCAGCTGCTGGTCAAGGTCGCCTGGATGCTGCTGTGGATGACCTACCTGGCCTACCCGGCGAGCGACCTGATCAACGGTGGCCACAGCCTGGCCGGCCAGGTGCTCGGCTGGGTCTGCCTGGCGGTCTTCGTGGTCTCGTACGTCCTGCTGGTGATCTTCCGCTCGCAGGCGGGGATGAGGCCGCGGGCCTGCCAGGTGACCGTCGCGACGATGATCGCGCTCGCCGTGGCCTCCTCCTTCGTGCTCGGCGGCGCCTTCCTGACCATGTTCATCTACGCCTCGGTGTGCCTCGCGGTGATCACGCCGCTGAACCACGCGCTGCGGGCGCTGGTCGGGATGGCCGTGCTCACCGTCGTGACCGGCCTGCTGATCCACGCCGGCGTCGACAACATCTCCACCTTCGCGCTCAGCGCCTTCCTCTCCGGCGTCGCGATGACCGGCCTGCAACGGCTGGTCGCCACCATGAAGGAGCTGCGCGAGGCCCGGGCCGCGGTCGCGCACCTGGCGGCCTCCGAGGAGCGGCTGAGGCTGGCCCGCGACCTGCACGACCTGCTCGGGCACTCGCTGTCGCTGATCACCCTGAAGAGCGAGCTGGCCGGACGGTTCATGGACGCCGGCAAGGACGAGGCGGCGCGGGCGCAGGTCGCCGACATCGAGCAGGTCGCCCGGCAGTCGCTGATCGACGTCCGGGAGGCGGTGACCGGCTTCCGCCGCCCGACCCTGCCGGTCGAACTGGCCGCCGCCCGTACCGCGCTGGCCGCCGCGCAGGTCCGGCTGGAGGCCGCGCCGGAGCTGGTGGACGCCTGGCCGTCGCTGGCCGACGAGGAGGCGGGCGCGCTGGCCTGGGCGCTGCGCGAGGCCGTCACCAACGTGGTCCGGCACGGCGAGGACGCCACCGTCTGCACGGTGACGGCGGACGAGAGCTGGGAGGCGAGCGGCGAACGCTACGCCGTCCTGGAGATCACCGACAACGGGCGCGGGCCGGGCAAGTCCCAGCCGGGCAACGGCCTGTCCGGGCTGGAGGAGCGGCTGGCGCTGGTCGGCGGGCGGCTGGAGGCGGGGCCCGGGCAGCGCGGCAAGGGCTTCCGGCTGCGGGCCTCCGTCCCGCTGCGGACGGTGGCCGCGCCCGTGTCGAAGTCCCTCTAGGCCGTCGAAGCCCTTCAGGCCGACGGCAGTTCCAGCACGAAGCGGGCACCGCGCGGGGCGTGGGCGACCCGCAGGGTGCCGCCGTGCCGGGTGGCGATGTCCGCCGCGATGGCCAGGCCCAGGCCGCTGCCGCCGGCGTCCCGGCTGCGCGCCTCGTCGAGCCGGGTGAACGGCTCGAAGATCCGCTCGCGGTCCTCCGGCGGCACGCCCGGGCCGTCGTCCCGGACCTCCAGGACGCAGCCGTGCGCGGCCTGCCGCGCGGACAGCACCACCTCGGCGGCCGCGTGCCGCTGGGCGTTGTCCAGCAGGTTGCGCACCAGCCGGTGCAGCCGGATGCGGCTGCCGCGCACCAGCACCGCCTCGGGCGCGTCCACCCGCAGGGCGAGCCGGGCGCCGAGGACCGGGCGGTACTGGTCGGCGAGCTCGCGCAGCACGGCGGACAGGTCGACGGCGGTGAACTGGCCGGCCGCCCCCGGGTGCGAGCCTCGGGCCAGGAACAGCAGGTCCTCGGTGAGCTGCTGGAGCCGCTCGACGGAGGTGAGCGCCTCCCGGGTGGCGGCCGGCCAGTCGGTGCGCTCGGGGTGGGCCAGCGAGACCTCCAGGTTGGTGCGCAGCGCGGCGATCGGGCTGCGCAGCTCGTGCGAGGCGTCCGCGACGAAGCGCTGCTGCTGCACGGCCGAGCGCTCCAGCCGGTCCAGGGTGGCGTTGGTGGTCCGGGCCATCCGGGTGAGCTCGTCGCCGGAGCGCGGCACCGGGACGCGGCGGTCCAGCCGGTGCTCGCCGATCTCGGCCAGCTCGGCGCGGATCGCCTCCACCGGGCGCAGTGCCCGGCTGGTCGCCAGCCAGGCCGTCAGCGCGACCAGCAGCGCGGCGACCGGCACGCCCAGCCGCAGCACCGGGTCGATGGTGCGCAGCGAGGCCTCGGCGGCGAACGGGGTGGCCAGCACGTACACCGTGAACGGGCCGACCATGGGCTTGACCGGCTGGCCGCTCTCGTCGGTCTGCCGCAGCAGCGGGCTCCAGCTGCCCATCGCCGTGAAGCTGCGCCCCGAGTAGCGGTTGGCGGCGGCCGCCCCGGCCGGTCCGATGGTCACCCGCTGGACCGACTGCCAGTCGTCCGGCGCCAGGTTCGGTACGGCGGCGGGCGGATCCCCGGCCAGGTGCTGGGTGGTCAGCGGGCCGCCCATGGCCAGTACCCGGCCGTCGCGGTCCAGTACCAGGTACGGCAGCTGCCCGTTGTCCGCCAGCTGCTGGCCGTGCTTGTAGCCGCTGCTGATCACGCGGGCCTGGGCCTGGGCGTCCGCCTCGGCGGCGGCCAGCTGGGCGTCGTACATGTGGCCGCGCAGCCACCAGGCGCCGACGCCGAGCAGCAGCAGCGCCGCCAGGCCGGCCGCCAGCGAGGTGCGCAGGCGGGTGGAGAGCCTGCCGAGCACCGGTCAGGCCTCCAGCCGGTAGCCGGCACCGCGCACGGTGGTGATCGAGCGGACGCCGAACGGGGCGTCCACCTTGCGGCGCAGCATGCTGACGTACACCTCGACGATGGACTCCTCGCCGTCGAAGGCGATGTCCCACACCTCGTCGACGATCCGGCGCTTGGACAGCACCTCGCCGGGATGCTCGGCCAGGCAGCGCAGGACGGCGAACTCCCGCTCGGTGAGGGTGATCTCGGCGCTGCCCCGGCCGCAGCGGCGGCCCGTCGGGTCCAGCCACAGGTCGCCGACCCGCAGCAGCGGGCCCGGGGTCTGGCTGCGGCGGATCAGGGCGCGCAGCCGGGCCAGGAAGACCAGGTAGGAGAACGGTTTGGTGAGGTAGTCGTCGGCGCCGGTGTCCAGGCCCTCGGCCTCGTCGTACTCGCCGTCCTTGGCGGTCAGCATCAGGATCGGGGTGGTGACGCCGTCGGCGCGCAGCGCCTCGCACACCTTGTAGCCGTTCAGGCCGGGCAGCATGATGTCGAGCACGATCGCCCGGTAGGCGTGCCGCTGGGCCAGCCGCAGGCCGGTGAGGCCGTCCGGGGCGAGGTCGACGGTGTACCCCTCGGCCTCCAGGCCGCGCCGTACGGCCGCCGCGACCTGTGCGTCGTCCTCCACCACCAGAATCTCCATGCGGATCAGGATGCCACCGGCGCCGGATCCGTTCCTTAAGCGGTCTTCAGCTTTCTCAGCCTCGCTTCAGGGACGCGGGTGCATGCTCTCGCCGGTTCCACCGGCCCGTTCGGGCCGGTGCCCGGATCGAGCGGAGGTTGGGGATGGCCGTCCTCCTGGAGAGGGCCGTCGGGGCCCGGGAGCCGGCCGGCGGCGCGAGAACAACCGCCGGCGCGGCCGCACGGCACCGCAAGCCGCGCCGTGCGCTGCCGCCCAGCCTGGTGATGGCGGCCGGGACGGTGGTGTCCCGGGCCACCGGCTTCGTCCGGTCGGCGCTGCTGGTGGCGGTCCTCGGCTCGGGGCTGCTCGCGGACGGGTACAACGTGGCCAACACGGTGCCCAACATCCTGTTCGTGCTGCTGATCGGCGGCGCGCTGAACACCGCGCTGGTGCCCCATCTGGTGCGCGCCGCGAAGGAGTCGGAGGACGGCGGGGCGGCGCACGTCGACCGGCTGGTGACGGTGCTGGTGGTCGCCCTGCTGGTGCTGACTGCGGTGGTGGTGCCGGGCGCGCCGTACGTCGTGCGGGCGTACACCTCGTACGGCGGTGGGCAGTTGGACCAGACCGTGCTGCTGGCGTACCTGTGCCTGCCGCAGGTGTTCTTCTACGGGCTGTTCACCGTGCTCGGCCAACTCCTCAACGCCCGAAAGCGGTTCGCGCCGATGGCGTGGGCGCCGGTGCTCAACAACCTGGTGGTGATCGGGGTGTTCGGCGCCTACCTCGGCCGGCGTTCCTTCGACACCGCCGACCTGACCGTCCTCGGCGCCGGGACGACGGCCGGGGTGGTGGCGCAGAGCCTGGTGCTGCTGCCCTGCCTGCGGGCGGCCGGAGTGCGGCTGCGGCCGCGCTGGGACTGGCGGCAGGCGGGGCTCGGCGAGCCGCTTCGGGCCGCCGGGTGGACGCTGCTGCTGGTGCTCGGCGACCAGGTGGGCTACTGGGTGGTGACCCGGCTGTCGACCTCGGTCGGCGCGCAGGCCGCCGAGGCCGGGCTGCCGGGTGTCGGGTACACCGCGTACAGCAGCGCGTACCTGCTGTGGATCGTGCCGCACGGGGTGGTCACGGTGTCGGTGGTGACGGCGGCCGTTCCCGCGCTCAGCGCGGCCTGCGACTCCCCGCGGGCCGTCCGTGCGCTGCTCGCCCGTGCCGTCCGCACCATCGGGGTGGTCACCGTCCCGGCGGCCTGCGCGTTCGCGGTCCTCGCGCCGCAGCTGTGCGCGCTCGCCTTCGGCCACGGCCGCACCGATCCCGCGGACGTGCGGGCCATCGCCGGAATGCTGACCGCCTTCGCGCCCGGCCTGGTGCTGTACTCCGCCGGCTACGCGCTGACCCGTGCCTTCTACGCGCTCGGCGACAGCCGCACGCCCTTCCTGCTCAACCTGCTGCCGGTCGCCGCAACCGCTCTGGGGGCGGTGCTCTGCCACCGGCTGCTGCCGCTGCGCTGGGCCGTCACCGGGATGGCGGGTTGCTATGGAGGATCGTTTCTGCTCACCTGCGTGGCCGCCTCCCTGCTGCTGCGCCGGCGGCTCGGGCCGCTGCGGGTCCTGGGAGCCCACACGAAGCTGCTGTCCGCCGCCCTCCCTGCCGCTGCCGCCGCCTGGTGGACGACCCGGTACGGCCTCGTGCCGGCCGTCGCGGTCCTCGCGGTCGGCTACCTCCTCCTCGCCCACCTCCTCCGCATCGAAGAACTGTCCGCCCTCACCACACGATTGCGCAGAAGCTCATGACTCTCCTCCCCGCCGATGTCGCCCGTGTCCTCGACTTCCTCCTCCCCGAGGGCCACCCGCTACGCGCCCAGGTCCCGCACCTGCGTGTCGAGTCCCGCTGCCGGTGCGGCTGCAGCACGGCCCTCTTCGCCGGTGTCCAGGACGGCGCACGCTCGGAGGTGGTGGCCGAGGCGGCGATCGGCTCCGACGGCGAGGTCATCCTCTTCGCCGAGGACGGCAGGCTCTCCTGGCTGGAGGTCTGCTCCTGGACCGACCCCAAACTCACCCTGGTCGACGCGGCACGCTTCCTCCGGGGGGAACCCGGGCAGCCGGAGTGAGCGTCGTTGCGGACATGACCGCTGTTCTCGTTCTCGGCTTCGACCCGCACGCCGTCCCCGGCATGGACGGCGACGCCATGACGGCCGTCCTCGACGCCGAACTCGCCCGCTTCGCCGACCACGGCATCGACGCCGCCGCGACCCTGGTCGCGCCCGACGACACCGCCGAACCCGCCATCGTGGCGGCCCTCGGCGGCCGCGACTGGGACGTCGTCGTCATCGGCGGCGGCATCCGCAAGCCCGAACCGGCGCTGCCGTTCTTCGAGCTCGTGGTCAACCTCGTCCGCCGCCACGCCCCCCAGGCCGCCCTCGCCTTCAACACCAGCATCGCCGACAGCGTCGAAGCCGCCCGGCGCTGGCTCTGAGCCGTACGTCCGTCGGCTCCCCGCCGGGCTTCCGCACTCCCACCGTTCTCCGGGGCGGCGGTGCCCCCAGGGCGCGGACGGGACGGGCGTTCAGCCGAGGGCGGCGAGGTAGCGGCGATAGGCGAGGGCGGGGCGGTCGCCGAGGAGGAACTCGTGGCTGAACCGGAAGCCGTTGTGGACGAGTACGGCCTGGGATGCGGGGTTGTCGAAGGTGGTGGCGGCGGTGAGGGCGGTCAGGCCGTAGGCGGTGGCGGCGAGGCGGCAGGCCTCGGCCACGGCGGCGGTGGCGAGGCCGCGCCCGGCGGCGGACTCGGCGATGCGGTAGCCGAGTTCGGCGGTGCCGCCGGCGAGGTCGACGAGGTTGACGCGGCCGACCAGGTTGCCGGCCGCGTCGCGGATGGCGTGGAACCGCCAGGTGCCCTCGGCCTGTTCGGCGAGGAGGGCGGCGTGGCGGTCCGCGAACTCGGCGAAGTAGGCGTCGCCGCGGTCCGGGACGCTGCGGGCGAAGTACGCGCGGTTGGTGCGTTCGAAGGCCAGCAGGGCCTCGGCGTGGTCGGGGCGCAGCGGTTCCAGGGTCAGCATTCCGACAGTCTGGCCCGCAGGGCCTCGGTGAACCACTGGAACACCTCGGCCAGGCTCTCCGGGACGGGCCAGCCGTTGATGATCGCCAGCAGCTGCCAGTAGCGCTCGGCGCGCGGGTCGTCGGCGGTCTCCAGGCGGGTGAGGAGCCAGTGCCGCAACGCGGTGTCGTCGGGGCGGCCGAAGGTCTCGGCGTAGGCGGCGGTGAGGGAGGCGACGACGGGGTCGGCGTCGGGGGAGTCAGGGGCGACGCCGTCCGTCAGCGCGGCGCCGACCAGCGACCGTACGGTCTCGGTGAGCGCGTGGTGCAGGCCGGTGCGGTCCCCGTCCGCCCGCTCGGCGGCCTGGTGTTCGGCCATCCTCCGCACCGCCGCGCGGAAGTCCGGGTCCTGGACGAGTTCGCCCAGTTCCACCCAGGCCTCGACCTGCTCGGCCCGCGGCTCGTCGGGCAGTTCGGGCATGGCGGAGCGCATCATGGCGACGAACTCCGGGTTGGCGTCCAGACCGCCGAAGGCCTCGTCGACGAAGTCGTGGACCAGGCGCCGGCGTTCGGCGTCGGAGAGCTTGGCGAGCTTGTGCATGAGTTTCATCTCCTCGGGTGTGGAGCCGCGTTGGGCGACGGCGAGCAGCACCGTCCGGCGCAGCCGGAGCGTGCGGATCTGCACGTCCAGCGCCTCGGCGTGCGCGGCGGCGACCTCGTGCAGCGGGGTCTCCCGCTCCAGCACCCGGCGGATCGCGGGCAGGTCGAGCCCGAGCTCGCGCAGGGTGCGGACGAGGTCCAGCCGGGCGAGCGCGTGGACGTCGTAGCGCCGGTAGCCGGCGGCGGTGCGGTCGGTGGGCGGCACGAGGCCGGTGTCGGCGTAGAACCGGATGGCCTTGACGGTGAGTCCGGTGCGGCGGGCCAGGTCGCCGATCGAGTAGAGCGTGTCGCTGCCGTCCATGGACCTCACTCTGGACTCTCCCCTTACCGGAGACGCAAGCCCGTCGCCCTCGGAGACTGGCCCTAAGGTCGTGGCCATGAACGACACTGACAACGGGGCCTCGATCCGCGTGCTGCTCGCCGAGGACCAGGGGATGGTCCGGGAGGCGCTGGCCGCGCTGCTCGGGCTGGAGGGGGACATCGACGTCGTCGCACAGGTCGGCCGCGGGGACGAGGTGGTGGCGGCGGTACTCGCGAACGACGTGCAGGTCGCCGTGCTGGACATCGAGATGCCGGGGATGACGGGCATCGAGGCGGCGGCCGAGCTGCGCGGCCGGGCACCCCGCACGAAGGTGGTCATCGCGACGACCTTCGGCCGGCCCGGCTACCTGCGCCGGGCGATGGAGTCGGGTGCGCACGCCTTCCTGGTGAAGGACGCGCCGGCCGCCGAACTGGCGGAGGCGATCCGCCGGGTGCTGCGCGGCGAGCGGGTGATCGACCCGGCGCTGGCCGCCGCCGCGCTGGCCGAGGGCGCCAACCCGCTGACCGCGCGCGAGCGGGACGTGCTGGGCGCGGCCGCCGACGGCGCGGTGAACGCGGACATCGCCAGGCGGCTGCACCTGTCCGAGGGGACGGTGCGCAACTACCTGTCCATGGCGATCCAGAAGACCGACGCCCGCAACCGCACCGAGGCGGTCCGGATCGCCCGTGAGAAGGGCTGGCTGTAGGGAACGGGATCAGTTGAGTCGGTGCCGGGCCGCCCGGGCCTCCTGCCGGACCTTGGCGGCGGTGTCCGGGTCGAAGGCGTCGAGGATCTGCGCGTAGGCGTCCATCTCCGCCGAGCCGCCGAGGAAGTCCCCGGTGCGGACGAGGAGTTCGGCCCGTTCCAGGCGCAGCTGGGCGGGGTGGCGGGGCAGTAGCAGGGCGAGTTCGGTGGCCCAGAGCTGGGTGCGGGCGTGCTCGGGGCGGTCGGTGGCCCAGACCCGGATGTTGCCGAGCACCCGCAGCACGATCTCCAGCGGCTGGGCAGGGGTGAGCAGGGCGGGGGTGAACTCCTGCCCGGCGGCGGCGACCAGCCGCTCGACGTCCTCCGGGTCGAGCAGCCGCCCGCCGTGGAACGGGTCGGCCAGGACGTAGTCCTCGCCGCCCGCCGGGCCGCCGACCGCGACGATGAAGTGGCCGGGCAGGGCGATGCCGTGGACGGTCAGTCCGGCCCGCCGTCCGACCGCCATCCACACCAGGGAGAGCATGATCGGCAGCCCGCGCCGGCGCCGCAGCACCTCGGGCAGCAGCGAGGACTCCAGCCGCCGGTAGTCCGACTGCCGCCCGTGGAAGCGTTCCCGCCCGCCGAGCACCGCGGCGAGCAGTGCGGCGGTCTCCTCCGGCCCGGTGGGCGCCCGCTCGGCGACCGCCAGCCGGACCGCCGCCGCGTGCCGCTCCAGCGCGGCC
>NZ_JAHSQD010000161.1 GCF_020103755.1 Streptomyces sp. LS1784
CGACCTCCGCGGCGGCGGCCCCCGCCGCGGCCGCCGTGCCCGGGCTGGCCGCCGCGCCGTACGAGTACCTCGGCTGGGGCAGCCCGCAGAAGCCGACCGACGTGATGAAGGCGACCGGCATCAAGTGGATCACCCTGGCCTTCGTCCTCTCCGACGGCGGGTGCAACCCGAAGTGGGACGGCAGCCGGGCGCTCACCGGCGGCTCCGACGAGGCCGCCATCACGTCGATCCGGGAGGCCGGCGGTGACGTCGTGGTCTCCGTCGGCGGGGGGAGCGGGAACAAGCTGGGCGAGAAGTGCTCCAGCGCGAGCGCGCTGGCCGGCGCCTACCAGAAGGTGATCGACGCCTACCAGCTGAAGGCGCTCGACATCGACATCGAGAACACCGAGTTCGGCAGCGCGACGGTCCGTCAGCGGGTGGTCGACGCGCTGAAGATCGTCAAGTCCAAGAACCCCGGCATCGTCACCTACGTCACCATGGGCACCACGCCGAGCGGCCCGGACGCCGCCGGCAAGGACCTGATCAAGCGGGGCGCCGCGGCCGGCCTGGCGAACGAGGGCTGGGTGGTGATGCCCTTCGACTTCGGCGGCCACAGCGGCAGCATGGGCCAGGCGACGGTCAGCGCCCTCGACGGGCTGAAAGCGGCGGTCAAGAGCGCGTACGGCTACAGCGACGACGCGGCGTACCGGCACATCGGCGTCTCCTCGATGAACGGGAAGACCGACGAGGCGGGGGAGACCGTCACCACCGGCGACTTCCGCACCATCCTCGGGTACGCCCAGCAGCACCACATCGCGCGCTTCGCCTTCTGGTCGGTCAACCGGGACCGCGCCTGCGGTTCCGGCACGGACACCGAGGCGTGCAGCAGCATCGCGCAGTCCCCGTACGACTTCACCAAGATCGTCGTCCAGTACCAGGGCTGAGGTGGCCCCGGCGGGGGCGGGCCGCCGGGAGGGTCGCCGAGTCGTTTCCCCCGCGCCGCTCCGCCCAGGTCCGCCCCCACATCCCTGAGCCACCACAGGCGGCACACCAACTGCGGCTCTCCGTCAGTGTGCTGACCCCGGACCAGGTGGAGGAGGGGGCGCGCCGCCTGTCCCGGCTGCTCACCGACCGCCTCGCCTGACAACCGCCCCCCCGCCCCCGCCCCGCCCCCGTCGTGCGCCGGAGCGAGGGCGGTCCCGGTGCGAGGCGATGTCAAGGACTCCGTACGGCAACGCTGTCGTGCCGCGGCCCGGACGGTGACGGGTACTACTCGGCCGGCGCGGTGAAGGCGGACGTGGGAACGTTCTGTGTCGGGGAGGAACGGGGCTGCGGCGGCAGCGTCATCCGGAGCAGCGAACCGCTCGGCGGCTCGGAGACCACGGTGAGGCCACCGCCGTGGCCCTCGACGACGGCGCGCACGATCGCCAGGCCGAGCCCGGTGCCGGGGCGGCCCGACGACCGGGTCCGGCCGCTCCCGTCCTCGGCCTGCGACCCGGCGAAGCCGATGCCCGTGTCCTCCACCTCGACCACGGCACCGTCGCGGGTCGCGCGACAGCGCAGCGCGATGCTGTCCCCGTCCACGGTGAACTTCACGGCGTTCTCCACCAGGGCGTCGAGGGCGGTCTCAAGCCGGGACTCGTCGCCCTCGACCAGGACGGAGGGCGCGTCCAGGCGCCAGTCACGGTCCGAGGCCGGCCGCCACCGCTGGACCGTCCGCCGCAGGAGAGCGCCGAGGTCGACGGGGGCCCACTCGAACGTGGCGGGCTCGTAGGCGTCGGCCAGGACGAGCAGCCGCCCGGCGAGGCCGCCGAGCTTGTCCAGCTCGTCCACCACGACGTCGAGGTCGTCCCTGCTCTCCGGGGTCGACAGCTCGTCGCGGACCATCTCCGCGTAGCAGCGGGCCACCGTGATCGGCGTGCGCATCTCGTGCGAGCAGTTGCGCACGAACAGCTCCTTGACCTCCTGCGCGCGGCGCTCGCGCTCGACGAGGTTCTGGGTCTCCGCGAGGGCGGCGGCCCGCCGCCGGACGTGCCAGACCATGCTGAGGAAGACCATCGCCATCAGCGGCACCTCGGCGAGTTCGTCCCACTCGGCGTGGCCCTCCGCGATGAACCGGCTCAGCGCGGTACCCGTGACCAGGGTGACCACGGTCAGCACGGCGGACGTGCGACGGGCCGACCAGCTCTGGAAGCCGTAGACGATGGACATGCTGATCCACACCAGGTGGAACACCACGGTTTCGAGGGCGGGTTCGACGAGCAGCAGCAGCTGGCTGCACCCGGCGAACAGCACCCAGCCGGCGAAGACCAGCCGCCTGCGCTCAGCCGGCACTGAAGGCGTACCCGACATTGCGCACCGTCTCGATGACCGGCCGGGGCACCTTGCCGCGGATCCGGCGGACCGTCGCGTCGACCACGTTGCTCCCGAGGTCGTCGGTGTGGCCCCAGACGCTCGCGAGGAGCTCACGCCGGCTGCACACCTCCCCGGCCCGCCGCATCAGGTGCCCGAGCAGCATGAACTCGCGGTGCGACAGGGGCACTTCCCTCCCGCCGAGGCTGAGCGCCTGCCGTTCGAGATCGAGCGTGACCTCCCCGACGTGGAGCCACCGCTGGGACACGCCGGTGGAGGGTGCACGGAGCCTGGTCCGGACGCGCTCCACCAGCTCCGCGGTCGCGAAGGGCTTGCCGAGGAAGTCGACGGCCCCGAGCCGGAGGCAGCGGACACGGGTGGCGACGTCCATCACGGCGGACAGGACGAGGACCCGCTGATCGGGCTTCCGGTCGAAGGCGCGCCGCATCACCTCGAACCCGTCGAATCCCGGCAGCATGAGATCGAGCACGACCAGGTCGAACTCGCCGGCCCGCAGCCGGTCCACGGCGTCCGGACCGGACTCCGCGGCGTCGATGACGTGACCGTCCGCTTCCAGCGTGCGCTTGAGGTAGGCACGTAGCCGCGCCTCGTCCTCGACGACCAACAGCCGGGCCATGGTGGGCTACCGTCTCCTCCCCTGCCGCTCTCGCCCCTGGGCTGTCATCTGCGGCTGCGTCGGATCCTACAAGTGCCCAACCCGTCATTCCACAAACGATCCGGCGAAGGCGTCGGGATCGACCCGGTTTGCTGCCCTCCGGCAGCGGGTGGTGTGACGGTGCGTCAGTGCCCGTGTGCGCCGGGCAAGGGTGCGCCGGCGTGCCGACGTCCCAGGCGGTCCGGCCTCGTGACGCCCGTCATGACAGCCGGATGAGAGACCTGTCATCTTCGCCCCCGCGTCCGGCGGCCGGCCCCAGGCTTGTCGCGCGCGTCACCAGTCGGCGGCAAGGGCCCGTGCCCTCGGTCCCGCCGCCTCCCGGTGGGCCGGGCGATCCGGACCCGAGCGCGCAAGCGGCGGCAGGTCGCCGAGGAAAGAGGAAAGACGTGTTCACCAAACAGGTCATGAGAACGGTGCTGAAACCGAGACGGGGCACCATCGCTCTGGTCGGCGTGGGGACGATGGTGGCAGCCTTGCTGGGGCTGCCGCCGTCGCCGCTCCAGCAGATACCGGAGGCTGCCGCGAGCGGGTCGAGCAGCGCGACGGACGAGACGAAGGCACCGCACTACTTCGGCCCATGGCCGAACTGGGCCAACAGCCCGCTGACCCTGTCGAAGGCCAAGGTGTCCATCGCGTCCACCACGATGTCGGCGGGAAACCCGCTGGTCGACCGGGCGTACGCGACGGACTTCGCGACACCGCCGGGCGCGCTGGGGCCCGTGCTCGTCGTCCTGGGCGGCTCTCCGCTGCCCGCCGGCACCCTCAAGAGCTTCCAGACCTGGAACCAGACCAAGCCGGGGGGCAGCCCCTCGGCCTCCGAGGGAGGCCTCTTCCACGCCTACGTCCTGCGGCCGACGGGCACACCGGACACGTACACCGTCGTGGCCGACAGCGGGCTGAAGACGGTGCCCAAGCCGACCGCGGCAGCCGGAGAGGTCGCGACGTACGAGGTCCCCGACGTCGCCGTGCAGGCCGGCGACGTCATCGGCTTCTACGGTCAGGGCGTCCCGGTCGACACCGGTCTCGGCTCCGCCACCGACGCCTTCGTGTACCCGGCCGGCATCGACAGCACCACGACCCCGCCGACCAACGCGCCTCCGGCCGCGGGTGCCACGGTGACGCTGGGTTCGGCCGTCTATCCGCGCTACCCGGCGCAGGACCGGCAGTACTCCTTCGGGGCGCAGGTGATCCCGGCGAGCACCGGGCTCGGCGCCACGGCGACGGCCACGGTGGACCCGCAGACCGGCGGCATCTCAGGCATCGAGGTGACCTCCCCCGGACGGCACTACGTCGCGGGCGCGACCTCGGTCACCATCGAGGGCGGCGCCACGGCGGCGACCGCGAAGGCCACCGTCAAGGCGACCGGGGCCGTGGTCGGCCTCACGGTCGACGCGGGCGGCAGCGGCTACGGCGGCTTCGCGGTCGGCATCACCGGCGGCGGTGGCAGCGGCGCCACCGCGACGGCCTCCGGCGGGGTGAACGCCGTGACGGTCACGGACGGCGGGGCCGGCTACACCATGCCGACGGTCGACTTCGACCTTCCCGACGACCCGAACGGCACGGTGGCCAAGGGGCACGTCGACCCGGCCGATCTCAGCGCGGACGGCAACGTCACCAAGGTGACCGTCGACGAGCCCGGCAGCGGCTACAGCAGCGCACCCGGCGTCGTGATCCGCAACGGGACGCTGGCCGACCCGATCAACGGCGCGACGAAGGCGACGGCCGCCGCAGGCCTGAAACTGGTAGCGGTCAAGCTGGACAAGGTCGGCTCCGACTACACCGCAGCGCCCGCCGTCACCATCACCGACCCGACGGGCAGGGGCGGTACCGGGGCGACGGCGACGGCCGTGACGGACACCGGGGCGATCAGCGGGATCGAGGTCACCAGCCCGGGGGCCGGCTACCTCACGGTCGGGATGAAGAAGTTCCAGGACACCCTGCCGCTGACCTGCAACCCCGGGGCGGACGGCACGGGTTGTCCCGACGTCGCACAGCTGCAGGCACCGTCGACGAAGCCGTCGGAGAAGTTCATCCCGGTGGCCGTTGCGGAGTCCGTCACCACCAGCGGCAAGCCGGCCGACGAGTACGTCATCGGTCTCGTGCAGTACCTCACCCGGTTCTCCTCCGACCTGCCGCCGACCCTGGTGCGGGGCTACGTCCAGCTGTCGACGGGCGCGGTGCCCGGCCGGAAGGTCCCGCTCTACAACGAGCTGATGGACGGCACCAGGCAGCCGCTGCCGTACACGGGTGTGACCTCACCGCAGTGGATGGGCCCCCTCATCGCCGCGACCAAGGACCGGCCGGTGCGGATCGTGTTCCGCAACCTGCTCCCGAAGGGCGCCGACGGCGACCTGTTCCTGCCGGTGGACAGCAGCGGCATGGGCGCCGGCATGGTCCCGATGACGATGCCCCCGCCGAAGAACGACGGCACCGTCACGGACGAGGTGCGCAATCCCCCGTGCACCGACGACAAGGCCGGCTGCTTCACGGACAACCGGGCCACGCTGCACCTGCACGGCGGCGTCACGCCGTGGATCAGCGACGGCACCCCGCACCAGTGGATCACCCCGGCCGGCGAGACCACGCAGTGGCCGCAGGGCGTCAGCGTGCAGAACGTGCCGGACATGGTGGACAGCACCGGGGCGACGCTCTGCGCCGCGAAGGACGACGGCTGCTCGACGTTCTACTACACCAACCAGCAGAGCGCCCGGCTGATGTTCTACCACGACCACACCTACGGCATCACCCGGCTGAACGTGTACGCCGGCGAGGCCGCGGGCTACACCATCACCGACGACACGGAGAAGGCACTGGTCAACAGCGGCACGATCCCCGACGCGGCCGACACCCTCCCGCTGCTCGTCCAGGACCGCACTTTCGTGCCGGACGACTCGCAGCTCAAGGACCGGAAGGACACCACCGGCAAGACCGTCTCCTACGGTCAGGACCCCACCTGGGACACGAAGCGCTGGGGCGGCAAGGGCAGCTTCTGGTACCACCACGTCTACATGCCCGCGCAGAACCCGGGCGACCCGTCGGGCATGAGCTCGTACGGGCGCTGGATGTACGGTCCGTGGTTCTGGCCGCCGGCCGGCGACACCAGGTTCGGGCCGATCGCCAACCCGTACTTCGACCCGAAGTGCAAGCTGGACGACTCGTCGACCTGGCAGTACGAGAGCGCCCCGTTCTGCGAGCCGGAGCAGATCCCCGGCACGCCGAACATCTCGATGGGCATGGAGCAGTTCAACGACACTCCCATCGTCAACGGGGTCGCCTACCCGAAGGTGACGCTCCAGCCGAAGACCTACCGGATGCGGCTGGTCAACGCCGCGAACGACCGCTTCTTCAACTTCCAGTGGTACAAGGCCGATCCGAAGCAGGGTGACGGCACGACCGAGGTGGCGCTGAACGCGGACGAGCTGGCGGTCGCGCAGACCGACCCGAACGTGTCACCCACCCCGGCGGACGCGAACAACGACGCCGCCGGCCCGGACTGGATCCAGATCGCCAGCGAGGGCGGCTTCCTGCCGGCACCGGCCGTCATCGACGGTCAGCAGCCGACGACCTGGATCACCGACCCGACGCGCTTCGACTTCGGCAACGTGGACAAGCACTCGCTCACCGTCGCGCCGGCCGAACGCGCCGACGTGCTGGTGGACTTCTCGAAGTTCGCCGGCAAGACGCTCATCCTCTACAACGACGCACCCGCGGCCTACCCGGGACGCATCTCGTCGTACGACTACTACACGGGTGCCCCCGACCTCACCCAGGCCGGCGGCGCACCGAAGGTCCTGCCGGGATACGGGCCCAACACCCGCACCGTGATGCAGGTGACCATCGCGGACACGGCACCGGCTCCGACGTTCAACCTGGCGAAGCTGCAGGCAGCCTTCAAGCACCACGCGGACGGCTCGGGTGTCTTCGAGTCCGGGCAGAACCCGGTGATCGTCGGTCAGGCGGCCTACAACTCGGCGTACGGCACGAGCTTCGCCGCCAGCAGCAACTGCAACGTCAAGAACAGCTCCGTCAAGACCTGCGACGGCCTGGTCCGCGTCAACGACACGTCGACGTTCGGCTTCAACACGCTCAAGGCGCCAACCGCCAAGATGACGATGCCGCTGCAGCCGAAGGCCATCCACGACGAGATGAACGCGACGACGTTCGACAGCTACGGCCGGATGTCGACCAACCTCGGCGTCGAGGCGTCGCCACCGACGCCGGGGGCGCAGAACGCGACGCTGTACCCGTACATCAACCCGCCGACCGAACTGATCGACGGCACCGGCCTGCCCAGAGCGGACGCGAAGGTGACGCCGATCAGCACCAGCGCGGACGGGACGCAGATCTGGCGGTTCACCCACAACGGGGTGGACACCCACCCGATGCACTTCCACCTGTACGACGTCCAGGTCCTCAACCGGGTGACCTGGGACAACATCGTCATCAAGCCGGACGCCAACGAGCTGGGATGGAAGGACACGGTGCGGATGAGCCCGCTGGAGGACACGATCGTCGCGCTGCGGCCGATCGTGCCGACGGTGCCGTTCGAAGTGCCGAACTCCGTCCGGCTGCTCGACCCGACGATGCCGGCCGGTGACACATCGATGTTCCACAATGTCGATCCGCAGGGCAACCCGACGGCAGCCATCACCAACAAGCTGGTGAACTTCGGCTGGGAGTACGTCATCCACTGCCACATCCTCAGCCACGAGGAGATGGACATGATGCGGCCCCAGTTGCTGGCACTGCCGCCTGGGAAGGCGAGCGGGCTCGCGTCGACCGTCGTGGGCACGGGTGAGAGCGCCCGGATCCGGCTGGAGTGGCAGGACAACTCGATCAACGAGACCGCCTTCCTCATCCAGCGGACGAGTGACGGCGGCACCACGTGGGTCGACGCCGGCACGGTCGAGTCGCCCCTGGACCAGCCGAACACCCACGGGGCCCGCACCTTCGTCGACCCGACGGCATCGGTGACCACGCCCTACCTCTACCGGGTCGTGGCGCTCAACACGGTCGGGTACGGCGGAGAGTTCCCGGGCATGACGGTGAAGTCGGTGTCGGACCCGCTCCAGGTGACCCCGGCACCGTGATGCCCGGAGGGCGGGGCCCCGGTCACGGCTGAGTGATCACGTACGGCAGGAGGGCGGGCCGCCGGCCCGCCCTCCTGCCTCGGCCTCTCGGCCGGCGCCCGGCTCAGTGGCGGTGCGCAACTGCCCGGTCCGGCCGGTGCCAGGGGGGAATCAGCCGACGGTCAGCCGGAACGGGCCGGCCAGCACCGAGTAGCCGTCGTTGGCCAGGTAGTAGGCGTCGTAGCTGCCGGCGCCGTTCAGCTTGCCGGTGGAGAAGGTGACGGCGCCGCTCTGGTCGGGCGTGTAGGACCAGGTCAGCGCGGCGCGGGAGCCGGGGGTGACGCCCGTCGGGTAGATGCCGACCCAGTTCCTGGCGCCGGCCTGGGAGGCGTTCGGCAGGGCGTAGCGGAGGGTGACGTTGCCGCCGTTGGCCACCGCGTCGAGGTCGCCGGTCAGCGTCGGGCCGGTCGCCGCGGAGGGGGCGAAGGCGGCGTTGAGCGGTGTGGCGTAGGTGTCGTTGCCGGTCAGCCCGGGCAGGCCGAGGGCGGACTCGATGGTGCGGCCGACACTGTAGTGGTCGTAGTGCAGCGGGCTGCTGGTGCCGGCCGGGACGGTGCCCTGGGAGCCCACGACGACGGTGGCGAGGTGGTTGTAGCCCTCGTTCTGGCTCTCGTCCCAGGTCAGGATGAGGAGCGAGCGCTGCTGGGTCCAGGCCGGGGAGGACAGCACGGGGGCGAGGGTCTGCTGCAGCCAGCCGTCCTGGGTCTTCAGGCTGGTGGCGCTGCCGTTGCCGGAGGCCTCGCCGTCGTAGTAGTCGTCGGCGGCGATCCAGGAGAAGTTCGGTGTGGTGGCCGCGGACTTCAGGTCGGTGGTCAGCTGCGAGGTGTCGAAGAGGCGCGCCGCGCAGCGGGCCGGATTGCCGCTGATGTCGGTGTAGTTGATGAACGGTGCGTCGTCGGGCATGTAGTAGCTGTCGTAGTTCTTGTTGGTGTTGCAGGGTGTGCCCATGCCCTGCTCGTAGGCCTTCCAGGTCTTGCCGGCGTCCTCGATGGTGTCGCCGAGGTTGCGCTGGGGGGAGTTGATGTTCGGCCAGTAGGTGGCGCCCTTGGTGTAGGTGTCACCGCCGGCGATGGCGAGGTAGTTCTCGTCGCTCGGGTGGTAGACGCCGTGGGAGTCGGTGAGGGTGGCGCCCTGGGACATCAGGCTGTGGATGTACGGGGTGTCCGTCGGGTCGTTCATGATCTGGGAGTAGTCCGTGTTCTCCATCATGACCATGAACACGTGGTCGTAGCCCGGCACGGCGGACGGGGACGGGGTCAGCGGCGCGGGCGCGACGACCGGGGTGTCGAGGGTGAGGGAGAGGTTGTCCAGGTAGCCGGTCTCGTTCGTGGTGGAGAGGAACTGCACCTCGACCTGGATCGACCGGGCGCCGGACGGGACGGCTCCGGTGGCGTTGCGGGAGAGGAACCTGGTGCCCAGGCCCCGGTCGGTGGCGGAGACGGTCGGCAGCTTGGCGGTCGCGCCGAGCGGGCGGCCGCTGACGTCCCGGAAGTGCAGGCTGACCGCGGCGTAACCGCCGTAGGTGGTCCAACCACCCAGCCAGCCGGAGAGGTTGAAGTGCACTCCGCCGCCGTCGATGGCGGTGGCCGCCGAGGAGACGTCGACGGTCTGGGACATCGAGCCGTCCCCGAAGTTGCCGGGGCCGAAGAAGGCCTTGCCGGGGGTCCGGCCGTCGCCCGGCAGGCCGAAGGAGCCCGCCGAGTGGCACATGACGTCGACGCCGCCGGCCTGGACCGTCCAGCCGGGGACGGTACCGGCGGCGCTCCAGTCGTTGGTGCAGTAACCACCGGCCTCCGCGTCGCCGTTGACGATCAGGTTGCCGCTGCTGCCCGCCGCACCGGCGGAGGTGGGAGCGGCGACGACCAGCGCGCCGAGGAGGGGAAGGGCGGCGAGCAGTCCGCCGAAAGGGTTCCAGCGCAGTCGCATGGGGGGTACCTCGTCCGTTGGTGAGGGTGGGTGCCATGGCCGTTCACCATGAGCGGGGACATAGGTACCGGCCGCCGCTGTCCGGCGGAAGAACACCGGTCGAACTTGTCTGGATAACTTCGGGCCGGCGTCGTACGCCTGCGGGGCGCAGCGGGCGCTTCCGGTACCGCTCCCGGGGCGGTGCGATGCACGGCGGGTGGGCTCCTCGGGTCGGTGGGCGGTACGGGGCGGTGTCAGGGGTGGTGGCGGCGCAGGTGGATGAGCCGGCTCGCACAGTCGCCGGCGGGCAGGTCGAGGTCGATGCCGCGGTGGCGCAGGACGGCGCCGCTGTACCGCAGGCCGGTGTCGGCGTCGAGGTAGTGGGCGTGTGCGTCGAGTGCGGGCAGGCGGAGCGCGGGGGGCTGGTGGCCGAACCGGGTGGCGGGGCGCCAGACGAGGACGGCGTGCTCGGTTCCGTCCGCGGCGGCGTAGTGGACGGCGGTGACGCCGTCCGGGGCGGACAGCCGGTACTGCCGGCCGCGCTGCACCAGGGGCCGGATCCGCTTGTAGCGGGCGACCAGGTCGGCGGCCTCGGCGAGTTCGTCCTCGGTCCAGGCGGTCAGGTCGCCGCCGAGGCCGAGGACGCCGGCCATCGCGACGTGGGCGCGGAAGCGCAGCGGGGTGGCGCGGCCGGTGGCGCCGTTCGGGCTGTCGGTGATCCACGCGGCCATGGTTGCGGCGGGGAAGAGCTGGCTGTAACCGTGCTGGATGGCGATCCGGTCGACGGGGTCGGTGTTGTCGGAGGTCCAGGCCTGGTCGGTGCGGGCCAGGATACCGAGGTCGACGCGGCCACCGCCGCCGGCGCAGGCCTCGATCCGCAGGTGCGGGTGGTCGGCGCGCAGCCGGTCCATGATCCGGTAGACGGCGCGGGTGTGGTCGATCCAGAGCCGGTCGGGGTCGGGCCGCCCGGGCCAGGCGGCCTCGGTGAAGGCCCGGTTGGCGTCCCATTTGAGCCAGTCGACGCCGTTGTCCCGGACCAGCCGGTCCAGCGTGCGCAGCGCCCAGGCCTCGACCTCGGGGCGGGCGAAGTTCAGCACCAGTTGGTGGCGCAGCTCGGTGGCGGTGCGGGTGGGGGAGTGGACCACCCAGTCGGGGTGGGCGCGGTACAGGTCGCTGTCGCGGTTGACCATCTCCGGTTCGACCCAGAGCCCGAAGGCCATGCCCAGGCGGTGCACCTCGTCGGCGAGCGGGCGCAGGCCGTCGGGGAAGGCGCCCGGGTGGGGTGTCCAGTCGCCGAGGCCGGCGCGGTCATGGCGGCGGGCGCCGAACCATCCGTCGTCGAGGACGAAGAGTTCGGCGCCGAGAGCGGCGGCGCGTCGGGCCAGGCGGAGTTGCCCGCGGTGGTCGACGTCGAAGTGGGTGGCCTCCCAGGAGTTGTAGACGACGGGCCGGTCGTGCTCGGCGTCGGGCAGCACGTGGGCGCGCACGTGGTCGTGCCAGGCGCGGCTGGCGGCGCCGAAGCCGTGGGAGGTGTGGAGTCCGGCGAAGACGGGCGTGGTCAGTTGTTCGCCGGGGTGCAGTGTCCAGCTGAGGCCCTCGTGGCCGAAGCCGCCGGTCCAGGTGGTCCGGCCGACCGGGTCGCGGTGCACGGTGATGCGCCAACTCCCGCTCCAGGCCAGGGTGGTGCTCCAGACTTCGCCGTGCTCCTCGGTCGCGCTGCCGTCGTCGAGGGCGAGCCAGGGGCCGGCGTGGTGGCCGGTGAGGCCGCGGCGGCTGGTGAGGACGGTCTCGGTGACCGGCAGGCGGTCGCGCAGGAGCTGGAACTCGCTGTTCCAGCCGCCGACCAGGTGGCTGATCCGGTAGTCGGACAGCGGGGGGAGGGTCCAGGACGCGGAGTCCAGCCGGTCCACGGTGATCGGCCCGTCATCGGGGCCGCCGGTGTGCCGGAGCTCGGTCCAGCGTTCGATGACGTCGCTGTCCGGGCGGACGCGGTAGCAGAGCTCGGCGGCGAGCGGGAAGTGGCGGTCCGTCAGGAGGATCCGAAGTTCGCCGTCCGTGATCCGGTGCTCGGCCGGGCGCCACTGGGCGCCGCGGGTGCCGTCGGCGAACCGGACCTGGAGGCCGGCGGGGCCGAAGCGGGCGCCGCTCTGCGGGGCGAGTTCGTCGGCGGCGGCCTCGGCCTCGAAGCTGCTGCGGGCCGGGGAGTGCGGCGCGGGCAGGGTGTCGAGGGCCGCACGGTCGAGCGGCGGGCCCCAGTACAGGTGCCGGGGGCTGCCGTCGGCGTCGACGCGCAGGGCGTAGAGGCTGTTCGGCGTGCGGAGTTCGGCGACACCGCGGGCCGGGTCGAAGGAGACGGGCGGGAGCACGGCAGGCACGGAAGGTCCCCAGGGGTGCGTAGTCGGGACGCGGAGCGGGTGCGCGCCGCCGACCCCGGCGGGCGTGCCGGGGCGGGAGCCGTCCCCGGACGTGCAGGGCGGTGCCCGGTACCCGGCGGTGCGTCGGGGACGGAAGCGGGGCCGAGCGTAGGGCCGCCCGGTGACCGAAATCAATACTGGACGAAGTTATTTATTCGGCGCTAGGTTGCCGCCGTGTTCCCGAATCCATCACGTCCGCTGGTTTCCGCGCCGGCCGAAACGGCCGTCCTCGCCCTGCTGTTGGCCGAAGGGCCGCTCAGCCGGGTCGAGCTGGCCCGGCGTACCGGCCTGTCCTCGACCGCGGTCACCAAGGCCGCCAAGCCGCTGGTCGAGGACGGCTACCTGTACGAACTGCCCCCGGAGCGCACCGCACCGGGCGCCGGCCGCCCGGTCAACCCGCTCGCGGTCAGCCCCGACCGGGAGTTCTTCGTCGGCGTCAAGATCAGCGCGGACACCCTGTACGGCGCCGTCTGCGACCTGCGCGCCCAGGTCCGGACCACCCTGAGCCGCCCGCTCGGCGACCGCGGCCCCGAGGCCGTGTGTGCGCTGCTCACCGATCTGGTCGCCGAACTGCTCGACGCCGACCCGGCCTACCGCCCGCGCACCCGGCACCTCGGGATCGCGGTCTCCGGGGACGTGGACCGCGCCGCAGGCCGAGTCCGGTACTCCGTACTCCCCGGGTGGCGCGACGTGCCGCTGGCCGAACTGGCGGCTGCGTCGACCGGCCTGACGGTCATGGTGGAGAACGACGTCAAAGCCCTCACCGCTGCCGAACACTGGTTCGGTGAGGGCATCGGCACCGAGTACTTCGCGCTGGTCACCATCGGCGCGGGCATCGGCTCCGGACTCGTCGTCAACGGCCAACTGATCGCCGGCGCACACGGGGTGGCCGGCGAGCTGGGGCACATCAGCGTCGACCCGAACGGGCCGCGCTGCCACTGCGGATCCGTCGGCTGCGTCGAGGCGATCGCCTCCACCGACGCGGTCCTGGGCGCCGTCCGCCGCGCCAGCACCCGACCCGACCTGGACTTCGACGCCGCCGTGGAGGCGGCCCGCACCGGCGATCCCGTCGCGCGGGACGCCTTCGCCCGGGCCGGGCGGGCGATCGGCGTCGGCATCGCCACACTGGTCAGCCTGATCGGCCCCGAACGGGTCGTGGTCACCGGTGAAGGCCTCGACACCTACGACCTCTTCGACACACACATCAGGGACTCCTACGCCGCGCGCTGCTTCGGCGCGGCCGCCCAGTGCCCGCTGATCCTCCGCCCGCTCCCCTGGGAGGAATGGGCCCGCGGCGCCGCCGTCGTGGGCATCCAGGCCCTCCTGCCCTGACGCTCCGCCGGCCGCCGACCCCACCGGGTCCGACCGCCGGAACCGGGCCGGCCGCCCGCCGGACGGCCCATCGCACAGCCGCACCACGAGAGCCGCACCACCACAGCCCGATGACGGACCACCAGCCCCGCTCCGTTCCCGGCAGCCGGCACCGAACGCGCGCACCGGCCGGACCGGAACCATCCACCCTCCCCCCACCCAGGAGGATGCGCCATGAGTGCAGCCACACCGCAGCTCAGCCGACGGGGATTCCTCGGCGGCTCCCTGCTCTTCGTCGCCGGCGCCGCCGTCGCCTGCAGCACCGACCCGACAGGTGGCAGCGCCTCCGGCGCGGCCACCACCCTGAACGTCTGGTACCACGCCTACGGCGAGAGCGGCACCCAGCAGGCCGCCACCCGCTACGCCGCCGCGTTCACCAAGGCCAACCCCGACATCGCGGTGAAGATCACCTGGGTCCCCGGCGACTACAGCGGCAAGCTGAACGCGACCCTGCTGACCGACGCCGCCCCCGACGCCTTCGAAATCGCCGACTTCGCGGCCAGCTACGCCGTCCGCGGCCAGATCGCCGCCCTCGACGACCTCTACGGGGACACCCGGGCGGACTTCAACCAGGGCAACCTGGACCAGGAGACGGTCGGCGGCAAGGTCTACGGCGTCAAGATGCTCGACGACGTGATGATGCTCTACTACCGCAAGAGCGCGCTGGCCAAGGCCGGCCTCACCGCGCCCGACAGCTTCGACGCCCTGGCCGGCGCCGCCAAGGCGCTGAGCACCGGCGGCAACAAGGGCCTGTTCCTCGGCAACGACGGGGTCGGCGACAGCCCGATCCTCGCCATCCTCTCCAACGGCGGCGAACTGGTGACCGGCGACGGCAAGGCGGCGTTCGACTCTCCGCAGGCCGTCGAGGCGGTGACCGGACTCAAGCGCCTGCACGACGACAAGTCCCTACTGCTCGGCTTCACCACCGACTGGTGGGACCCCTCCGCCCTGGTCCAGGGCGTGGTCCCGATGCAGTGGTGTGGCCTGTGGGCGATGCCGGCCATCCAGGCCGCCCTCGGGGACGACTTCGGGGTGCTGCCCTGGCCCGCGTTCAAGCCCGGCGGCAGCCCTGTGCTGCGCGTCGGCGGCTGGACCGCCTGCGTCAACGCCAAGGGCAAGCACGTGGAGGCCGCCAAGAAGTACGTCCAGTGGCTGTGGATCCAGCAGACCGACCTGCAGAAGGACTTCGCGGAGGCGTACGGTTTCCACATCCCGCCGCGCACGTCGGTCGCCGCGAGCGCCGACAAACTCTCCCAGGGCGCCGCCAAGCAGACCGTCGAGCTGGCCGCCGCCTACGGCCGCCGCAACCCCGGCACCTGGAACGCCGCGGTCGCCACCGCGTTCACCGCCGCCGCCACCAAGGCCCTCAACGGGCAGGGCGAGGTGGCCGCCCTGCTCAGGGACGCAGCCGGGCAGGCCCAGAGCGAGATCGACAAGCAGCGCGGCTGACCATGACCTCCGCACCGGACACCACGCTGCGCCCCGGCCGCGCCCGACGCCGCGCGGCGGCCCGCCGGAGCCGCCCGA
>NZ_JAHSQD010000162.1 GCF_020103755.1 Streptomyces sp. LS1784
CGGCACGCGGACCGCTCCGCCGAACGGCTGCGCCAGGCCTGGTCGGCGGCGGCCCCGACGGCCTCACCGACCGGCGCCGCGAGCACCGCCGCGCCCCCGCCGTACGACGCGGGCGGCGGCATCGGCTTCCTCCACGTACCGGCCCTGGGCGCCGGCTACCAGGTACTGGTCAAGGTCGGTGCCGACGAGAACACCCTCGCGGACGGGGTCGCCGGCGTCTACACGGCGCCGTACCCGTCGGCCATGCCCTGGGACGCACAGGGCAACTTCGCCCTCGCCGCCCACCGCGACGGGCACGGCGCGAAGTTCCACGACCTGGACCGACTGAAGCCGGGCGACCCTCTGGTCGTGGAGACCCGCGACCGCTGGTACGTCTACCGGGTCGACGCCACGCTGCCGGAGACCTCCAAGTACGACACCGGTGTCATCGCCCCGGTGCCCACCGGCTCTCCGTACGCCGAGCCCGGGCGCTACATCACCCTGACGACCTGCACGCCGGTCTACACCTCGCTGTACCGGATGGCCGTCTGGGGCAGTCTGGTCCGGGAAGAGCCGATGGACCCGGGCCGCACGCCGCCCGCCGAGCTGCGCTGAGCCGGTCCGACGAACACACGGCCGACGGGCGGTGCGCCGTGCGCGCACCGCCCGTCGGTCACTGAATGCTCCGGCCACCGCCGGTGCTCACCCGGCGCCCTTCGGGCCGGGCCCGGTCATGCGGAGCGTCGGCTGATCCGCATGGCCATCGCGCCCGCCGCGAGGAACGCCGCCGAGAAGCCGAGCAGGGCCGGCGACGCCCCGCTCCCCGTCTCGGCCAGCTCCCCGTGGTGCCGGCTCTTCTGCTCCTCGTGGCCGCCCTGGTGGCTCTGGTGGCCCTTGTGCTCCTCGTGGCCGCTCTGGTGGCCCTGGTGGCCCTTGTGCTCCTCGTGGCCACCCTTGTGGCCCTTGTGCTCCTCGTGGCCCTTGTGCTCCTCGTGACCACCCTTGTGATCCTGGTGGACCGGCTTGTGCGGCTCCTGCTCCACCATGCTGAACTTGGCCTTGTTCACGTTGGTGACGCTGTTGTTCGAGCTGTTGTCGAGGTCGTTCTTGACGGTGTTCTCCACAAGGACCGTCACGTTGACCTGCTGGTCCTGGGTTTGCTGGCCGTTCTGAGCCTGGGCCTGGTCCTGGCTCTGGGCCTGGTCCTGGGCCTGAGCCTGGGCTTGGTCCTGGGCCTGGCTCTCGGGCTTGTTCTCGGGCTTGTGCTCGGGCTTGTGCTCGGGCTTGTGCTCGGGCTTGTTCTCGGGCTTGTGCTCGGGCTTGTGCTCGGGCTTGTGCTCGGGCTCGTTCGACTGGCCGCCGTGGCTCTCGTGCCCCTCGTGCCCACCATGGTCGCCGGGGGGGCAGGGGCATTCGGGGGCGTGGTGGTCCTTGGGGCAGCGCTTGCCGGTGCGGGACGACAGTTCGTCCAGTCCGCCCAGTTCCTTGAGGAACCCGAGCGTCGACGGCCGGGCCGCGGGCCGACCGCGCTCGGAGTCGTCCTCGCCCGGCTGACTCGCCGTCTCGTTCTGCTCGGTTCCTTCCTCGGCCGGCTGAGCTGCCGCGCCCGGCTCGGCGGCGACGGCCGCCTCGGTGCCGACGCCCGCCTCGGTGCCGACGCCCGCCTCGGTGCCGACGCCCGCCTCGGCGGGGTCGTCCGCCCGGTGGGGCTGACGGGCCGCCAGCTTGGGCGGGAGGACTTCACGATTGCCGAAGGTCCAGGCATGGGTGGCGTTGCCGGTGCCCTCCGCGGCACGGAGGAGCCCGTCGACCCAGTTACCCCGCGCCTCCGCCGATTCGGCGGCTGCGCGGTGGTCGGCGGAGGGCGAGGCGTAGGCCACGGAGCCGGCACCCCACACGAGGGCGGCCGAGGTCAGTCCGGACAAGGCCAGGATGGTGATTCGAGTACGCATGACACTCCAGAATGATCCGCAAAACGGATCTTCTGAATACGCCTCTTCGTCACCCCGCCACGGCTCGCACCGCTGCAGGGTAACCGCATTGGCCCAACGGATTAACGTGCGTGGGGTACACCGCCCACACGGCCCGCACCAGTCGACAAGCCGTCAGAGCACCTGGAGGTTCTTCCGCAACTCGAACGGCGTCACCTCGGAGCGGTACTCCTCCCACTCCTGGCGCTTGTTGCGCAGGAAGAAGTCGAAGACGTGCTCGCCGAGGGTCTCGGCGACGAGTTCACTGCGCTGCATCAGGTCGATGGCCTCGCCGAGGTTCTGCGGCATCGGCTGGATGCCGAGGGCCCGGCGCTCGGAGTCGGACAGCGCCCACACGTCGTCGTCGGCGCCGGGCGGGAGCTCGTAGCCCTCCTCGATGCCCTTCAGGCCGGCCGCGAGGGTGACGGCGTAGGCGAGGTACGGGTTGCAGCCGGTGTCCAGGGAGCGGACCTCGATCCGGGTGGAGCCCTGCTTGCCCGGCTTGTACATCGGCACCCGGATCAGCGCCGAGCGGTTGTTGTGGCCCCAGCAGATGTAGGACGGCGCCTCGCCGCCGGCCCCGGCGGTGCGCTGGGAGCCGCCCCAGATCCGCTTGTAGGAGTTCACCCACTGGTTGGTGACGGCGGCGGTCTCGGCGGCGTGCTTCAGCAGGCCGGCGATGAAGGACCGGCCGACCTTGGACAGCTGGTACTCGGCGCCGGACTCGTGGAAGGCGTTGCGGTCGCCCTCGAACAGCGAGACGTGGGTGTGCATGCCGCTGCCGGGGTGCTCGGAGAACGGCTTGGGCATGAAGCTCGCGTGCACGCCCTGCTCCAGCGCGACCTCCTTCATGACCAGCCGGAAGGTCATGATGTTGTCGGCGGTGGACAGCGCGTCGGCGTAGCGCAGGTCGATCTCCTGCTGGCCGGGGGCGCCCTCGTGGTGCGAGAACTCGACCGAGATGCCCATCGACTCCAGCATGGTGATCGCCTGGCGGCGGAAGTCGTGGCCCACCCCGCGCGGGGTGTGGTCGAAGTAGCCGGACTGGTCGGCGGGGATGGGCGGGGTGCCGTCGCCGGGCAGGTTCTTCAGCAGGAAGAACTCGATCTCGGGGTGGGTGTAGAAGGTGAAGCCCTGCTCGGAGGCCTTCTCCAGGGTGCGCTTGAGCACGAACCGCGGGTCGGCGTAGGAGGGCGAGCCGTCCGGCATCAGGATGTCGCAGAACATCCGGGCGGTGCCCGGGGTCTCCGAGCGCCAGGGCAGGATCTGGAAGGTGGTCGGGTCCGGCTTCGCGATCATGTCGGACTCGTACACGCGGGCGAAGCCCTCGATCGCCGAGCCGTCGAAGCCGATGCCCTCCTCGAAGGCCTGCTCCAGCTCGGCCGGTGCCACCGCGACCGACTTCAGGAACCCGAGCACGTCGGTGAACCACAGCCGGACGAACCGGATGTCACGCTCTTCGAGCGTCCGAAGCACGAACTGCTGCTGCTTGCCCATGGGGACAGTCTCACCTCTGCTCTTTACGCTCGTGTTACGCCCCGGAGGCCCCGGAAAGACCTCGTGAAGCGGTTGCCCCCATCATGGCCGATCCGCACCGGGCACCGCAGTGCCGACCCCCGCCGTCGGGCCCCGCCCAGGACATTGCGTCAGTTAGACGATTAGACTCGGAGGCATGCCCACTCTCCGTCTCGCCCTGAGCCAGATCGACCCCTGGGTCGGTGACCTCGCCCGCAACAGCGATGAGGTGGTGCGCTGGACCAGGCAGGCCGTGGAGGCCGGCGCGCAGCTGGTGGCCTTCCCCGAGATGGCCCTCACCGGGTACCCGGTGGAGGACCTCGCCCTGCGCCGCTCCTTCGTCGAGGGCTCCCGCGGTGCGCTGGTCGAGCTGGCCGGCCGGCTGGCGGCGGACGGGCTGGGCGAGGTCCCGGTGGTGGTCGGCTACCTCGGGCGCTCCGAGCACGCCTCGCCACGTTTCAACCGCCCGGCCGGCTCCCCGCAGAACTGCGCCGCGGTGCTGCACCGGGGCGAGGTGGTGACCCGCTTCGCCAAGCACCACCTGCCCAACTACGGCGTGTTCGACGAGTTCCGCTGGTTCGTCCCGGGCGACCAGCTGCCCGTGCTGCGGGTGCACGGGGTGGACGTCGCACTGGCCATCTGCGAGGACATCTGGCAGGACGGCGGCCGGGTCACCGCCGCCCGCGAGATCGGCGCCGGGCTGCTGCTGGTGGTCAACGGCTCCCCGTACGAGCGGAACAAGGACGACCAGCGGCTGGAGCTGGTGCGGCGCCGGGCGGCCGAGGCGGGCTGCACCCTGGCGTACGTCAACATGGTCGGCGGCCAGGACGAGCTGGTCTTCGACGGCGACTCGATCGTGGTCGGCGCGGACGGCGAGGTCCTGGCCCGCTCCCCGCAGTTCGAGGAGCACCTGCTGGTGCTGGACCTGGACCTGCCGACCGCCGGCCGCGACCACACCGACGGCCTGCTGCTGAGCGACGGGCTGCACCTGGTCCGCACCGAGCTGGACGGCGAGCCGCAGGCCGCGCCCGTCATGGGGGCTCCCCCGGCCGAAGGCCGGGAGAGGCTCACCGCCGAGGTGGCGCCGCGGATCTCGGACGAGGCCGAGATCTGGGCCGCGCTGGTCTCCGGCACCCGGGCCTACGTGACCAAGAACGGCTTCGAGTCGGTGCTGATCGGCCTCTCCGGCGGCATCGACTCGGCGCTGGTGGCCGCGATCGCGGTGGACGCGGTCGGCGCGGCGAACGTGCACTGCGTCTCGATGCCCAGCCGCTACTCCTCCCGGCACTCCCGGGACGACGCGGCCGAGCTGGCCCGCCGCACCGGGCTGCGCTTCCGGACCGTCTCCATCGCCCCGATGTTCGACGCCTACCTGGGGGCCACCGAGCTGACCGGCCTCGCCGAGGAGAACCTCCAGTCCCGGCTGCGCGGCACCCTGCTGATGGCGATCTCCAACCAGGAGGGGCACATCGTGCTCGCGCCCGGCAACAAGAGCGAGCTGGCGGTCGGCTACTCGACCCTGTACGGCGACTCGGTCGGCGCCTACGGGCCCATCAAGGACGTCTACAAGTCGCTGGTCTTCCGGCTGGCCCGCTGGCGCAACGAGGAGGCCGAGCGGCGCGGCGAGGTGCCGCCGATCCCGGAGCACACCATCACCAAGCCGCCGTCCGCCGAGCTGCGGCCGGACCAGGTGGACACCGACTCGCTGCCCGACTACGACCTGCTGGACAGCGTGCTGGCCCGCTACATCGAGGGCGACGAGGGCCGGGACGCGATCGTGGCGGCCGGCTTCGACCCGGCCGTGGTGGACCGGGTGGTCCGGCTGGTCGACACCGCCGAGTACAAGCGGCGCCAGTACCCGCCGGGCCCGAAGATCTCGGTCAAGAACTTCGGCCGGGACCGCCGCCTGCCGATCACCAACCGCTGGCGGCGCGGCTGAAGCGCACGGCCTAGCGGACCGGCTGGTACCGGTAGGTGGCGGCCACCGGAAGGTGGTCGCTGCCGTCCCGCGGCAGGGTGCGGGAGTCCAGCGGGTCCAGCCCGCCCTTGCTCATGATCTGGTCGATCCGGGCCATCGGGAAGGCGGCCGGCCAGCTGAAGCCGAAGCCGTCACCGGCGGCGCCCTGGGCCGAGCGCATCTGCGAGGTGACCGGCGCGAGGCTGCGGTCGTTCATGGTGCCGTTGAGGTCGCCGAGCAGCAGGACCTTCTTCAGCGGCTCGGCCTGGATCGCGTCACCCAGCGCCTGCGCGCTGACGTCCCGCTGGTTGACGGTGAAGCCGCCCTCGGCCTTCAGCCGCACCGAGGGCAGGTGCGCCACGTACACCGCGACCGGGCCCTGCGGGGTGCCGACCTGGGCGCGGAAGGCCCTGGTCCAGCCCATCCTCAGGTCCACCGGGGAGACGTCACTGATCGGGTACTTCGACCAGAGCCCGACGGTGCCCTGCACCTCGTGGTACGGGTAGGCGCCGGCCAGCCCGGTCTCGTACGAGCGCAACGGCTTGCCGGCCAGCTCCTGCAGGGCGACGATCTGGGCGCCGGAGTCCACCAGGGTACGGATGGTGCCGGGCACGTCGGTGTTGGCGGCGGCGACGTTGTGGCTGACCACCGTCCAGTCGCCCGGGCCGCCCCGCTTGTCGCTCAGCAGGCCGCCGAACAGGTTGACCCAGAGCACGACGGGCAGCAGCAGGGCGAGCAGCGCGGTGGCGGAGCGGCGCAGCAGCGCGGGCACCAGCAGCACCGGGACGGCCAGGCCCAGCCAGGGCAGGAAGGTCTCCAGCAGGCTGCCGAGGTTGCCGACCCGGTTGGGCACCTCGGCATGGAAGGCGAACAGCACGGCCGTGAGCACGGCGAGCGCGGCGATCACCAGGCCGCGCCGCCAGGTACTGCTGCCGCGGGTGTCCCGGCCCCAGTGGCGCAGGCCGATGAAGCCGACGCGACGCGGCGCGGGGGCCGGGTCGTCGGCGCCGCTCCCGGGGGCCACGATCCGATCGGTCCTGTCCGCCTGCGCCATCAAGTGGCTCCCGTCGCTCGTGCCGCCGCCGGTCCGGTGCCGGTTTGACCGGATACCCGGCTCAGCCTATGCCGGGACAGACGTCGGCCCCCCGGAGCGGGTTCCGGCGTGGCCCGGTTTGGTGAGCGAGGCCACGTTCGGCCGGATCAGCGGGGCGCGAGTCCTTCGAGCACGGAGTCGACCAGCTTGCGGGCCAGGTCCGGGTCCTCCAGGTCGGAGTCGTCCCACAGGATGCTGCGGTAGAGGATCGGCCCCATCAGCAGGTCGTTGAGCAGGTCCAGGTCGAGGTCGTCACGGATCACGCCCTCGGCGACGGCCTGGCGGATCAGGCCGAGCCCGACCGCCCGGCGCGGCTTGATCACCCGCTCCCGGTAGGCGGTGTACAGCTCGGGCAGGGTCTGCATCTGGCCCATGGCGGCCTTGAGCACCCAGCGGGTGCGCTTGGCCAGGCCGCGCCGGCGGACGTGGTCCACCAGTGCGATCAGGTCGGCCCGGGCGCCGGCGCCGGTGGGCTCCGGCAGTGGCTCCTCCAGCCGGCTGACCACGTCGACCAGCAGGGCCTCCTTGTTGGGCCAGCGCCGGTAGATGGTGGCCTTGCCGACGCCGCCGGCGGCGGCGATGCCCTCGATGGTGAGCTCGGACAGCGCGGTGCCGCCGGCCATCAGGTCCTCGACGGCCGTGAAGATGGCCTGCTCGGCGGCCTCACTGCGGGGCCGGCCACGGCGTACCTCCGCGCAGTGCTGCCCGGTGCCGGCGGTCGGCGTGTCCGTCTTCATCCCCGCTGCCTCTCCCTCGCTCTCCCCGGTCGCGCAGGCGCCGTGGCGTGTCCCTCGATGGGTCCGCGGCAGGGGACCTTGCCCCGGACCCGGGCCCTGCCTCCCGGGGCGTACCCGGGGGACAGGGCCATTGTCACTCAGCTGCGGTGCGGCCTCAGGCGTCCGCGGCCGCCGCCTCCCGCTCCTGGCCGCGCTGCTCGGGGACCTGGCCGCCCGGGCCCGCGGGGGCGGCCGAGCGGCGCGGCAGCAGGAACCAGGCGACCGCGGCGCCGATGACCGAGACGCCCACCGAGAGCGAGGCCACCACGTGCATGGCGTGGATGAAGGAGTCCTTCGCGGGGGTGATGAGCGCCTGGCCGCCGGGAAGGCGGTCGGCGATGGCCAGGGTGGCCTCCAGCGACTCGCCGGCCTTGTCGCGCAGCCCCTCGGGCAGGTGGGTCAGGGTGTCGGCCATCCCGTCGCGGTAGACGGTGGAGAGCACCGCGCCGAGCACGGCGACCCCGAGCGAGCCGCCGACCTGGCGGAAGGTGTTGTTGACGGCCGAGCCGGCGCCGGCCTTCTCCCGGGGCAGCGAGGCCATGATCGCGACGGTGACCGGCGGCATGACGTGCGCCATGCCGGCGCCCATCACCAGGCCGAGCACGACCAGCATCCAGATCGGGCTGGTGGCGGTCAGCACGGCGTAGCCGACGAAGCCGAGCGCGACCAGCAGCATGCCGCCGGCGGCGGTGGCGGCGACGCCGAGCCGGTCGACCACCAGCCGGGCCCGCGGGGCGAACAGCAGCTGGGCGGCGGCCATCGGCAGCATCAGCAGGCCGGCCTGGAGTGCACTGTAGCCACGCACGCTCTGGATGTAGAAGACGCCGAAGAAGGAGACGCCCATCAGCGCGAAGAAGATCACGCCGACGACCACCACGGAGGCGCTGAACACCTTGTCGCGGAACCAGGTGACGTCCAGCGCGGGGAACGGCGTGCGGCGCTCGAACCAGACGAAGGCGGCCAGCGCGACGACGCCGACCAGGGTCGGCGCCCAGGCTTCGACCACGGTGAAGTCGGCCAGCTCGCCGCCCTTGATGATGCCGTAGATCAGCGCGACCAGCCCGACGATCGACAGCAGCACGCCGACCGGGTCCATCCGGCCCGGGTTGGGGTCCTTGGACTCGGGGACCAGGATCACCATCGCGATCACCGCGACGACCACGATCGGGACGTTGACCAGGAAGACCGAGCCCCACCAGAAGTGCTCGATCAGCAGACCGCCGGTGATCGGGCCGATGGCGATGGCCAGGCCGACGGCGCCGGCCCAGATCCCGATCGCCTTGGGCTGCTCGGAGCGCTCGAAGACGTTCATGATGATCGCCAGCGTGGCGGGCATCGCGAGCGCGCCGCCGACGCCCATCAGGGCGCGGTAGCCGATGAGTTCACCGGGCGAGGCGGCCAGCGCGGACAGCAGCGAGGCGACGCCGAAGACCGCCATGCCGGCCAGCAGCGCGCGCTTGCGGCCGAACCGGTCGCCGAGCAGGCCGGAGGTGAAGAGCAGGCCGGCGAAGACCAGGGTGTAGGAGTTGATCGACCATTCCAGGTCGCTCTGGGTGGCCCCGAGGCCGACCGGCGCGGGGGTCGCGATGGTCTTCATCGCGACGTTGAGGATCGAGTTGTCGAGCACGACGACGAGCAGGGCGAGCAGCAGGGTGCCGAGGATCGCCCAGCGCCGGCGGTGGATGGCTTCCGGCACGCGAGGTGGCGCGGCTGCGGTGGTCATTGGTCTTCCCGTCCGTGTTGGCGTTGCACTGGCGGGCATTCCGAGCCGCATACGTCTCGCAACCCCCCGCGCCAGAGTAGCGGCCCATACGATACGAGACGAATCCGTTTCGTAAAGAGAAGGCAAATTCGGAGGCCTCCCGCGCACCCCGGCGCGGGCGGCCCGCCCGCCCGGTGTGCGGCGGATCCCACCGGGACGCACGCACCCCTCTTTGCGCGCGCGCCGGGGCGTGCAAGCATGGAGGGAATCCGGGGACGCCGCACGGCGCCACGAGACGACAACCCTTCAGGAGTCCGTTCGATGAACGCTTCTTCGCCTTCGCCTGCCCAGAACCAGGCGTCGACCACCACCCTCTACGGCGGGGTCACCAACCGCCGGGTCACCGTCCGCGACCTCGCCGCCGCCAAGCAGCGCGGCGAGAAGTGGTCGATGCTCACCGCCTACGACGCCCTCACCGCGGGCGTGTTCGACGAGGCCGGCATCCCGGTGCTGCTGGTCGGCGACTCGGCGGGCAACTGCCACCTCGGCTACGAGACCACCGTCCCGGTGACCATGGATCAGATGGTGATGCTCTCCGCCGCCGTCGTCCGCGGCACCAAGCGGGCCATGATCGTCGCCGACCTGCCGTTCGGCTCGTACCAGGAGTCCCCCGCCCAGGCCATGCACAACGCGGCCCGGCTGATGAAGGAGGCCGGGGTCGGCGCGGTCAAGCTGGAGGGCGGGGAGCGCAGCGCCCGCTCGATCGAGCTGCTGGTCGAGGCCGGCGTCCCGGTGATGGCCCACATCGGCCTCACCCCGCAGTCCGTGCACGCCCTCGGCGGCTACCCGGTCCAGGGCCGCGGCGACGAGGCGGCGCACCAGCTGCTGCGCGACGCCAAGGCCGTCCAGCAGTCGGGGGCCTTCGCGGTGGTGCTGGAGGCCGTCCCGGCCGAGCTGGCCGCCCAGGTCACCGAGCAGCTGGCGATCCCGACCGTCGGCATCGGCGGCGGACCGGACACCGACGCCCAGGTGCTGGTCTGGACCGACATGGCCGGCATGACGGCCGGCCGGGTGCCGAAGTTCGTCAAGCAGTACGCGGACCTGCGGACCGTCCTCGGCGACGCCGCCCGGGCGTACGCGCAGGACGTGCGCACCGGCGCCTTCCCGGCGGCGGAGCACAGCTTCCACTGACGCTCCCCCTCGCGGCCCCGCTCCCTCGCCGGAAGCGGGGCCGCTGTCGTTCCCGGCGCGACCGATGACAGCCGCGTGACAGCGGGCCGACAGCGCGCCGCCCGGGCCGACAGGGAGTTGACGGCCGGGGCGGACAGCCTGGAGGCATGACACGAATCGCGACGGCCCCGAACGACCGGGGAACCACCTCCGGGAACGCCGTGGAGGTGCACGGCATCGTCAAGCACTACGGCAGCACCAAGGCCCTCGACGGGGTCGACCTCACCGTCGAGGAGGGCACCGTCCTCGCCCTGCTCGGCCCCAACGGCGCGGGCAAGACCACCCTGGTGCGCGTCCTGTCCACCCTGATCAAGCCGGACGCCGGCACCGCGTTCGTCGGCGGCTACGACGTGCTGCGCCAGCCCAAGCAGCTGCGCCGCACGATCGGCCTCACCGGCCAGTACGCCTCCGTGGACGAGCTGCTCTCCGGGTACGAGAACCTCTACCTCATCGGCCGGCTGCTGGACCTCCCCCGCCGGGAGGCCAAGGCCCGGGCCGCCGAGCTGCTGGAGCGCTTCTCCCTCACCGAGGCCGCCAAGCGGCCCGCCAAGACCTACTCCGGCGGCATGCGCCGTCGCCTCGACCTGGCCGCCAGCATGATCGGCCGCCCCCGGGTGCTCTACCTGGACGAGCCCACCACCGGCCTGGACCCGCGCACCCGCAACGAGGTCTGGGACGAGGTGCAGCGGATGGTCGCCGAGGGCAGCACCGTCCTGCTGACCACCCAGTACATGGAGGAGGCGGAGCAGCTCGCGAACGAGGTGACCGTCATCGACCGCGGCAAGGTGATCGCCAACGGCGCCGTCTCCGAGCTCAAGGCCAGGGTCGGCGGCCAGACCCTCCAGGTCCGCCCGGCCCACCCGGCCGAGCTGCCCGAGATGGCCCGCTGCCTGCGCGAGAACGGCGTCCTCAACGCCACCGTCTCGCACGACGACGGCCTGCTCGCGGTGCCGATCACCGGCGAGGAGCACCTGACCGCCGTCATCTCGGTGCTCGGCACCCGCGGCTTCGCGATCGCCGGCATCGACACCAAGGTCCCCAGCCTGGACGAGGTCTTCCTCGCCATCACCGGCAAGCCCACCGCGGACGCGGCCACCGCCCCCGCCCCCAGCCTCGCCAAGGAGCCCGTCGCATGACCACCGCCACGCTCACCCCCGCCCGGGTGAAGGACACCCGGGCCGAGGACACCCGGATCGGCCTGGCCGGCACCCTGCGCCACGTCGGCGCGCTGACCCGGCGCAACCTGATGCGGATCAAGGCCGACCCGGAGTCGATGTTCGACGCCGTACTGATGCCGATCGTCTTCACCGTGCTGTTCGTCTACGTCTTCGGCGGCGCCATCTTCGCCGGCAACCAGGACGAGTACAAGCAGTTCATGATCCCCGGTCTGCTCGGGCAGACCGGCATGACCCTGGCGCTGGCCGTCGGCACCGGCCTGAACAGCGACTTCCAGACCGGGGTGATGGACCGTTTCCGCACCCTGCCGATCGGCCGGGCCTCGGTGCTGCTGTCCAAGATCGTGGCGGAGACCCTGCGGGCGCTGCTCTCCTCCGCGATCCTGCTGACCTTCGCGTTCATCCTCGGCTTCGAGCTGAAGACCGGTGTGCCGGAGCTGCTGGCCGCGGTCGGCCTGTCGCTGGTGTTCGGCATGTCGATCGTCTGGATCTCGATGTTGCTCGGCATGTCGATGAAGAGCGCCCAGGCGGTGCAGGGCGTCTCCATGCTGGTCCTGATGCCGATGCAGTTCGGCAGCTCGATCTTCGCACCGACCGACACCATGCCGGGCTGGCTGCAGGCCTTCACCAAGGTCAACCCGCTGTCCGCGCTGGCCGACGCCTCCCGCTCCCTGCTCAACGGCCAGGGGGCGGTGGCCCACCCGGTGATGATCGTGCTGATCTGGTCGGCCGCCGCCACCGCGGTCTTCGCCCCGCTGGCGGTCGCCCGGTTCCGCAAGCGGACCTGACCCCCGCGACCACCGCCGGCCCCGTCGGGGAAGGGCCGGCGGACGGGACGGCCGGCCGTCCGGGACAGGCGCCGGCCGCAGTACGGGCCCGTGCGGGCGGTGACCAGGGGACGGGCACCGGCCGCACGGGCCCACGCGCGGTCTAGCCGATCAGCCCCTCCAGCAGTTCGAAGGCCTGCTCCTGGGTCATCCCGGCCCCGTCGGCCCGGGCCTCCTCGTACCCGGCATCCCCCATCAGGTCCCGCAGGACGGCCTCCGAACGCGCGCGCTCGACCCGGTCCAGGTAGCCGCCCTTGGGGCCGTGCAGCCCACCGTGCGCGCCGGTCAGCGCGGCCGCCACCCGGGCCCGCTCCAGGTCGCCGTCGTGCTGGGCGAAGGCGCACAGCACCGCCGTCACCGCCGGCACCACCAGGACCGTCATGTGTTCGAAGAAGCCGCTCGCGGCCGTCACCGCCCGCAGCTGCCGCCAGCCGTCGCGCAGCAGCTCGAACCCCGCCTCCGGGTCCCCGGCCCGGGCGGTGATCCAGCCGCGGGAACTCAGCAGCATCCCGGTCACCAGGCTCGGCGCGAAACCCCCGACCCGGACCGTGTCCAGCTCGTCCAGCTCGGCCAGCGCCCGCTCGAACTCGCCGCGCTGGGCGTGGATGCCGCAGAGCGTCAGGTGGCCGAACATCAGTGCCCCGGTGGTGGACTGGTTGAGCCCCGGGGTGTCGATCGAGGCCAGCGCCTCGCGGATGACCCGCTCGCCGCGGTCCATGTCGTGCTCCAGCAGGGCGCTGCCCAGGTTCACCCGCAGGATCGGCACCTCCTGCGGCGCCCCCAGCTCCTCGACCAGCTCGATCGCCCGCGCGTACGCCTCGGCGGCGGCCGCGGACTCGCCCCGGTTGGCCAGCGACTCGCCGTGCGCGGACAGCGCCTGGGAGATCCCCCAGAGGTTGCCCGACTGCTCGAACAGCTCCAGCGAGCGCTCGCCGTCCAGGATGCTCTGCTCCTCGCCGCTCGGCCAGTCGTTCATCATCCTGGCCCGCACCTGGAGGATGAACGCCAGGTCGCTCACCCCGCCGTGCTGTTCGCAGCCGCGCACGGCGTCGTCGATCAGGTCCTTCATCTCCTCCAGGCGACCGGACAGGAAGGCCCCGAACACCCGCATCAGCGCCGGGAAGCGGTAGGCCTGCGGCAGATCCGGGGTGTAGACGCCCATCAGCCGCTGGGCGACCTCGATCGCCTCCGGGTCGCCGAGGACGTCCAGGTTGCCCTCGAACAGCCCGATCAGCCGGAACATCGCGAGCAGCCGGCGGGCCTCCTCGACCACCCCGGCGGACAGCGGCAGCTCGTACGCGAACACGCTGCGCTCCAGCGGCACCGGCCGCGGGGCGTCCGGGCCGAACGGGTCCGGGCCGAGCGCGGCGACCGCGTTGTACCAGGAGCGCGCCTCCATGCTGTAGCCGCGCAGCGACCAGTACCAGCTCATGCCGAGGGCGAGGAGCAGCGCCTGTTCCTCGTCCCGCAGGTCGATCGCCCGACGCAACGCGATCCGGATGTTGTCCTGCTCGCGCTCCAGCACCGTCAGCCAGTGCAGCTGCCGGGGGCCGTGGATCTGGCCGTCGGCGACGGAGAGCATGGTGCGGAAGTGCGCGAGGTGACGGGCCTCGGTGGCGGCGCGCTCGGCGGCGGCCCCGGCGAGACGCTCGGCCGCGTACTCGTGGATGGTCTCCAGCATCCGGTAGCGCGGCAGGCTGGCCCCGTCCAGGTCCGCCACCAGCAGGGACTTGTCGACCAGGGACAGCAGCAGGTCGGCGACCTCGCCGGGGGCCACCTCGACGCCGTCGGCGCAGACCGCCTCGGCGTCCTCCAGCTGCCAGCCGCCCGCGAACACCGACAGCCGGCGCAGCACCGCCCGCTCCCGCTTGCCCAGCAGGTCCCAGCTCCAGTCGACCACCGCGCGCAGGGTCTGCTGGCGCGGCAGCAGGGTGCGGCTGCCCGCGGTGAGCAGTGAGAACCGGCCGTCCAGCCGGTCGGCTATCTGGCGCGCCGTCATCACCCGCAGCCGGGCGGCGGCCAGCTCGATGGCCAGCGGCAGCCCGTCCAGCCGGCGGCAGATCTCGGCGCAGGCCTCCGGGTCGCTCTGCGGGTCGAAGCCGGGACGGGCGGCGGCGGCGCGCTCGGCGAACAGCCGCAGCGCCACCGGGTCGGGCAGCGGCTCCACCGGCAGCACCGTCTCCCCGGGCACGCCCAGCGGTTCACGGCTGGTGGCGAGCACGGTCAGCCCGGGGCACTCGGCGAGCAGGACGTCGGCGAGGTCGGCGGCGGCCTGGATCAGGTGCTCGCAGTTGTCCAGGACGAGCAGCATCCGACGGTGGCCGCAGTGCTCGACCAGCCGGCGCACCGGGTTCTCGGCCCGCTTGTCGATCACCTCGGCGACCATGCTGGTGCTGTGCAGCACGATCTCGCGCAGGCCGAGCGCCGAGACCACGGCGGCGGGCACCGCCTCCGGGCTCTCCAGCGGGGCGAGTTCGGCCACCCAGACGCCGTCCGGCCAGCCACCGGCGGACTGCTCGGCGCGGCCGGCCTCCGTCGAGAGGCTGGTCTTGCCGGAGCCGCCGGGGCCGGTCAGGGTGACCAGCCGACGGTCCGCCAGCATGCCGCGCAGCGCGGCGAGATCCTCCTCCCGGCCGACGAAGCTGGTCAGCCGGCCGCGCAGATTGCCACCGGAGCGCGGGAGTTGGGGCGCGGCAGCGGGTGCGAGCGCGGGGGCCGGGGCGCGGACGGGCTCCGGCGTCGGCGCCTCGTGAGCGTCCGGTGCGAGCAACTCGGCGTACAGGGAGCGGAGTCCGCGGCCCGGGTCGACGCCGAGCTCCTCGGCCAGCGCGCGCCTGGTCCGTTCGTAGTGGCGCAGCGCCTCGGCCGTCCGCCCGCTCTCGTGCAGCGCCCGGATCATCAGCAGCTGCAACGGCTCGTCCAGCGGCTGCCCGCCGCACAGCTCGGCCAGCTCGGCGACCAGCTCGGCGGCCCGGCCGAGGCCGAGGTCGGCGGTGATCCGGTGGCGGCGGGCCTCCTCCCGCTGGGCGTCCAGCCGGGCGGCCGGGCCGGTGCGGTCCGGCAGGTCGGCCAGCGCGGG
>NZ_JAHSQD010000163.1 GCF_020103755.1 Streptomyces sp. LS1784
GGTCCGGCCGTGCCCGGCGCTTCCACCGACGGTGCTGCCGGAGCAACCGGCACCCCCGACGGGCCGGAAGGGGTCGGGGCCGAGGCCGGGTTCGTCCGGTTCGGGCCCGCCGCCGCGCCGCCGGAGGGTGGCCCGTCCGTGCCGGCGCCGCGTCCGGTGCACGAAGAGCCGCGGATCCTGGGGTCCCGGCGGCCGTCGCCCTCGCGGCGACTGCGCCGGATGCACCCGCAGGCCGTCCAGACCGGGCAGGGGGCGACCGCACGGGAGACGGCCGCGACCGGCCCGAACAGGACGGATCTGCCGGATGCCACCGGGCGGGCGGACGAACGCGCCGGTACGGCCGGTGCGGCGACGCAGGCGCCGTCGTTCGAGGCCGGAGCCGGAGCCGGTATCGGCGTCGGGGGCTCCGGTGGGGCCGGCCCGGCTGCCACCGGCCCCGCCGCCGGAGCCTCGTGGGCCGAACCGCCGCTCGGCATCCTGATCGGCGGCAGCCCCGTGCCGGCCGAGGGCCTCGGCCGGCCGGAGGAGCGCGCACCCGTCCGGGTGGCGGCCGAGCCGATCCGGGTCGGCCACGGCACCTGTCTGGTGGTGCTGCCCTCCTGGCGGCCCGCCATCGCCGTCTCGGTGTCGACCGAGCAGCTGCTGTCCGCGACCGGACTCGGCTTCGAACAACTGGCCGGCGCACAGCTGACGGTGCTGATGAACCCCGCCGCACTGCACGACCGGGAGCTGGAGCTGCACGGCTGGGAGTCCGCTCCGGCCGGGCGGACCCGGCGCGGCAGGCGCACGTAGCCGCTCCGCCGGGCGCCGTCCGGCGATGGGCAGCGCGGGCGTCGTGGGCCCGACGGGTCCGGCAGGCCTGACCGGGCTAACGGGCCTGATCGGGCTGACGGGTGACCGGGGCGTTCGGGACGTACCCGAGGTCGACGGGCACCGGCGGCCGCCCGTCCACGGCCCAGCCCGCGCGGACCGCGTCCAGCAGTTCCGGCAGTGCGGGCGGCCAGAGCGCGTCGGCGTTCTCGTCCGCGAGGTCGGCCGGGGTCCACCACCGCCAGTCCAGGATCCGGTCGACGGCGTGCACCTCGCTGACGTCGCCGACCGGGCCGCGGTGCGGGCCGCCGGTGAGGTAGATGTGCTCGTGCTGGCGGACCGGAGTGCCGTGCCAGGTGAAGTCGTGCTCCCAGGTGCAGAGCAGCGGGCCGGGTTCGAGGTCGCTCCAGCCCGTCTCCTCCCACAGCTCGCGCCGGGCGCCGTCCCACGGGGTCTCACCCGGCTCCAGTCCGCCGCCCGGCATGGCCCAGTGCACGCCGACCTCGTCGTTGTCCGAACGGAGCAGGAAGACCGAGCCGTTCTCGTCCAGGACCACCGTGCGGGCGGCCTGCCTCGGCTTGCGTTTGCGCTGACGCAGCAGATTTCGCATCGGGTCACTCTCGCAGCAGCCGGCAGGGGCGTCGAGCGGATTCGGCACTCCGGTCGGGTGCTTGAGCCGGCCGGTCCGTCGTGGCGGGCGCACGACCCGCCGAGCGGCCGTACCCTGACGGCCATGCCCGTACCCGCGATCATCTTCCCCGCCGATCCGCTCAACCCGCGCCGGCCCGACCCGCACTTCGCCTGGGAGGCCAGGATGCTGCGGGAGTTGGGCGGCGAGCACCACCTGGTCGACCATGACGGGCTGCTCGCCGGGCGGGCCGAGGAGGCGGTCCGGCGGGTTCCGCGGGACAGCGGCCCGCTCTGGTACCGGGGTTGGATGCTGCCATCCGCCCGGTACGCCGACTTCGCCGCCGCGCTCACCGCCCGCGGCGGCAACCTGCTGACCAGCGCGCCCGGGTACGCGGCGGCCCACGAACTGCCGGGCTGGTACGGCGTGTTCGAGGGCGCGACCCCGGCCAGTGCGTGGATCCCGTCCGACGGGCCGGCGGCGCCAGGGCCGGCGGAGCTGGCGGAGGCCGCGGCCCGGCTCGGTGGGCGCGGCCCGGCGATCGTCAAGGACTACGTGAAGTCGCGCAAGCACGAGTGGCGCGAGGCCTGCTACGTGCCCGAGTTGTCCGACCTGGCGGCCGTCGGCCGGGTGGTGGAACGGTTCGTCGAACTGCAGGGCGAGTTCCTGGCGGGCGGCGTGGTGCTGCGGCAGTACGAGGAGTTCGAAGGCGCGGGCTTCCCGGCGGACGGCCCGGTCGGCACGAACGGTACGAGCGGGATGGCCGGTACGAGCGGGCCGGCCGGTGCAGCCGGTGCGGCCGGTCCGGAGCGCGCGGACGGCGGCGGACCGGGGGCCGGTGGGCGGGCCGTGGAGGCCCGGGTGTGGTGGTTGGACGGCCGGCCCGTCCTGGTCGGGCCGCACCCGGACGCCCCGCGCCAGGCCGTCGAGCCCGACCTCACCGAGGTTCCGGCGCTGGTCCGCAGGCTCGGCTGCCGCTTCGTCACCACCGACCTCGCCAGCCGGGCGGACGGCTCCGGCTGGCGGGTGGTCGAGGTCGGGGACGGGCAGGTGAGCGACCTGCCCCGGGGCATCGACGCCTCGGCGCTGCTGGCCTCGCTGATCGCCGCCTGACGATCCGCAGGTGAAGGGCCGTCAGGCGGCTCGCGGGTGAGCGGGGTTCCGGGTGCGGAGCGGCCCTATCCTGCGGCGACGGCCTCGACCGCCGGGTGGCCGTCGGCGATGAACGCCTGCCAGAGCCGGGCGTAGGTGCCGCCCCGGGCGAGCAGTTCGGTGTGCGTGCCGTCCTCGACCACCCGGCCGTGGTCCAGCACGATCACCCGGTCGGCGCGCTCGGCGGTGGTCAGGCGGTGGGCGATGACCAGGGTGGTCCTGCCCCCGCTGAGCCGGTCCGCAGCCTGGTTGACCGCCGCCTCGGTGGCCAGGTCGAGCGCCGCGGTGGCCTCGTCGAGCAGCAGGATGTCCGGGTCGACCAGCTCGGCCCGGGCCAGCGCGATCAGCTGGCGCTGGCCCGCCGAGAGGTTGCGCCCGCGGCCCGCCACCTCGTGGTCGTAGCCGCCCGAGAGCCGGACGATCATGTCGTGCGCGCCGACCGCCCGGGCCGCCGCCTCCACCTCGGCCGCCGAGGCGTCCGGCCGTCCGTACGCGATCGCCTCGCGGACGGTGCCCGCGAACAGGTACGCCTCCTGCGGCACCACGCCCAGGCGGTGGCGGTACTGCGCCAGGTCGTAGCAGGTGAGGTCGACCCCGTCCACCCGGACGGTGCCCTCCGTCGCGTCGTAGAACCGGGCGACCAGCTTCACCAGCGTCGACTTGCCGGCGCCGGTCTCGCCGACCAGCGCAACCGTCTGCCCGGCCGGGATGTGCAGGTCCACGCCGCTCAGCACGGTCGGAGCACCGTCGGCGCCGCCGTTGTAGGCGAAACCGACCCCCTCGAAGGAGATCTCGCCGCGCAGGCCCTTGGCCACCGGGACCGGGTCGAGCGCCTCGGCGGTGGTGGTCGGGGTGCGCAGCAGCTCGCGGATGCGGCCGAGCCCGACCGAAGCCTGCTGGTAGCCGTCGAACACCTGGGACAGCTGGTTGACCGGCGCGAAGAACAGGTCGATGTAGAGCAGGTACGCGACCAGCGCACCGACCGTCAGCGTCCCCGCGTCGACCCGGGCGGCGCCGACGATCAGCACCAGCGCGGCGGCCACGCTGGAGAGGAACTGGACGAACGGGAAGTACAGCGAGATGTAGAGCTGGGCCCGGACCCGGGCCTCGCGGTAGGCGATGCCACGGGCCACGAAGCGGTCGGTGTTGGTGTCCAGGCGGCGGAAGGCCTGGACGATCCGCATGCCGGCCACGTTCTCCTGGAGGTCGGCGTTGACGGCGCTGATCAGGTCGCGGGAGTGCTCGTACTGGTCCTTGGACTTCTTGCGGAACACCAGGGTGGCGATCACCAGCAGCGGCAGGACGGCGAAGACCACCAGGGCCAGGCCGGCGTCGATGATCAGCAGGGCGGCGAAGATCCCGGCGAAGGTCAGCAGGCTGACCACGGCGGTGACCATGCCGGTCTGGAGGAAGGAGGTCAGCGAGTCCAGGTCGGTGGTCATCCTGGTCATGATCCGGCCGGTCAGCTCGCGCTCGTAGTAGTCCAGGCCGAGCCGGTTGAGGTGGGCGAAGATCTTGAGCCGGAGCGTGTAGAGGACGCGCTCGCCGGTACGGCCGCTGACCCGGTTCTCGGCGCCCTGCACCACCCAGTCCAGCAGGACCACGACGAGTGCGGTGAGCGAGGCCACCGCGACGCCGGACATCAGGCCCTTGCGGACGCCCTCGTCGATGCCGTGCCGGATCAGCACCGGCAGCACCAGGCCGGCCGCTGCGTCCAGGGCGACCAGCAGGAAGGCGATGAGCAGCGGGGTGCGGAAGGGGCGCAGCAGACGGCGCAGGGTGAAGTCGGGGTCGCCGGCCTCGGCCTCGGCGCGGGGGACGGCCGGGGTGTCGGAGGCGGGCGGGAGGGCCGCGACCTTGTCCAGCAGGTCGGGGTCGGCGGTGCGGGCGGCCTTGGCCAGGGCGGGGGTGGGGAGGGCGGGGGTGGCCTGGGTTCCGGTGGTTCCGGCGCTGTCGGTGGTTCCGGCGCTGTCGCTCCCGGGGGCCGTCTGTGCGTCGCCGGTGGGAGCGCCGCCGGCGGCCTGCTGCTCGGTCGCCCGCCCGGACGCCTCTGCGGACGCCGGTTCAGGGATGGACTGCCGGCCGGTGCGACCGGCCTCGGGGTCGGTGATCAGGGCCCGGTACTGGGGACATCGGGCTTCGAGTTCCTCGTGCGTTCCGAGGTCCAGCAGCCGACCGCGCTCCAGGACGGCGATCCGGTCGGCGAGCTGGAGGGTCGAGCGGCGGTGGGCGATCAGCAGCGTGGTGCGGCCGGTCATCACCGAGCGCAGCGCGTCGTGGATCTCCGCCTCGATCTGCGGGTCCACGGCCGAGGTGGCGTCGTCCAGCAGCAGGATCCGGGGGTCGGTGAGGATCGCCCGGGCCAGCGCGATGCGCTGGCGCTGGCCGCCGGAGAGGGTCAGGCCCTGCTCGCCGACCTTGGTGTCGTAGCCGTCCGGCAGCGCACGGATGAACTCGTCGGCCTGGGCGGCGCGGGCGGCGGCGACCACCTGCTCGTCCGTGGCGTCCGGGCGGCCGTACGCGATGTTGGTGCGGACCGACTCGGAGAAGAGGAAGCTCTCCTCGGGGACGATGCCGACCGCCGCACGGACCGAGTCCAGGGTGAGGTCGCGCAGGTCGTGGCCGTACAGGCGGACGGCGCCGGCGGCGGGGTCGTAGAAGCGGGGCACCAGCTGGGCCACCGTCGACTTGCCGGAGCCGGAGGCGCCGACCAGGGCGAGGGTCTCACCGGGAGCCAGCTTCAGGCTGAGGCCGTGCAGGACGGGGGCGGGGTGCTCGGGGTCGTAGCGGAACTCGACCCGGTCGAACTCCAGGGCGACGTCGGGGGTCCGCGCACCGACGGTGGCGGTGACGGCGGTGGTGCCGGAGGCGGTGGCGGCGGTGGCGGAGGTGGCGGCGGGGGCGTCGGCCGGTACGCCGTTCTCCGGGGCCCCGGCCGGGGTGTCGCCGTGCGCGAGGTCCAGGGTGCGGGCGTCCGGGCGCTCCTGGACCAGCGGTCGCTCGTCGATCAGCTGCAGGACGCGCTCGACGCCGGCCCGGGCCTGCTGGCCGACGGTGATGACCATGGTCAGCATCCGCACCGGGCCGGTCATCTGGGCGACGTAGGTGGAGAAGGCGACGAAGGTCCCGAGCGTGACCCGGCCGTCGACGGCCAGCCAGCCGCCGAAGGCCAGGACGCCGACCTGGGCGAGTGCCGGGATCGCCTGCATCGCCGGGTTGTAGCGGGCGTTCAGCCGGATCGACCGGAGGCGGGCCGCGAAGAGGTTGCGGGAGGCCAGCTCCAGCTTGTCGCGTTCCTGCGCCTCCTGGCCGAAGCCCTTGACCACGCGGACGCCGCCGATCGCGCCGTCCACCACGCCCGCGACGGCGGCCGCCTCCTGCTGGGCGGCCCAGGTGGCGGGGAACAGGCGCTTGCGGCTGAGTACCGAGACCCACCACAGCGCGGGGGCCATGACCAGGGCGATCAGGGTGAGCGGCGGGGACAGCCAGACCATCACGGCCAGCGACATGACGAACATCAGCAGGTAGCCGGTCATCATCGGCAGCATCGAGAGCAGACCGTTGACCAGCTGGAGGTCGGAGGTCGCACGCCCGACCACCTGGCCGGTGTCCAGCCGGTCCTGACGGTGGCCGTCGAGCCGGCCGAGCGAGCGGAACAGGTCGCTGCGCATGTCGTGCTGGACGTCGACCGCGAGCCGGCCGCCGTAGTAGCGGCGGACCTGGGTGCAGCCGAAGACCACGAGGGCCGCGAGCAGCAGCACCACCGCCCAGGGGGCCAGCGAACGGGTGTGGGCGACGATGACGTCGTCGATGATCAGCTTGGTGACCAGTGGCACCAGCGCGGTGACGGCCATGCCGAGGAGCGAGGCGCCGAAGGCGAGCAGCAGGCTGCGGCGGGACCGCCAGCTGTAGCCGATCAGGCGGCGCAGCCAGCCGGCCGACTCGGCACCCTCGGCAGCGGGCTGGGTGTTCTCGACGGCGGGCCCGCCGTCTCCGGCGACCGGCCCGGCGTTCTCGACGGCGGGCTGCAGGCTGTCGACGGGGACCTCCGGGGTCGGGCCGGGGGCCTGGGGGCCGCTCGGGGATTGCTCCACCGTGGATCCGTGAGTCTCAGGCATATTTAGGGATGCTAACCATTTCGTCGGGTGGCCGCCATGGCGTTTCCGGCCCGGGTGGGTTCGGGGCGGGCCGGGGCAGCCCTGACCATCCGGTCCGGCGGACTGGCCAACAGCCAGCCGCCTGCGGTGATTCCCGGTGGAACACTCACATGGCCCACTCTCCCCCGGCCGACTCCAGGGTCGCCGACGGCCGTCATGACGGCCAGCGGCCAGAGGCGGGCGGGCGCCGTTCTTCGGGATGAGGACTCGGGGCGGGCTGCCGCCGGGCCTTCACCGGCGGAACCTTCGCCCTCTGACCATTCTCCGCCAGCCCCTTCTCCGCCGACCCCTTCTCCGCCGAGCCGATCTCCGTCGGGCCACTTCGCGACAGGCCGCTCGGCGACGGACTGCTCGGCGAAGGACCGCTCGGCGACCGGAACGGAGCCGGAGGCACTGCCCGGGGCACCGGCAGTCAGGCCCCAGCGGACGCCGAACCGTCGACGGGGGAGGCGGCCGAGTCCGCGGCCGCCGCGAAAGCGCCGTGGGCGAGGGCATGGAGCAGGGCGGCCATGCCGTCGCGCTGGAGGGCGGAGCGCTCGGCCTGGTCGGGGTTCGGGCCGAGGCTGTGCGGGGTCGAGTTGATCAGGCCGAAGACGGCGTGCACGGCGGCCCGCGCCACCGGCTCGGCAGCGGGGTCGGCCAGTGGCGGGTAGGCCTGCCGGACCACGTCCACCCACAGCTCGACGTAGCCGCGCTGGAGCCGGCGGACGGTGCGCCGGTCCTCCTCCTTGAGGTTCAGCAGCTCGCGGTCGTGCAGGGTGATCAGGTCCCGGTCGTTCAGGGCGAAGTCGACGTGCCCACTGATCAGCGCGTCCAGCGTGGCTGCCGGGCCTTCGCCGCCACCCGCCCGGCGGCGCCCCTCGTCCAGCAGGCGCTCGCTGATGCCGATCAACAGGTCCGCGAGCATCGCATCCTTGCCGGCGAAGTGCCGGTAGAGCCCGGGGCCGCTGATCCCGACGGCCTTGCCGATCTCGTCCACGCCGACGCCGAGGAAGCCCCGGGCGGCGAACAGCCTCGCGGCCTCCCGGCGGATCTGGTCGCGGCGTGGGAGCGCGGAGGCTGCGGGGACGTTCGGCATGCCGTCCATCGTAGACAGTCGGGTTATCGGCCGTTAACCTGGGCGCGTAAGTTAACGTTAATTAACGTGGCGATCACGGGCGGACCGTACCCGGCTGCCCACCTGGTGCCGAGGGCAAGGGAGCTCTTGGGAATGGTCATCTCAACCGCCGGCACACCCACCGGTGTCCGGCTCAGCGCGGCGACCGGCACGACGGCGCCCGGTGCCGCCCAGCCCGCGGCCGCCGCACCGGCGCCCCGGCTCGGCAGCTCCGTCGATCCCGGCTCCGAGGCCTACCGCGCCAACACCGAGGCGCACCGGGCCCTGGTCACCGAGCTGCGCGCAAAGCTCGACGCGGCCGCCCTGGGCGGCGGCGCCAAGGCCCGCGCCCGGCACACCGCCCGCGGCAAGCTGCTGCCCCGCGACCGGGTGGACACCCTGCTCGACCCGGCCTCCCCCTTCCTGGAACTGGCCCCGCTGGCCGCGGACGGGATGTACGACGGCGCGGCCCCCGCGGCCGGGGTGATCGCCGGCATCGGCCGGGTCGCCGGGCGCGAGGTGGTGGTGGTCGCCAACGACGCCACCGTCAAGGGCGGCACCTACTATCCGATGACGGTGAAGAAGCACCTGCGCGCCCAGGAGGTCGCGCTGGAGAACCGGCTGCCCTGCGTCTACCTGGTGGACTCCGGCGGCGCCTTCCTCCCGATGCAGGACGAGGTCTTCCCGGACCGCGACCACTTCGGCCGGATCTTCTACAACCAGGCCCGGCTCTCCGCCGCGGGCATCCCGCAGATCGCCGCCGTGCTCGGCTCGTGCACGGCCGGCGGCGCGTACGTCCCGGCGATGAGCGACCAGGCCGTGATCGTCCGCAACCAGGGCACGATCTTCCTGGGCGGTCCGCCGCTGGTGAAGGCCGCGACCGGCGAGGTGGTCACCGCCGAGGAGCTGGGCGGCGGCGAGCTGCACTCCCGCACCTCGGGCGTGACGGACCACCTGGCCGAGGACGACGCCCACGCCCTCTCCATCGTCCGCACGATCGTCGCCGGGCTGGGCCCGCGCGAGGCCAAGCCGTGGCCGCTCACCCCGGTCGAGCCGCCGGCCGTCGACCCGGCGGGTCTGTACGGGGCCGTGCCGGTCGACCCACGCACGCCCTACGACGTGCGCGAGGTGATCGCCCGGCTGGTGGACGGCAGCCGGTTCGCCGAGTTCAAGGCCGAGTACGGCTCGACCCTCGTCACCGGCTTCGCCCGGATCCACGGCCACCCGGTCGGCATCGTCGCCAACAACGGCGTGCTGTTCTCCGAGTCGGCCCTCAAGGGCGCCCACTTCATCGAGCTGTGCGACCAGCGCGGCATCCCCCTCCTCTTCCTCCAGAACATCACCGGGTTCATGGTCGGCCGGCAGTACGAGGCGGGCGGCATCGCCAAGCACGGCGCCAAGATGGTCAACGCCGTCGCCTGCACCCGTGTCCCGAAGCTGACCGTGGTGATCGGCGGCTCGTACGGAGCCGGCAACTACTCGATGTGCGGCCGCGCCTACTCACCCCGCTTCCTGTGGATGTGGCCGGGCTCCAAGATCTCCGTGATGGGCGGCGAGCAGGCGGCCTCCGTCCTCGCCACCGTCCGCCGCGACCAGCTGGAGGCGCACGGCGAGCAGTGGCCGGCCGAGGCGGAGGAGGAGTTCAAGCGCCCTGTCCGCGAGCAGTACGAGCGCCAGGGCAACGCCTACTACGCCACCGCCCGGCTCTGGGACGACGGCGTGATCGACCCGATGGACACCCGCACCGTCGTCGGTCTCGCGCTGACCGCCTGTGCCAACGCGCCGCTGGCGCCGCCCGCTCCGTACGGCGTCTTCCGCATGTGATCCCTCGTCGTGTCACCCCTGTTCCCGTGACCCCTCCCTTCCGGGTGTGACTCCCCGGGGCACCGGCCCACCCGGGCCGGCGCCCCGACCGCCCACCGCCACCTCCTTCGTACGGCTCCCCTCGACCCGGAGGAACGCCTCCCATGTTCGACACAGTTCTGGTCGCCAACCGCGGCGAGATCGCCCTCCGGGTGATCCGCACCCTGCGGCGGCTCGGCGTCCGCTCGGTCGCCGTGTTCAGCGACGCGGACGCCGACGCGCCGCACGTCCGCGAGGCCGACGTCGCGGTCCGGCTCGGCCCGGCCGACCGCAGCGACAGCTCAGCGGCCGAGACCTACCTGCGGACCGACCAGATCCTCGCCGCTGCCCGCCGCACCGGCGCCCAGGCCGTCCACCCCGGTTACGGCTTCCTCGCCGAGAACCCCGGCTTCGCCCGCGCCTGCGCCGACGCGGGCCTCGTCTTCATCGGACCACCTCCTGCTGCGGTCGAGCTGATGGGCGACAAGATCAACGCCAAGGAGGCCGTCCGGACCGCCGGCGTCCCGGTGGTCCCCGGCAGCCGGGCCACCGCGCCCACCGACGAGGAACTCGTCGCCGCCGCCGACGAGATCGGCTACCCGGTGCTGCTCAAGCCGTCCGCCGGCGGCGGCGGCAAGGGCATGCGGCTCGTGCGGGACCGCGCCGACCTGCCGACCGAGATCGCCGCCGCCCGCCGTGTCGCCCGGACAGCCTTCGGCGACGACACCCTGCTGCTGGAGCGCTGGATCGACCGGCCGCGTCACATCGAGGTGCAGGTGCTCGCCGACGCCCACGGCACCACCGTCCACCTCGGCGAGCGCGAGTGCAGCCTCCAGCGCCGCCACCAGAAACTGATCGAAGAGGCTCCCTCCGTTCTCCTGAATGCCGAGACCCGCGCCGCGATGGGCGCCGCGGCCGTCCGCGCCGCGGAGTCCTGCGGCTACACCGGCGCCGGCACCGTGGAGTTCATCGTCCCCGGCATCGACCCGGACGCCCCCGCCTCCGCCGCCGAGGGAGTGCGGGACTTCTTCTTCATGGAGATGAACACCCGTCTCCAGGTGGAACACCCCGTCACCGAACTCGCCGTCGCGGTCGGCGCGGACTCGGTCCGGCTCGACCTGGTCGAGTGGCAGCTGCGCGTCGCCGCCGGTGAACCGCTCTCCTTCGCCCAGTCCGACATCTCCTTCCTGGGCCACGCCATCGAGGCCCGCATCTGCGCCGAGGACCCGGAACGGGACTTCCTGCCCACCGGCGGCCGCATCCTCACCCTGGACGAGCCCCGGGGCGAGGGCATCCGTGTCGACTCCGGGGTGGCCCCCGGAACCGTCATCACCAGCGCGTACGACCCCATGCTCGCCAAGGTCATCGCGTACGGGCCCGACCGCCCGACCGCGCTGCGCCGGCTCCGTGCGGCGCTGGCCGACACCCGCATCCTGGGCGTCACCACCAACACCGGCTTCCTGCGCCGACTGCTCGCACACCCCGACGTCGCCGCCGGCCGCCTGGACACCGGCCTGGTGGAGCAGACGGCGCAGGAGCAACCGGCCCTGCTCACCGCGCCGTACTCCCCCACGAACGCGACCACCCCGAGCACGCCCGCGGCGGCCGAACCGCCGTCGCCCGCTCACCTCCTCTACTACGCGGCCGCACTGGCACGGCACCTGGAACTCGCCCCGGCCGCCGATCCCGACGGCTGGACCGACCCGTTCTCCCTTCCCTCCGGCTGGCGCCTGGGCGGCACCCCCGCCTGGACCACCCACCGACTCCGTACCCCCGGCCAGGACCCGGTGGCGGTGCGCGTCCGTTCGATCACTGCGGGCAACGTAGCCGATGCCACTGACAATTCCGCCGGGCCCACCCGCGAGGTCGAGCTCCGGCTCGACGAGGGCCCCACGCACCGCGCCCGCGCGACCCTGGCCGACGACCGGCTGCACCTGACAGTCGACGGCCTCCGGACCACGTTCTCGCTGGCCACCGACGCCACCCCCGGCCTCGCCGCCGGACCGGTGACCTGGCTCGGCATCGAGGGCGACGCCTGGCCGCTGCACGCCTTCGACCCGGTCGTCGAGAGCGCCGTCGGGGCCGCCGCTCACCACGGCGCCCTGACCGCCCCGATGCCCGGCACCGTCACCGTCGTCAAGACCACGGCGGGCGAGACGGTCCGCAAGGGACAGCCCCTGCTCGTCCTGGAGGCCATGAAGATGGAACACGTGATCGCCGCACCGCACGACGGCGTGGTGGCCGAACTGCGGGCCACCGCCGGCGCCACCGTCGCGATGGAGGACCTGCTGGTCGTGGTCACCCCGGTCGAGGACGCGGTGGTCGGGGACGCCCCGGCCGAACCGGCCGCGGCCCCCGCCGAGCCCGCGGAGGTCCGGTCGTGACCGCCCGCGAGCCCGACGCCCTCGACCTGGGCCTGCCCGACCCGGTCCGCGCCCCCGGCCTGCCCGAGGAGGTCCGGATCCACGAGGTCGGACCGCGCGACGGCCTGCAGAACGAGAAGTCCCTGGTGCCAGTCGAGGTCAAGGCCGAGTTCATCGCCCGGCTCGCGGCCGCCGGGCTGAGGACCGTCGAGGCCACCAGCTTCGTTCACCCGAAATGGGTACCGCAGCTGGCCGACGCCGAGGAGCTGGTCCCCCGGCTCGCCGGCCTGCCGGAGCGCCACCCGGGCCTGCGGCTGCCGGTGCTGGTGCCCAACGAGCGTGGCCTGGACCGCGCGCTCGCCCACCACGCCGCCGACATCGCGGTGTTCGCCAGCGCCACCGAGACCTTCGCCCGCCGCAACCTCAACCGCTCGGCGGACGAGGCCATGGCGATGTTCCGCCCGGTCGTGACCCGGGCCACCGGGGCCGGGGTCACGGTCCGCGGCTACCTCTCGATGTGCTTCGGCGACCCCTGGGAGGGCCCCGTCCCGGTCGACCAGGTGGTCCGGTACGGCGTGCAGCTGCTGGAGCTGGGCTGCACGGAGCTGAGCCTCGGCGACACCATCGGGGTCGCCACCCCGGGCCAGGTCACCGCCCTGCTGGCGGGTTTCGCGCGGGCCGGCGTCCCGGTCGGCCGGATCGCCGTGCACTTCCACGACACCTACGGCCAGGCGCTCAGCAACACCCTGGCGGCACTGCGCGAGGGCGTCACCACGGTGGACGCCTCGGCGGGCGGCCTGGGCGGCTGCCCGTACGCGAAGAGCGCCACCGGCAACCTGGCCACCGAGGACCTCGTCTGGATGCTGCACGGGCTCGGCATCCGGACCGGCGTCGACCTGCGCTCCCTCGTCGCGACAAGCGGCTGGATGGCCGAGCGCCTCGGCCGCCCGAGTCCGTCCCGCACCGTCCAGGCGCTGCTCGGCTCCGCCGGGGGCTGACCCGCCCGCTCCCGTTCCGGCGCCGGCCGCCCGCACCACCCGGCCGGCGCCGCGCACCACCCGCACCGCTCGACTCCCGCCCCTCAATCACATCGTGCGTCCGTCACACCGACCGACGGACGCCGGTCACCCCGTTCACGTCCGCGGCCGACCCGGCCGGACGCCAGGAGGATCACCATGCTCGACCACCGACTCAGCAGCGAGTACGAGGAACTGCGGCGCACCGTCGCCGAGTTCGCCCAGGACGTGGTGGCGCCGAAGATCGGCGGGTTCTACGAGCGGGAGGAGTTCCCCTACGAGATCGTCCGGGAGATGGGGCGGATGGGGCTCTTCGGCCTGCCCTTCCCGGAGGAGTACGGCGGCATGGGCGGCGACTACTTCGCCCTCGGCCTCGCCCTGGAGGAACTCGCCCGCGTGGACTCCTCGGTGGCGATCACCCTGGAGGCCGCCGTCTCGCTCGGCGCGATGCCGATCCACCGGTTCGGCACCGAGGAGCAGAAGCGCGAGTGGCTGCCCCGGCTGACCTCGGGCGAACTCCTCGGCGCCTTCGGCCTCACCGAGCCGGAGGGCGGGTCGGACGCGGGGGCCACCCGCACCACGGCGCGGTACGACGAGGCCACCGACGAGTGGGTCATCAACGGGACCAAGTGCTTCATCACCAACTCCGGCACCGACATCACCGGCCTGGTCACCGTCACCGCACTCACCGAACCGATCGCTCGTTCGAGTGAAGAGGGTGAATTCCGCTCGCCTGTACGGGAGATCTCCTCCATCATCGTGCCCACCGGGACCCCCGGCTTCCAGGTCTCGAAGAAGTACTCGAAGGTCGGGTGGAACGCATCCGACACCCGCGAATTGTCCTTTACCGACTGCCGCGTTCCCGCGGCCAACCTGCTGGGCGAGCGTGGCCGAGGCTACGCCCAGTTCCTGCGGATCCTCGACGAGGGCCGCATCGCGATCGCGGCCCTGGCCACCGGCCTGGCCCAGGGCTGCGTCGACGAGTCCGTCAAGTACGCCGGCGAGCGCCGGGCCTTCGGCCGGCCGATCGGCGCCAACCAGGCCATCCAGTTCAAGCTTGCCGACATGGAGCTGCGCGCCCACACCTCCCGCCTGGCCTGGCGGGACGCCGCCTCTCGGCTGCTGCACGGCGAACCGTTCAAGAAGGAGGCCGCCATCGCGAAGCTGTACTCGTCCGAGGCCGCCGTCGACAACGCCCGCGAGGCGACCCAGATCCACGGCGGGTACGGCTTCATGAACGAATTCCCCGTCGCCCGCTTCTGGCGCGACTGCAAGATTCTGGAGATCGGGGAGGGCACGTCTGAAGTCCAGCGCATGCTCATCGCCCGGGAGCTCGGCATCGGTTCGTGACGATCACTGCCTGACGGTCACCTCCCGAACCGCGTTCACCGGGTCGGCACACCGCTCAACGCATCGCTCCGCAACGCGAGTTGGGGAGCCCATAGCGGAGGAGACATCAGGAGGAGACCAGGAGAGGCTTCGGGAGGAGCCGCAGGAACGGAGCCTCAGGGGATCACGATCACCGGGCGGTTGGCCCGCCGCGCCAGCCGCCCGGAGACCGAGCCGAAGATCTTGCCGAGCAGGCCGTGCGTCGTGCCGACGACGATCGCGTCGGCGGCGTACTCACGGCCGACCTCCTCGATCTCGTGGCAGATGTCCCCGCCACGCTCGACCAGGATCCACGGCACCCCGGCGAGGAAGTCCGCGCAGGCGAGCTCCAGGCCGAGAACCTCGGTCCGGCGGTCGGGGAGGTCGACGAAGACGGGTGGCTCGCAGCCTGCCCAGACCGTGGCGGGCAGACGGTTGGCGACGTGCACGATCACCAGCCCGCACTGCGAACGACGCGCCATGCCCACGGCGTAGGCGAGGGCGCGCTCGCTCGACAGCGAGCCGTCGAAGCCGACCACCACACCGTGCTGGAACACCGGGTCGAGCGACGGCGCCGGGATCTCCTGCCCGGACGGCTCGGCGTGCCCGCCCAGCGGGCCGGCCGCGCCGGAGGCCGCCTCCGGGCGCTCGGCGCCCGGGCCCAG